>JAPLTN010000058.1 GCA_026398135.1 Verrucomicrobiota bacterium
CGCCGAAAAATCCGAGCAAGCCATTCTCGACGAACTCGCCTCCCTCGCCACCACCCGCGTCGCCCCCCTTGCATGAAAGCGCTGACCTCCCCGATCGTTTACATCCTTCTTTCCGTCCTTCTTGGAGCCGGACTCGTGCTCGCGTTGCTCAATAAAGAGGCCACCGCCCTCGTCACTCAGATGGCTGCCCAGCACGTGCACGAAATCGAGGCCAAGCGACCCGAGAAACCGTGGGATTTTTGGACGCCCGAAGTCGAGAATCTCGCCAAGGAACTGAAGGAGGAGAAGGAAAAGCTCGCCCAGCGCGAAGCCGATGTGGCGGCGCGGGAGAAACGCTTCGCCGCCGAAGTGCTGGAACTCGACGTCATCCGCAAGCAGGTCGAATCGCTGCGCGGCGAAATCGCCAGCCGCATCGTCGAGGTGCAGTCGCAGGAGATGAAAAACCTCAAAACTCTCGCCAACACCTACAGCAAACTCACGCCACCCGCCGCCGTGGCCATTTTCAAGGAGCTCGATGATCTCATGGTGGCCAAATTGCTCTCGTTGATGAAGCCCGACGTCACCACCGCGATTCTTCAGGAATTCAGCAGCACGCCCGGGCCGGACAACGTGAACGTGAAACGCGCCGCCGAGATCACCCAGCGACTCCGCCTTCTCGTTCAAGCCAAGCCTTAGTCTGCGCCCTAAGTTTCCCCTTTTCTCAGCAACCCCCCACTCCCGAGCCAAGGATGGCTCGAGCGAACCGCCATGAAGGCCTGTTACCCATGCTCGCCTTATCTTCTGCCGTTCCCTCGAACTCCCCCGCTGATCTCACGGCCTCCTCGGCCGGTGCCACCCGCGCCGCCGATCCCGCCAACCCGCAGTATGCTGCCGGTCAAAACGAGACCAGCGGCGATTTTTCCGACCTCCTCTCACAAGCCGACACGTCAGCGACAGTGACCGTACCGATACCGTCTGCCGCGCCTGCGACCGTCCCGACCGTGATCGGGCAACCCTGTGCAGTCGTGCTCGGCAACTTCACGCCGCTGATCCCGTTAGTTCTCGCCTCCTCTCTGGCGTTGGGGGCTTCCGTTCAGGGCCAGGGAGTAGAAAGCCCCACTTTGGTTGACGGAGCTCCAACGCCCGATGTTGAAGCAGTCGAGCCCGATGCGCCTGAGCTGGAAAATAATGACGAAACGGCATCCGACACCCCGACCTTAACCCCGGCTGGTGCCGAGGCCCTTTTAGAGATGCTTGGCATGCGGCCGCCTCCTCCGCCTCCCGCACCGCCTATCTCGACTCACATCGATTTAACCACCCCGTATCGCGCCGCGCCCGAGGATGAAACGGCAGTGGACGCTGTTCGCGCAGGCTTGGTTGAAGGAGCTGCGAAATCGAGTCAGGCTGAGCTCACCCGCTTGGAAAGCAAAACCAGCCAGGTTAATGCGGCTAATCTGAGCCAGCCAGCCCCTGCTTACCCTGTCGGCCCGGGATTTTCGAGCAAGTTGGAGCAATCTACGCTCTCCCCCGAGGGTAAGGGCTCCGAACGTGAATCGGCCTCGACTGGCATATCGACCAGCTCCCCTACGAACATACCGACCAGTACCTCGGCCAAGCAGGCCTTGGCTGCCACCGTGACCACCGCCTCGGCACAAATTGCCGCCCAGCCTGCAGCAGTCTCCTCGGCGAGTGGTGAAGCGGTATCGGATAAAAATAAAAACATAACTCAAACCTATGATAAAAAAGATTATAAGACTTTAGAGAAAAATGATGGCACGACGAAAGCTTATGAACCAGGCGTCATGAGCCCGAGCTATTCCTCTCCCGCCAGTCCGGTCGTCTCGGTGAAGCCTTCCGAGCTGCCGGTGCCGGTCGCTCCCGCCGCCGCCACGCGGCTGGTTGAGCAAGTGGCCGAGGCGGCCGAGCGGTTATCCGCGCGCTCCAACGATAAAGTCGATCTTCGCATCGAGCTTGAGGGCAACCACCACGTTGACGTCCATGTGTCCGTGCAAGGCGGTCGGGTTCACGCGGATTTCCGCAGCGATTCGCCCGAAGTTCGCGCCGCCTTGTCTTCCGCCTGGGAGGGCTTTGTGCAGAGCCGTGAAGGTGCGAACCAACGCTGGGCCGAACCGGTTTTTTCCGCTCCGTCCACCAATAACTTTATTGCTCCGGTGGCTTCCACTTCCGGTGCCGCCGATTCCGGTCTCGCCGGTTCCGGCCAAAATCCAGATCGCCGCGAAGCCGCCGGTCGCGAGGCCGCCGCCAACGCTTCCTGGGCCGCAGGTTCGTCCCGCACCGGCGGGCGTGCTGCCGGTTCCGCCGCAGTTCCGACCGAGGCCACCGGTCGTCGTCCCGATACCTCCCGTCACCTCAGTGTAATCGCTTAAACCCACCCCTATGACTATCACCGGCACCAATTCAGCCACCTCCGCTGCCAGCGCTACCGCCGCCAACGGGAGCACCGCCGCCAGCCGTATCCCAAAAAAGACCTTGGGGCAGGACGACTTTCTCAAGTTGCTCACGGTGCAACTCGCCAAGCAAGACCCCATGAAGCCCATGGAAGACACCGCGTTCATGGCCCAGATGGCCCAGTTCAGCGCGCTCGAACAGTCTTCCCAAATGTCCAAAGACGTGGCCGGACTGCGCAACGATTTCGCCCAGCAATACGCCACCGGCATGATTGGCCGGGATGTCACCGTGACCACTCCCAAGGGCGACATCCGCGGCACGGTGGATTCGGTTTCCTCCGCCGATGGCGAGACGCGGCTGAGTGTCGGCGGATCCCTTTACAACCTGTCCCAAGTCGTGCGCGTGGCCCCGGCGGTCGTCGCTTCCTGATCAGTCAATTAACCCCAACCTCATTCTACCATGTCACTTATCGGCACACTTACCTCCGGCGTCGGCGCGATGCGCAGCTTCACCAAGGGCCTTGAAGTCATCGGCAACAATATCGCCAACGTGAATACGACCGGCTTCAAGTCCTCCAACGTCGGTTATTCGGAAAGTTTCAGTAACACCCTTCGCGGAGCGGCCAACTCCAGCACCGACACGCCTAATCAGGCCCCCATCCAAGTCGGCACCGGCGTGAATGTCTCGCGTATCAGCGGTGACTTTAACCAAGGCGCTCTGACCGCGACCGGTATTAGCACCGACCTCGGCGTCTCCGGCAACGGGTTCTTCCGGGTTCTCAATTCGGTGGATGGTTCCGAATACGCCACCCGGGCGGGTGATTTCCGCTTCGACGACCAGAATTATCTCGTGAACAGCAAGGGTTACCGCGTGCAGGGTTTGACTGGAGGCAATGCCACCACCGCGCCTGCAACCATCGGCAGCATCCAGTTCGGCACGCCCCCGGGCACCTCCAGCTTGCAGTCCTACTCGATTGATCGTCTGGGCAACGTGGTTGAATTCTACTCCGACGGCTCCTCGGCCACGACGAACAAAATCCTTCTGCAAAATTACCGCGATCCCGCCGCGCTGACCCGTTCGGGTGATAATCTTTTCACCGGGTTCTTGGCCGCCGGTCCCGTCGGCGGGGCCGCTCTCGCCGCCACGGGCAACGAACCCGGCCTCAACGGCCTCGGCACCATCGAGTCCGGATCGCTGGAGCTCTCCAACGTCGATCTCACTGCGCAGTTCGCCAACATCATCGCCACCCAGCGCAGCTTCCAGGCGAGTTCCCGCCTCGTCACCATCTCCGACAATATCCTTGAGGAGATTGTTAACCTGAAGCGCTGAGCGCCCCCGCGCCATGTCCGAAAAAAAACACGAACCCGCTCCCGAAAAAGGTGCCGCCCCGGCGGCCGCCGATGCTGCCGGCGCCGCCGCCGGTGGTGGCGGCATCAAGGCGCTGCTGCCCGCGATTCTGGCCATCGTACTCGCTCCGGCGGTCACGTGGGCGGTCGCCACCTTTGTCATCCTGCCGAAGTTTCGCGCCAGCCTCGCGCTCGCCGCCGCCGGCGAATTACCCCTGCCGCCCAAGGAGGAGCCCAAGGCGGAAAAGGCCGGCGGCCACGGCGGTGGCGGCGGTGCCCACGGCGGCGGCAAGGAAAAGCCTGCCGAGCCGGCCGGTTTCAAATTCGAGAACGTGGTCGTTAATCTCTCCGGCACCATGGGCACGCGTTACCTCAAGGTCAGTTTTCTGGTCACGGGTGCCGCCAATATTAAAGAGCTTTTTGATGCAGCCAAACCTCAGCTTACCGACGTCACCCTGGGGGTGCTTTCCTCGCTGACCTTGGCGGATCTGGAAGAATCCGGCGCGAAGAACATCATTCGCGAACGGTTGCTGGCCGCTTATAATCAGGCGCTCGGCAAGAAAACGGCGGAGAACCTCTTTTTCTCGGAATTTGTGGTCCAGTAGCCATGGCCGATCCCCTCGACAGTAACAGCGGCACGCTCGATCAAAGCGAGATCGACCAACTGCTCGCGCAGGCCGTGGCCGAACAACGGCCGCCCCTGCTGCGCGCCGATGGCCGGCGCGGCGAGGATGCTGATTCAGCGCGGGTCGAGGCCTACGATTTTCGCAACCCCGCCTTCCTCACCGAGGTCGAGTTGCGCCGCCTTCGTATTCTCCACGAAGACTTCATCCGCTACCTCGCAGCCCGTTTGGCGATGTTCATGCGTATGGAGTGCGTCCTTAAAATGGCGCGGCTTCAGACCATGACTTACGGGAAATTCACCGAGGGTCTGGCCAGCCCTACCCATATTTGTCTTTTCAAGGCGGAACCGCTGCTGGGCGTCGGTTTGCTCGATGTAAACCCACGTCTCGCCCTCACCTTGGTGGATCGTTTGCTCGGCGGACGCGGCCACTCGGTCAAGGCCGAGCGTTACCTTACCGAGATCGAAATCGCGCTGCTTGAGGACGTCTTGAAAATCGTGCTCGAAGAGTGGTGCAGCCAGTGGCGCGAGGAGAAGGAACTGCACCCGAACATCATCGGCCATGAGAACAACGGTCGCTTCCTCCAGACTTCACCGCGCGATGCGGTGGTGTTGGCGCTCTCGATCGAGGTCAGCTTCGGCGATTGTTCCGAGCAGATCCAGATCGGGCTGCCTTACTACACCATCGAGCCCTTGGTGAAAGCCTTGCAGCAACGCCGCCAAAAGGACTCCGCCCCCGTCGCCGCTCCGGCCAAAGCGGAGTGGCGCGACATCTACGAGCATGTGCACATCCCGGTCCGCGCCGAGTGGACCCTGCCGGAGATGCCCCTGCGCGAAGTCGCCGCCCTGAGGGTAGGCGATGTGCTTGAACTTCCGGTCGGCATCCTCGACCGCACCCGCGCGCTGCTCAGCGGCGTGCCTAAATTCACCGGCACGGTCGGCCTCGAAGGCGATCAAGTAGCCATGAAAATCGCCCGTAAACTCACCGCTGCCGACGAAGATCGGTCTTAATCTCCATGGAAACCTCCACCCTAGATCTTGTTTTGGATGTTAAGGTAAAAGTCACCGTACAACTCGGCTCCTGCCTGCTGCCGATGCGCGAGGTGCTGGCTCTCACCGCCGGCTCCGTCATCCAGCTTCAGCATCGCGCCAGCGAGCCGGTCGGGCTCTATGTGAACGACAAACTCGTCGCCTACGGCGAGGTCGTGGTGGTTGAGGAAAATTTCGGGATCAAGATCACCGAACTCGTGAGCAAGGTTTCGTGACCATGTTCACCTACACATCTTCCAGCGTAACCCGCTGGCTGCTAATGGTAGTCGGCTGCGCTATTTTGGAGATGGCGCAGCCGATGATGGCGGCCCCCGAGCCCGCCGCTTCCGTCGCCCGCACCGGCGACACCGTAATTTATCCCCGCAGCGATGAGGGCAGCCCGGACGCCCCGCAGAAAAACACGTCCAATTCCTCCCCCGCCACCTGGGTTTTCGTCGCCATGGTCGGGCTGGGGGCCGGCGGCTACTGGTATCTGCGGCAACGCGGTAAATCTCCTTTAAGCCGGCGCGGCTCGATCCAGATCGAGGATACGCGCGCCCTGGGCAACCGACAGTTTCTGGTCGTTGCCTCCTGCGATGGCCGCCGCTTCCTGCTGGGCGTCGCCGCCGGCGGCATTCAAATGCTTTCCCCGCTCGATCCCAAGGAGGACGAAGATGACGCCAAGCACGTTTAAACGCGGCGCGCTCGGTGCGTTGCTCCTGCTCGCCGTACTGCCCTTGGCGCTGCACGCGCAGTCTGACGCCGCCGCCACCGGTGCGGCCGCTGCGACCCCTTGGCGGCTGGCGGTGGATCTGGAGGGCAACGGCCAAACCGGCGGCACCGCCAGTGTCGGCATGCAGATCGTGGTGGTGATGACGCTGCTCAGCATCGCGCCCTCGCTGATCCTGTTGATGACGTCCTTCACCCGCATCGTCATCGTGCTGGGTTTCGTGCGCACCGCGATCGGCGTGCCCAGCGCGCCGGCCAATCAGATCGTCACCGGGCTGGCCCTGTTCCTGACCCTCTTCATCATGGGCCCCACTTTGGAGCGCAGCTATAACGAGGGCCTCAAACCCTACATGGAGGGCAATCGCGCGACCAGCGAGGCGCTCGATGCGGCGGCCCAGCCGCTGCGCGAGTTCATGCTTAAGCAGACGCGTTCGCGCGACCTGGAGTTTTTTCTGCAATTGGGGCGTTTCCCGCCTACCCGGGTAAACGACATCCCGCTGCGGGTCATCGTGCCCGCTTATGTGATCAGCGAGCTTCAGACCGCGTTCCAGATGGGGTTCCTGATCTTTCTGCCGTTTTTGGTGATCGATTTGCTTATCTCGGCCGTGCTGATGGCGCTGGGTATGATGATGATGCCGCCGGCAATTATCTCCCTGCCGTTTAAACTTTTGTTGTTCGTGCTGGTCGATGGCTGGCACTTGGTGGTGCAGAGCTTGGTCGCCAGTTTCCAGACATGAACGCCGAGGCCGCCATCGATATTTTCAAGACGCTGGTGATGTTCGCGCTCTACGTGATGTCGCCGTTTTTGGGCGTGATTCTCGCAGTGGGTTTGATCACCAGCTTGTTTCAATCCGTGACCAGTATTCAGGAACAGACCCTGACCTTTGTGCCCAAGCTGCTTGCCCTGTCTGGAGTGATGTTGCTCCTCGCTCCTTGGACGTTGCGTTTGCTGGGCGAATTTGCGGTGCAACAACTTTCCCGCATCGGCTCCATGGGGCCGTAGACACCCGCCGGTCGGCGTCGTCACCACCATGCCTTGGGAAGCGATCTTGCTGATGATGATGGGCTCCCTGCGCGCGCTGGGGGTGGTCATGGCCTTGCCCATGCCGGGCGGACAGCCGATGTCGCCGGTCATGCGCGTGGCGCTTTCCTTTTTGATCGGCGGCTTACTGGCCTCGGTAACGCCCGGCGGGGCCACGCCGCCGCCTGAAAGCATGGTCGCGCTTGGCGTCTCGGCCATGCACGAGATCCTGCTTGGGTTGGCGATGGGTTTGGTGATGCGCATGGTCTTTGCCACCGCCGAGCTGGCCGGACGTATGATCGCGGGCGAAATCGGACTGATGGCCGCGCCCGGCTTCGATGCGCCGGTGCCGGCCCAGGAGCCTTTGCCTGCGTTCATGGGGTTGTTCGCCGGCCTGTTGTTTTTCCTCCTGCACGCGCATGAGGGCGTGTTGGCCGCCTTCGCGCGCAGCTTCGTGCTCGCCCCGCCCGGAGCTGGCGGTCTGAACCCGGCGGCGGCGGAAACCATGGTCAAAGGCGTGTCCGGTCTGCTCGAGACTGCGCTGCGCATGTGCGCGCCGTTTATCGCGTTGAATTTCGTTATCACCATGGGCTTTGCCATCCTTGGCCGCGCGGTGCCCAAGATGAACGTCTTTATCCTCAGCTACGCGATGCGTTCCATCATGGGTTTCACCCTGCTGGCCGGTGCCGGAGCCTTGTTCGCCCGTTACCTCTCGGTGGCGTTTGATCGGCTGCCTTGGACTATGCTCGAACTGGTGGCGCGGCGCTGATCGGCCGCGTTTCGGTGCGGGCTGTTTCTCCCGTCGCCACGGCGAGGAAGGAACTCAACGCCGGGTTTTCTTCGGCGACTTTCGCATCGCTTGCCGCCCGCCAACCCAGAACCAAGCGGCTCTCGGGCGCGGGTCCCGCCAGTTGGCGAAACGTCACCCCGCTGGGCAGCGGCTGCGCCTCGCTCGGGCACATGAACGTCGCGCCCAGACCCGCGCGCACCAAGCCGACGGCGTTGGCTCGCGGCCACACTTCCTCGGCGATGCGCGGCGCGATGCCCGCCTTGGAAAACGCCGCCAGCACCCGGTCGTAAAACCCGGGATTGTGCGTTCTCGGAAACAAAACCCACGGCACCTCCGCCATGTCCTTTAACCGCAGTTCTTTCGCGCCCGCCAATGGATAATCAGCGGGCAGCAAGACTCCGTTTTTCTCCCGCAACAGTTCCCGCGTGCGCAGCCCCGGGGTGGTGGCGTCGGGGTGAAAAAAGCCACACGCGATCTCCCCCGCCGCCAGCGCCGCCAACTGTGCCGAAGTGGGCGATTCGTTCAGCTCCAGCCGTATCTTCGGATAACTCCGGTGGAATTCGCGCAAGATCCCCGGCAACACCGTCGCCATCGCCAAACCGGTGAACCCCACCCGCACCTGCCCGGTTTGCCCCTCGGTCAGCGCCCGCAACTCCCCCGGCACCGCCGCCAGTCCGTGCAAAAGCGGCTCCACCCGCGCCACCAACGCTGCGCCCGCCGGTGTCAGCTCCACCTTGCGCCGCGAGCGAGTAAACAAGGCCACCCCCAGCGCCGCCTCCAACTGCGCGATCTGGCGGCTCAGCGCCGGCTGCGCCACCGCCAGCGCCTCCGCCGCGCGCCGAAAATGCAGCGTTTTGGCCACCTCGCGAAAATACACGAGGTGGCGCAGCTCAAAATCAAATTGATACTCACGAGGCATCACAGGAACGGAAACAAGTATTTCCAGGCAATGCAATCGTCTGCTAGGATTTCACTTTTCCAAAGACAGCTCTCCTTCCTTTAAACCTATGTCCGCCCAACCCAAATCGCTCTTCGAAAAAGTCTGGGACGCCCACTCCGTCCGCCAGCTGGCCAACGGCCAGACCCAGCTCCTCATCGGCACCCACCTCATCCACGAGGTCACCTCGCCCCAAGCCTTCGGCATGTTACGCGACCTCGGCCTGAAGGTCCTCATGCCCCACCGCACCTTCGCGACGGTGGACCACATCGTTCCCACCAACGAGCTCGTCGAGCCCTACAAGGACCCGCTCGCCCAGGCCATGATGGACGAGTTGCGCAAGAACTGCGCCCAGTTCGGCGTGACCTTCTTTGACCGCGCTTCCGGCAAGCAGGGCATCGTGCACATCGTCGGCCCCGAGCAAGGCATCACCCAGCCCGGCACCACCATCGCCTGCGGCGATTCCCACACTTCCACCCATGGCGCGTTCGGCGCGATCGCCTTTGGCATCGGTACCAGCCAGGTGCGCGACGTGCTCGCCACCCAGACCATGGCCCTCGGCGCGCTCAAGGTCCGCCGCATCGAGGTAAACGGCAAACTCCGCCCCGGCGTTTACGCCAAGGACGTTATCCTCCACATCATCCGCAAGCTCGGCGTCAACGGCGGCACCGGCTACGCCTACGAATACGCCGGCACCACCTTCGACGGCTTCACCATGGAGGAGCGCATGACGGTGTGTAACATGTCCATTGAGGGCGGCGCCCGCGTGGGCTACGTCAACCCCGACGCCACCACCTTCACCTACCTCAAGGGCCGTCCTTACTCGCCCACTGGCGCCGCCTGGGATGCCGCCGTCACCCGCTGGCAGTCCTTCGCCTCCGACGCCGGTTGCCGCTACGACGACGTGGTTAAAATCGACGCCGCCGACATCGCCCCCACCGTCACCTGGGGCATCAATCCCGGCCAGGGTATTTCCATCGTGGAAAACATCCCCAGCCCCGAGACCGCCACCTCCGCCGACGACAAGGCCGGCATCATCGAGGCCCTCGCCTACATGAAGCTGCCCGCCGGCCAGCCGATCAAAGGCACCAAGATCAACGTCGCTTTCCTCGGTTCCTGCACCAACGGCCGCCTCTCCGACTTCCAGGAAGTGGCCAAGTATATCCAGGGCAAAAAAGTCGCCCCCGGCGTGCGCGCCATCGCCGTGCCCGGCTCCCAGATCGTCGCGCTCCAGTGCGAGAAACTCGGCCTCGACAAGATCCTCGCCGAAGCGGGTTTCGAGTGGCGCGCCGCCGGTTGCTCCATGTGCCTGGCCATGAACCCGGACAAACTCATCGGCGACGAACTCTGTGCGTCTTCCTCGAACCGCAATTTTAAGGGCCGCCAAGGCTCCGTCACCGGCCGCACCGTGCTCATGAGCCCGCTCATGGTCGCCGCCGCCGCCGTCACCGGCCACGTGGCCGACGCTCGCGAAGTCTTCGCGGTAAACTGAAACCGTTAACCACTAATTTCCACTAATAATCACTAATCCTAATCTCCGGACATGAGTGTCCATTAGTGAGTATTAGTGGTTAAAAACTCCTTCCAAACATGGCTCTCGAAAAAATCACCTCCGTCTCCGGTCGCGGCGTTTACGTCCCCGGCAACGACATCGATACCGACCGTATCATCCCCGCCCGCTTCATGAAGTGCGTGGTGTTCGACGGTCTGGGCGAATTCCTCTTCTACGACGTCCGCCACACCCCCGAGGGCGTGCCCACCGGCCACCCCATTGACAAACCCGAACACAAGGGCGCCAAGATCCTCCTCTCCGGGGCCAACTTCGGCTGCGGTTCCTCCCGCGAACACGCCCCGCAGGCCATCCACAAAGCCGGCTTCCGCGCGGTCATCGCGGAGAACTTCGCCGAGATCTTCTTTGGCAACAGCACCACGCTCGGCATCCCCTGCGTGAACGCCGCCCGCGAGGACATCGCCAAGGTCGCCGCCGCGATTGAGAAGAACCCCAATATCGAACTCGTAGTCGATGTCGCCGCGCTCGAAGTGCGCTACGGGTCGGACAAGATCCCCGTTACCCAACGCGAATCCGCCCGCGACGGTTTGGTCAACGGCCGCTGGGACGCCATCGGCGACCTCATCGACGGCATCCCGTCCGTGCAGATCACCGCCGCCAGGCTCCCCTACATGGCCGCCGCGTAATCATCGCAGGCGTTTAAATTATTACATTTCTGCGCTTAACGCTAGATTTAGCGAAGCGCAGAAAATTCCCTACAGGCGGAAAGTTATTACTCGAACGGCAGCTCCGTTCATGCATAAGAAGCGCTGATATGAAACATATTTTATTTCTGATACTTACGGCATTCTCCACCGTTTCAGCAACTGCCGTCCTGGCACCAACTCCCGAGGTAATTTATCAGGGCATTGGCCAGGCTTATAACGGGCTTCGTCTGTTTAGGGCACTTTGAAGAATCGTTTTTCTTAAAATATGGGGCATGAAAAGCGCGCATAGGTTTCAACCGTGAAAGCGGTTTAGAAGTGAAGCGGTCTTTATTATCACTGAACTTGTTATTATGTAGGGCTTAATGTCGTTTTTAATAGAAATTAGGCACACTTCGCCATTGCGGGCACTCTGCCCAGTTTGATCAACTGGGTGTAGCGTAGGAAATTGTAAGCCAGATTGCTCAAGCCGATACCCGTGGAATTGCGAGCGAGTCCGATGTATTCCTGTTCGGGACCGCCCATGGTATTTTCAACACAGCCGAAGATGTGCTCGATTTTGCAACGAATCTGAGACTTCAGTCGGTTCAGTTTCTTGTGAAGCTCGTTTAGCGGTTTATTACGCGATCCTTTTTCGTGCACAAAATTTTTAACTCCTAAATCATCCAAAGTCTGATCGGTTTTGGCACTCTTGTATGCGCTATCCGCAAACAGCGCACCGGCTACTTTCTCTTCGTTAACCAAATTCGGTAGCTCCTGCGAGTCATGGACCGAAGCGTCTGATACTTTGTAATCGGTTATTATAACTGATTCCGCATCCGCGCGCACATGGTTTTTGTAGCCGTAGAACGTCTCTTCGTTCTTTTTTGTCCAACGTGCATCTGTATCTTTTTGAGCAAGTTTTTTCGGTTGATTCGTCCACTCCGGAGGAACCTCCCCTTTCTTTATCATCTCATTCTCCTCTCTTGTGTTACGCTGCCGTGGTACTTCCACAAAACTCGCGTCCACTATCGTTCCTGCCTTGGTGATTACTCCTTGCTTTTCCAATGTTGCACCGAAGGTGTCGAAGAGGGGCTTTATTGTCTCCGCCTTGGTTAATGCCTCACGAAATAACCAAACGGTGGAGAAGTCGGGGACCGAGCCACCCAAATACAAACCTAGAAAGCGCTGAAACGAATGGCGGTCGTTAATCTGATACTCGGCCTGCTTATCGGATAGACTGTAAAGGCGCTGTAAAATCAAAATCTTGAACATAAACACCACGTCATACGCTTTTCGCCCCGCCGCCGACTTTCTCTCTTTTACAAACACCTCCGACAACTGAGGACGGAACAACTCGAAATCAATATGCCGCTTCAAC
>JAPLTN010000056.1 GCA_026398135.1 Verrucomicrobiota bacterium
TCAGCTTTATTGGGTCGGCTGGGCCGAGGTCGGCGACCTGGAGCGCATCTTCGGCGAAAAAAAGACGGCATAATCCCTTGCTGGAGTAAAACGGCCTGCCCGGCCGTATGGGCGCAGCCTGCCCATTTTCCGACGACGGGCTGATTCCCTCTCTTGGATTTATGCTTTTGGGCGCATCAATTTGCCTCTCGAACCCGCCGACTATCAATTAGCAGGTGCGCTGCCGAACACTGATGGGTAGGCCGATAGCGCGGGTGTCAGCGCCTAGAGGGAATCCGGCGGAGCAGGCAGGTCACGGGCCCGCTTGAGGTGGGCGCCGCGTTTCAAGGGCTTGGGCGTGCCGGAGTCCTCGGCGGCGGCGCGGAGGCGTTTGAGTTCGTCGAACTGCTTGGGTGACATCAGGCGGCGGGGGACGCGTTTGGCGGCTTCATCCATGAGGCGATCCCAAAGTTCGCCAGTGATCGGCTCCAAGGGCTCCCAAGCGGTATGGTGGCCCTGGTGGCGTTGCCACGTGACGGTGCCGCCGTGAAACACGACCCATACCTGATATTTGCCTTGTTCAGGGTCGCGGACCCACCAGCCGAATTCCATAGCCATAGCCCGAAGGGTAAAGCCCGCCGCAGAGTCGGGCGCCAGCGCAAAGCAGTCGGGCGGCTTCCGGCTTGCGCGGAGGGCGGGCCAAGCTCGGCATGTGGCATGACACGTTTTGGGCGATTTACGCGATTGGGGGTGGGGTTGATCGCGTTCGGTGTGGCCACAAATGCGGGCAGGGCGGATCTGGCCGCCGATCTGGCGCGAATCGCCACCGAGGCGACGGGGGGGGCCCAGGCCATGGCTGCGCTGGCGAGTTGGCGCGCGGTCGGCGAAACCCGCATCGGTGAGCGCTTGGTGCCTTTCATTCTTTACGTGGCGCGACCGCGTTCGGTGCGCATCGAAACGGTGGGCGAAGCAGGCTCGCTGGTGCGGGCTTTTGACGGCGTTCACGTGCCTTGGAAAAAAGCTGATGCGCTCAAGCCGCCCATGCGGTTGGGGCGTGAAGAGGAGCGTTTATTTGTGCAGGAGGCGGAGTTTGATTCGCCCTTGTATGACTACCAAGCGCGTCGAATCAGTCTGGACTACGCCGGCGAGAAGGTTGTTGGCGGCACGGCTTACCAGAGTTTGTTGGCGACGTTGAATTATAGCGAGGTGACCACTCTTTACCTCGATGATGAGACCCACCTGCTGACCCGGCGGGAGGCGCGCCGAAAGCTGGCGGGGCGTGATGTGCGGATGGTCACGCATTACAGCGATTTTCGACCGGTGGCGGGGGTGCTCTTGCCCTATCGAATTCGGGTGGAATCGGAGGGGCGAACGCTGCACGAAAGTGTGATTGAAAGCTATGTGGCGAACCCGGACTTGCCGAAGGGTTTTTTCTCCCCGCCGGTCGCCGACTGGCCCAAACTTTAGACTCGGAACGAATCGCGCAACGAGCCGACTTGCCAGCCGGCACGGGGCGCAGTCAACTCGACACCTTATGGCACTCTTTGGCTCTCTTTCCACGGTTCGTTCGCAGTTGGCTTCGTCGCCGGGCTTCGAACTGGCGCTGGCTTATGTGGCGCGTTGCCTGACACCGGGCTCGATCGAGGCGGCCCGAATCGCCGCCGTGCCGGTGGGTGCGACGGAGCGAATCGAACTGGGCGACGGCGTTTTTGCGTTGGAACAGGCTTACGACACCAAGCCGGCGAGCGAAGGCCGTTGGGAAGCGCATGAGAAACACATCGACGTGCAGGTGGTGGTTTCGGGGCGGGAATTGATGCGCGTGATCGAGGCGAATCAGCTTACCCTTACCGAGGATTTGCGCGGCGCGCGCGACTTGATGTTTTACGCCGCGCACGATGGCGGCTCAACCTTGCGGGTGCTTGCGGGCGAGCTGGCGGTTTTTTTCCCGGTGGATGGCCACATGCCATCGCTGGCGGACGGGCAAACGTCGCTGGTGCGGAAAACGGTGGTCAAAGTCCCCGTGGTGGCTCGCGCGTGAACTACCGCCACCATTTCCACGCGGCTAACTTTGCCGACGTGCTCAAACACGCCACGTTGCTAAGGCTCGTCGCCGGGCTGCAGGCGAAGGAGAAAGGGTTTCTTTACCTGGACTCTCACGCAGGCAGAGGCGGTTATGATCTGACGGCGGCGGCCACCGGCACTACGCGCGAGCGTGAAGCGGAGTGGCCGAACGGGCTGGGTCGGATATGGGGGCGGCGCGATCTTCCGCCTGAGCTCCAGGCTTATGTCGAGGCGGTGCGGGTATTTGATCAAACCACCCGCACGGCCAGCGGGGGTGGCAAGGCGGAGGGCGATTTTCCCCGGTTTTACCCCGGCTCGCCCTGGCTGGCGCAGGCGGCGTTGCGGGTGCAGGACCGGGCTTTGCTCTGCGAGCGCCAACCGGACGAAGCCGCCGCGTTGGCGGATAGTTTTCGCGGGGTTCGCCGCTGCTCCGTTCAAGCCATGGATGGCTACACGGCGGTGCGGGCGTACCTGCCCCCTCCAGAGCGCCGGGCGCTGGTTTTGATCGATCCTCCCTTCGAGGCGGCGGACGAGTGGACGAATGTGATCACCGCCTTGCGCGAAGGCTTGGCGCGTTTGCCGGGAGGCACGTTTGCGGTGTGGTATCCGCTCACGGCTCGCGCCCGGGTGGATGCGTTTTACCGGCAATTGCTGGCGTTGTCGAAATTGCCGCCGTGTTACACGGTCGAGTTACTCATCGCGGGCGACGGTGCAGCACTGAAGGTCTGGGGCTGCGGCTTGTTGGTCATCAATCCACCCTGGGGCAGTGCCCGCCCCTTGGATGCGATGGCGCGTTGGTTGGCCCCGGTGCTGGCGCAGGGGGATGGAGCGGCCGGTGGCGTGCATTGGCTGGTGCCGGAGGTTTAGGCGGAATTACGTGCAACTACGTAGAGTTCCCCTTGCGCCAGGGGCGCTGGCGCGTTTGCTGGGGCGACCTGCGTTGGGTCACAGACCATGTCTAAAGCTCCAAAATCCACAGTCTCTTCGCCAGTCGTCCGGGTGGTGATGATCGAGGACGATCCGGTTTACCGGCAGTTTTTACGTCAGGTATTGAAGAAGATAGCTGGCGTGGCCTTGATCGGCGAGTTCGGCACGGCCAAGGAAGGCGTGGCCGCCTGTTTACGGGATAAACCCGAAGCCCTTTTACTCGATTTACATCTTCCGGATCAGCAAGGCGTAGAGGTTGTGCGCACGCTAAGGTTCACTTTGCCGGATATGATTGTGCTGCTAATGACCGCCCATCCGCGCGGGGATTTGCCCAGGGAATTACTCAAGCTTGGGGTCCAGGGTTTCTGTGACAAAACCGCCAGTTCCGTCGAATTGGCCAGAACCATACGCAGTGTTCTGGCCGGCGGTTTGAGCTACACCAGCACGGCAGGCCTGGCCAAGCCTCCTGCCGAGCCCATCGTGGTGCTGCCCGGCGACGCACAGAATGTCCTGCCGGAGGTGCTCACGACGCGGGAACTGGAGATCGCCAAGCTGGTGTCAGCTGCGCTCTCGTCCAAGGAAGTCGCGTCGAAACTCAATTTAAGCACACGCACGGTGGAAAAGCACCGGGCCAACATTCACGCCAAGCTGGGCGTGCGCGATGTGGTGGGCCTGACCCGTTGGTGCATGTATCACGACTTGGTAAAGTGAGGGTGTTCGCGCATTCGGGCACTTGACCGCATAAAAACCCCCGGATCGCCGCAGGAGCGAGCCGGGGTGAACGGCGAGGCTTTTGGGGCTTGATCAAAACCTCACGCAGCGTTTGCGAGCGCGGAGCTTCGGCGCGGTATATTCACACTGAGAATGCCATCGGAGAGATCCGCTGTGAGCGTGGAGTAGTCGAGGTCGCGACCGAGGCGCAAACGCAGTTCGTAGTCGAGCTGGAAGCTCTCCAGGTTGGCGGCGGCGAAATTAACCCGCACATTATGGGTCTTGCGGCCAACGACCACGAGATCGGGTCCGCGCACCACGATTTCGACTCCGGCGGCATCCACACCGGGCAGGAAAACGGTCAGCTTCACGCGGTCGCCGTGCGGTTGGCAATCGTAGTGCGGGCTGCGCGTCTCGCCATTAACGGCGGAGTCGGAACGGCCCGGACGACGACTGGTGGACAGCGTGGGCGGAAGGATCGTGTTCATAGGAAAAAGAGAGGGAAAATTTTAAACTTAAATGGGTTAACGCATAACAAGGTGACACCTGACGGTCCCAAGTGGGCCGCCGGTGCGAGGAGTCTTCTTTTGCTTGCGGGGAGCCGCTTGGCGCGGGCTCAGACTCGTCGGGCCGGACAGCACGTTGGGTGTTGTTTACACCAACGTTGTTGCGCGCCCTGCATCATGCCGTGGACGCATTGCGCAGTCTTCACGTTGGAAGCACCGGCGGAGCGAAGGGCGATGATGGATGAGGAGGGCGTCATTTGGTTTTGTTGTGTTCAACATGCATATTGCATCCCCCGTGCCAAGTGCGCGGACGTTTCTGCCGGTTAAGATTGGGTGTCGAAACCGATCGGCCCGGCGCGGGCTTGAGTGGGAGTTCCGGCTTTAGCCGGGGACCGGTCACGCGAAGAGAAGGACCGCCCAAAGGCGGGACTCCAACGGCATCGGGCCTGGTGTTTCCTGCACAAAAAAGCCGGCCGCGCCGGGAAGCGCGGCCGGCCGGGTGAGTCCTACTGAAAGAGGTGTTTTCCGCCGCTTAGCGCACGACGCGGGCGCCGCCGCCGCCGATGGTCTTTTCGACCTCTTTTCGGGTGGCCATGGAGGTGTCGCCGGGAGTGGTCGAAGCCAGGGCACCGTGGGCGGCACCGTATTCGACGGCCTTCTTTGGGTCGTTGAATTCGAGGAAACCGAACTGCAGGCCGGAGGCGAAGGAATCGCCGCCGCCGACGCGGTCGAGGATCTCCAGGCGCGGGTATTGCTTGCTCTCGTAGAACTGGCCGTCGTGCCAGAGGATGGCCGACCAGTCGTTAACCGTGGCGGTGTGAACGTGACGCAGGGTGGTGGCGGCGACCTTGAAGTTGGGGAACTCCTTAACGGCGGTCTCGATCATGGCCTTGAAAGCGTCGGTCTCGATGTGCTTCAGGTCTTCGGCACCCTTGACCGCGAAGCCGAGCGAGGCGGTGAAATCCTCTTCGTTGCCGATCATGACATCGACGTATTTGGCGATCTCGCGGTTGACTTCCTGGGCTTTTTTGAGCCCGCCGATGGTCTTCCAGAGCGAGGGGCGGTAGTTGAGATCGTAGGAGACGATGACGCCGTGTTTGTTGGCGGCTTTGACCGCTTCGATGGTCGCCTCGGCGGTCGAGGTGGAGAGTGCGGCGAAGATGCCGCCGGTGTGGAACCAGCGGGCGCCGAGCTTGCCGAAAATGTGGTCCCAGTCGAAGTCGCCGGGCTTGATCTGGGAGGCGGCGGTGTTGCCGCGGTCGGGATTGCCGACTGCGCCGCGAATGCCAAAGCCGCGCTCGGTGAAGTTGAGCCCGTTGCGCACGGTGCGACCGATGCCGTCGTCCTCGCGCCATTTAATGAAGTCGGTGGCGACGCCGCCCTGCATGATGAAATCTTCGACGAGGTGGCCGATTTCGTTGTCAACGAAAGCGGTGGCGACGGCGGTTTTGAGACCGAAGCATTTGCGCAGGCCGCGGGAGGTGTTGTACTCGCCGCCGCCTTCCCAGGCCGCGAAGGAGCGGGCGGTGCGGATGCGGCCCTCGCCGGGATCGAGACGAAGCATGACTTCGCCGAGGGAGACTTGGTCGAAAACGACGGATGATTTATCGCGGAGGGTAAGGCTCATGGGTATAGAGGAAGTGAGGATAGGTTGATAAAGATGCGGAAGGCGGGGCGGAATCTTGGATTTTCCAAGGGGGGGGACAAGACAGCTCCTGACTAGCACAAAGGCGAGCGGTAGCCAGCGACTCAGAACTCACAAGAGAGCGGCCTCGGCAAACGTATGCAGACGGTGCGTCCAGACTGGATGAGGAAGGAGTATGCGCGGCTCAATAATGAGAAAGTTGCCGCAACATTTCGTGGCTTTGTGCGGGGAGGGCGACACGGTTCCCGGCATGTCGTTTTCCAAACTGGGACTTTCCGAATCGTTGCAGCGTGCCGTGGCGGTGTGGCATTACGAGGCACCGACGCCGATCCAGGCGGCGGCGATTCCGGTGATTTTGAAGGGCGGGGATGTGTGGGCCTCGGCGCAGACGGGGTCGGGCAAGACGGCGGCGTTTGCCTTGCCCTTGGTGCAAAAGCTGGCGGCGGCGCGCCGGCCGGACGGGCGGTTTGTGAGCGCGTTGATATTGGTGCCGACGCGGGAGCTGGCCACGCAGGTGGTGGAGGCGGTGCGGCGGTATGCGCGTTACCTTCCCCAGCCCTTGAAAACGCTGGTGGCGGTGGGCGGGCTGTCGATCAACCCGCAGATGATGGCCCTGGGCGGCGGGGCCGATCTGCTGGTCGCCACGCCGGGGCGCTTGCTGGATCTTATCGACCACAATGCGCTCTCGCTGGCGGAGGTTTCGGTCCTGGTGCTGGACGAGGCGGACCGGCTGCTTGATCTGGGGTTCAAGGCCGAGCTGGATCGCATTGTCGGGCTGCTGCCGAAGCGGCGGCAGAGTTTGTTGTTTTCCGCGACGTTTCCGCCCGAGGTGCAGGCGCTGGCGGCGGTCTTGCTGCGCGACCCGGTGCGGATCGAGGCACCGCAGACGGAGGAGGCCGCGCCGGAGATTTTGCAGCGCGTGATCGAGGTGGATGTGCCGCGCCGCACGCAGTTGTTGCGGCACCTGATCGAGACGAATCCGTGGACCGGCGTGCTGGTGTTTGTGGCGACCAAATACGCGACCGAACATGTGGCGGAAAAGCTGGTGCGGGCAGGGATCGCGGCGGCGGCCCTGCATGGCGAGTTGAGCCAGGGGGCGCGCACCCAGGCGCTGGCGGATTTGAAGGCGGGAAAAGTGAAGGTGTTGATCGCGACCGATCTGGTGGCGCGCGGGATCGACATTCCCAAGCTGCCGGTGGTGGTGAACTACGATTTGCCGCGCTCGGCGGTGGATTACACGCATCGCATCGGGCGCACGGGGCGGGCGGGGGAGGCGGGGGTGGCGATCAGTTTCGTGAGCGCCAGCACGTACGCGCACTTTTGCCTGATCGAGAAATTGCACAGTCTAACGCTTGAGCGGGAACAGATCGAAGGATTTGAGCCGCGCGAGACGGAGGCGGTATCGCCTTTGGTCGCGCCGGATGGCGGGGGCATCAAGGGGCGGCGAAAGAGCAAAAAGGATAAGATCCGCGAAGTGGCGGCCCGCTCGGTGGGTGAGCCGGTGCCGGTGCGGGTGGTCCCGCCGCGCCCGGCGGCGGGGCGGCGGGCAGGATTGTAAGAAAGTATAATGGGGAGGGGAAACCACGGAGCGCAGGAACGATGCGGAGTGTGAGTTCGGAGGTGGTTCTCGCTATGCGAAGTGGAAATCCGCCATGTTGTCATGGTGCTCACTGGAACTTATCCGATTTTGAATTGTGACGAGGCGCGAGTCTTTGAGGCGGAGTATTTCGCGGGGGACGAAGCGCGCGAGTGGGCGGCTATGCGGGTGGCGGGGCGGGCGGTGGCCGACGGGGTGTTGCGGGATTATGCGGAGCTGGGCGAATTTCCCTCGAAGGCCCGCGTGCTGGTTTTGGTTGGTAAGGGGCATAATGGGGGCGACGCGCTCATCGCGGCCGCCGAGTTGCGTGCACGCTTTCCGGGTATTGCGGTGGATGTGTTGTTGGTTTTAGGCGAGCGGACTTTGCGGCCTTTGGCGCGGCGGTCTTTGGAGCTGGGAGCAGGGGGTGGAGAGCGCGGAGTTCGGCGGGTAGGCATGGACGGACGGGATTGGGAGTCGGGCTACGATGTGGTGTTGGACGGGGTGTTTGGGTTTCAGTTTAGGCCGCCGCTGGAGGGTGCGGTGGCCTTGGTTTTGGCGCGGGTTAACAAGTTTCCAATCCGGCTGCGGGCGGCGGTGGATTTGCCCAGCGGACTGGATGCGGCGGACGCGTTTCGGGCGGATTTCACTTACGCGACGGGGAGCGTGAAATCGCCGTTGCTCACGTTAACGAACGCGGGACGGGTGCGTTTTATAGACCTCGGGTTCCACGGAAAGTGTAACCAATTTGGTTACACTATGCTGGGGTTGGGGGAGGGGGTGCTGGAGGGGTTGAGGGGGTTGAGGGCGGCGGGGTGTGATAAACGCACGTTTGGGCAGGTGTTGTTAGTGGCCGGGTCGCGGCGGTATGCGGGGGCGGCGTTGATGGCGACGCTGGCGGCTTTGCGTTCGGGGGCGGGCTTGGTCACGGCGGCGGTGCCGGAATCGCTCGTGCCGGCGTTTGTCGCGCAGGTGCCGGAGGCGATGTGGTTGGGCTTGCCGGAGACGCCGGACGGGGGGCTGGCCTTGGAGGGGCTCGGGCTGGTGCGCGAGGCGTTCGGGCGGGCGACGGCGGTGGTGCTGGGGCCGGGCTTGGGGACGGAACGGGAAACCTTGGCGCTGGCGGCGGAGATTGTGGCTGCTTGTCCGAGGCCGCTGGTGATCGATGCGGATGCGTTGCGGCCGGAGGTAGTGGGGCGGGGGAGCGCGGCGCGGGTGCTCACACCTCATGCGGGCGAATGGGCGCGGATCGCGGAGGTGGTGCCGAAGGGCGCGGTGGTGGTGCGCAAGGGGCCGATCACGCGGATCGAGACGGCGGGAGCGGGGGGAGGGGAAGCTGGTAGAGCTGGCAAGCTGTTAGAGCTAGTAAAGGGGAGTAGCGCCGGGAGCGGGGAGCGGGAGGCGGTTTACCATAGTTTTTTCGGCGGGCCGGTTTTGGCTCGGGGCGGGAGCGGGGACGTGTTGGCGGGTTTGATCGGCGGTTTGTTGGCGCAGGCACCGGAGGATGCGCTGGGGGCGGCGGCACGCGGGGTGGTGTGGCACGGAATGGCGGCGGATGCGCTGGCGCGCGCTCGCGGACAGGTGGCGGTGCGGACGACGGAGCTGCTGGACTTTTTCGGGCCGGTGTTGCGGGATTCACGGTCATGAGCGAGTTGACGGCCACCCAGGCGTTTTTGGTTTTGAATGCGCTGCCCGACATCGGGCCGATCACGACGAACCGGTTGCTGGCGGCGTTTGGGGATGATCCGGCGCGTTTGCTCGATGCACCGCAGCGGGAGCTGGAGGCGGTGCGCGGGGTGGGACCGAAGATCAGCGCGAATCTGCGCGGCTGGCGGGCCTTGGTGGATCTGACGAAAGAGGAGGAGCGGCTGGCGCAGGCGGGGGCGACGTTTGTGAGCCGGCGGGATCCGGGGTATCCGCCCTTGCTGAAGGAATTGGCGGACGCGCCGCTGGGGCTGTATCGGCGGGGCGACTATGGGGTGGACGCGCCGTGCGTGGCGATCGTGGGGTCGCGCAGGACGACGCTTTACGGGCAGGCGACGGCGAAGAAGCTGGGCTGCGAATTGGCGAAGCTGGGGTTTTGCGTGGTTAGCGGGCTGGCGCGGGGGATCGACACGTTTGCGCACGAGGGGGCGCTGGAGGCGAAGGGGCGCACGGCGGCGGTATTGGGCACGGGAATCGACATCGTTTATCCGCCGGAGAACTTGGGACTTTATCGAAAAATCGAGGAGGGCGGCGGGGTGATTTTAACCGAGTTTCCGTTCGGACGGCGGGCGGACAAACAGTCGTTCGCGATGCGCAACCGGATCGTGGCGGGGATGTGCCAGGCGGTGATTGTGGTGGAGAGCGATGTGAGCGGGGGCTCGATGATCACGGCGAAATTCGCGGGGGAGCAGGGACGGCTGGTATTCGCGGTGCCGGGACGGATCGACCAGCCGAGCAGCGCGGGGTGTCACCAGTTGATCCGCGATGGGGCGACCTTGCTGACCTCGGTGGACGATGTGTTGAGCGAGTTGAACTATCTGGAGGGTTTCGGCCCGGCGGGGGTGGCGGCGATTCCGGCGGATGGGGAGCGGGCGGCGCAGGCGAGCGCGCGGAAGGCGCCGGTGGATTTGAGTGAGGAGGAGGCGCGGGTGCTGGGGTGCTTTGCGGGCGGGGCGATCCTCGGGGTGGATGAGCTGGCGGGGGCCACGGGGCTGGGCGCTGGCGAGCTGTCGGCGGCGTTGATGATGCTGGAGCTGAAGCGGGCGGTGGCGAAGCGGGCCGATGGGCGGTTTGAGGCGCGCTAGAGCGGGGAGCAGGGAGCGAGGAGGGGGAGCGAGGAGCCGGAGCGGAGGAGGTAAAACACAGGCAGGAATGCCTGTTCCACGCTTTACTGGCGGGTGACGCGGAGGCGGAGGAATTGGCGGGGGGCGGCGGCCAGGGGAGTGAGGGCGCGGACGGTGATTTGCTCGCCGGTGGGGCGGGCCTCGGCGTTCACGTCGGATGTGTAATCAGGTCCGCTGCGCCAGGTGGCGGTGAGGTCGTCGGTCCATTCGACGAGGTAATTGAGGTCGGAGCGGTCTGAGGGCTGGAAAAACGACAGGGCGAGGTAAAGCTCGGAGCCGGAAGCGGGGAGCAGGGAGAGGGAGTCAGGAGCGGGCGAGGAGTCCGGGGCGAGGGGCTCGCGGGCGAAGGCGTATTCGAGAAGATTGGAAAGACCGTCGGCGTCGGGGTCGGCGGTGGGGCCGGAGGTGTCGGGGGCGGCGAGTTGTTCGGCGGTGAAGCGGGCGAAGCGCCAGGCGTCGTAGGGTTTGTCTTGGAGGGTGGCGGTGGTGGTGGCGGGGGTAGTGACGGAGAGGTAATAGTCCTGGGCGAGGGAAAGCGTGACGGTGCGGGTGCCTTGGGCGAGGTCGTCGGCGACGGGGGTGATGGTTACCGTGGTGCTGGAGGAGCCGGCGGGGATAAGGGCGGTGGCGGGCGGAGTTTGGTAGTGGGTGCCGGGCAGGGCGGTGCCGCCCCAGGTGAGCGGGATGAGCAGGGGGGAGGTGGTGGGGCCGGTGCGGGTGAGAGTGAAGGTGGCGGGGCTGAGGTTGGTTTCGCGGGCGGTGGCGGCGGTGGCTTCGACGGTGACGGTGGGCGAGGTGCGCCAGGCGAGGGCATAAGAGGTGGAGGAATTACTGGATGAGGAAACTTGCAGGGCGTAGCGGCCGGGCGGGAGGGTGGCTTGGTAGAGGTGTTCGACGTTATCCACCGGGCTGAGGCTGGCGTCGAGTTGGGTGCCGAGGGTGAAGGTGCCGGGGGTGACGGGGAAAAGGCGGAGGTCGAGATTGGGGAGGCTGGTGCTGAAACCGCCGGTTAAGGTGCTGAAGCTGAGGTTGCGGTGCCAGGTGAGGGCGGCGGAGAAACGGGTGGCGGTGGAGCCTGAAGAAATATCGAAGAAGTAGGTGCGGCTGGATGCGGAGGTGCTGCTGCGGACGGTGGAAGTGGTCCAGCCGGTGTCGGCGACGGTGGAAGAGTCGGAGGCGGTTTGGCGACCGGCGCTGAGGATGCGGTAGGAGAGGAGGACGTTGAGCGCGCCTGCGCCGTAGGTGGCGTCGTAGGGTTTTGTGGTGTCGACGCGGGACCAGGAGGTGAGGTCATCCTTGGTGGCGCCGGCGAGGAGGAAGGCTTTGGTCAGGCGAGGGTAGTCGGCGGTGGCGAGGGAGGGGGTGTAAGCGGTGTTGCGGAGCTTTTCGGAAATGAGTCCCGCGACGCTGGAGACCTGGGGGGTGGCGAAGCTGGTGAGCGATTCGTAGGCGACGAGGTCGGGTTTCATTCGGCCGGCTATGTCGTGGCTGGTGAGACCGGCGGCGTGATTGCCGCTGGTAAGGCCTACGGAGAGGCTGTGGTAGCCTTGGACCATGAGGTCGGGCAGGGTGGTGCTGGCGCCGTTATTGGTGCCGACGACGGCGAGGAAGCCGTCGCGGTCGCTGGCGTAGTCGAGGCGCTGGTTAAAGTTGGCGACGGCCGAGGTGATCGTAGCTTCTGTGAATTGGGCGCGGTCGAATTGGGCGATCCAGCTGTGGTTTTGAATGCGGCGGGCTTCGGTCAGAGGCGCGGAAGTCGTGCCGTATTTTAGAAACCCAGAGTTGAGCCAAGCGTTGGCGTTGTAGGCGTCGATTGTGGCGGTGTCAGGGATGACGCTGGAGGCGGTGCTATAGAAATATACGGCGACGGTGGAGGCGTGGCCATTTGCACCCGAGGCGCCGGATTTCAAGGTCGGGGCTTTCCCGGGTGAATCGGCGGCGTAATTGGCTGAGCCATCGGGAGCCTCGATCTGGCTGACGCCGGATACGACAGCGGTGGGGACGCCGGTGGTATAGGTCTGAAGCAGGCGGGTGTAGCCAACGTCGTCGCGCCAGTCGGCGCGCAGGGCACCGAGGAGCAGGGCGAAGAGAAAAAGGAGGCGTGCGGCGGGGGCGGGCTTCACGCGAAGGGTGGGGGCGGGGAGTTAACCCGGAGGCCAGGTGAGTTGGCGACCGGCTAGGAGGTGAACGTGGAGATGGGGGACGGTTTCGCAAGCGTCGGGGCCGTGGTTGATGACGAGTCGGAAGCCGCGCTCGAGCTTGAGTTGTTTAGCAACCATGCCGGCGGTGAGCAGGAGGTGGCCGAGAGTGGCCTGCTGGTCGGGGGGTGCCTCGCCGACGCGGGGGATGACGGTCTTGGGGATAATGAGCAGGTGGACCGGGGCCTGCGGCTGGATGTCGTGGATGACAATGCAGAGCTCGTCTTCATGCTCGATACGGGCGGGGATTTCGCGGGCGATGATGCGTTCAAATAGGGTGGGCATGGCAAGAGCAGGGGAACTTTAGAGAAAGAGTAGGCGCAGTTCGGCGTCGGGGCGGGAACGGGCGGCGGTGAGGTCGCGGACGTAGGCGAGGGCCTCGTCGTAGTCGCGGCGGCGGCGGAGGGTCTCGCGTTGGGCGGGGGGGAGGAAGGCGGCGCGAAGGTTGGTGACAAGGAGAGTGGCTTCGCGATGGGGGGCGAGACGTTTGAGTCCGGCCATGAGCTCGGCGCGGGCGAAGAGCGGGGTGGCGGAGGTGAGGGTGGTGAGGGCGTCCCAGTGGAAAAAACCTTGCCCCGGTTGATCGGCGAAAAACGCACCGAGCAGGCGGGCGGCGGCGGCGGTGAAGGCGGCGTCGTAGCGGGCGGCGAATTCGGGGTGTTCGCGGGTCTGGGTTTCGAGCTCGGCCAGGCTGAAGGCGATGGCTCCGTGGATCTGGCGGGCGAGGTAGAGATCGTCGCCGGTGAGGCGGGCGAAGAGGGCGTTGACAAAGTGCAGGCGGCGCAGGTCGTCGCGGGTGGCGGGCGCGGGTGGCGGGGGCATCGGGCTTTTTTTAACCACTAATGGGCACTAATTATCACTGATTAAAAATCAGACGGGGGTTTGATCAGTGATAATGAGTGAGGATTCTTGGTTTAGACCGGGGCTTCGGGTTTTTGGCCGAGGTCTTTGATTTCGCTGACGAATTCGGAGACGTCGCGGAACTCCTTATACACACTGGCGAAGCGCACGTAGGCAACGTGGTCGATTTTGCGAAGTTGGTGCATGACGCCCTCGCCGATGGCGTCGCTGGGGATCTCGGTGTCGTGGCGGGCTTCGAGGATGTCCATGACATCGTCCACCAGCATGCTGATGCGTTCGGCGTCTATGGGGCGTTTATGGCAGGCGGCGCGGACGGAACGGGTGAGTTTCTCGCGGTCGAAATCCTGGCGGCGGCCGTCGTGTTTGAGGACGACGATGCCTTCGCGCACGAGGGTTTCGGTGGTGGTGAAGCGGTGGCCGCACTCCAGGCATTCGCGGCGGCGGCGGATGGTGTTGCCCTCGCGGCTGATGCGGGAGTCGATCACCTTATCTTCGATGGAGGTGCATTTGGGACAGCGCATTGTGGAGCAGGGAGCGGGGAGCGTAAGGAAGCTAGCAGGGCTGGTAAGCTGGTAGAGCTTGTAAGCGGAGCGGGGGCCGGAGTCAGGCGGCGTCGAGATTTAGGAAGTTTTCCAGGATGCGCATGCCGCCTTCGGTGGCGATGCTTTCGGGGTGGAATTGAACGCCCCAGATGGGGAGTTCGCGGTGGCGCAGGCCCATGATTTCTCCTTCGGCGGTTTCGGCAGTGATGGCGAGGCAGGCGGGCAGGGTGGCGCGCTCGACGAGCAAGGAGTGGTAACGGGTGGCGGCGAAGCCTTGGGGCATGCCGGCGAACACGTCGGTATTTTGATGGAGAATGGGCGAGGTTTTGCCGTGCATGAGACGGTCGGCGCGGACGACGCGGCCGCCGAAGTAGTGGCCGATGGATTGGTGGCCGAGGCAGACGCCGAGAATGGGTTTTTTGCCGGCGAAGGCACCGATCATTTCGAGGGAAACTCCGGCCTCGGCGGGCGAGCATGGGCCGGGGGAAATCAGGATGCGGTCGGGGTTGAGCGCGAGGGCTTCGGCGGGGGTGATCTCGTCGTTGCGGAAGACACGTTGCGCCACGCCCAGTTGCCCGAAGTATTGGACGAGGTTGAAGGTAAAGGAGTCGTAGTTGTCGATGACGAGGAGCACGCGCGAGAGGGTTTAAACGGGCACAGTGAGGCGACAGTCGGTCGGGGTGCAAGCCGGGTGTGCGGCGGCAAGGCGCGCTTGGCTGGACGGACGGGTCAGCCGGTTTTGCCGTCGAGGCGGCGGAGGGCTTCGGCGGGGCGGTTGAAAGACGGTTCCATTTCCAAGGCCTTGGCGTAGGCGGCACGGGCGGCGGCGGGGTCGCGGCGTTTCTCCGCGATCAGGCCGAGCCAGTACCAGACGCCGGCATGGCTGGGCTCGCTGGGGCGGGGCACGACGGCGAAGCAGCGGCGGAGTGCGGCTTCGCCATCGGGGAGACGGAGTCCGCTTTCGGCGACGGTGCGTCCCAGGGTGAACAAGGCGATGTAGTCGTCGGGCTTGACCCGAAGGGCGGCATCACAGGCGGCGAGGGCTTCGGGGAACTTTTTTTCCTGGACCAGAATCGAGGCCTGCCAAGCTGCGCCGCGCACCGGGTCGAGCCGAGCCACGGCGTCGGCATGGAAGCGGGCTTTGGCGACGTCGCCGCCGACCAGGCCGGGGGCTTGGCGGTAAAAGTCCACCAGACCTTCACGATAGGCGATTTCGTCGGGGGCGAGTGCGACGGCTTTTTCCAAAAGTTCCCGTCCGCGCCGGGCCAGACGGATGGCGCGCAGACTGAGGCCCAGTTCGCCGGCGCGCAGCATGCAGATGCCGCCGTAGAGACCGATGATGCGGGGGTCTTCCGGGAAACGGTCGGACAGGGGTTCGAGCAGGGCGAGGGCTTCGTCGCGACGGCCGGTGCGATCGTTTACCCGCGCCAGAAGCAGGGTGGCCTCGGGGAGGCCGGGTTGGGCGGCGAGGAGTTGTTCCAAGGGAACACGGGCTTCGGGCAGGCGTTGTTCGCGAACGAGACGCCGGGCCTCGCTGAGCACGGTTTCCGTGTCCGGTGCGGCGTGCAAAAGCGTGGCGCCGAGGAGCGCGAGCGCGGTAATGAGACGGAAGTTTACCATGGCAGGCGACGCTTCGCCGCCGATGTTACTCGAAACGCAGGGCTTCGATGGGGTCAAGCTGGGCGGCTTTGTGCGCGGGATAAAATCCGAAGACGATGCCGACAAAGGCCGAGATACCGACCGAGATCAGCACGGCGTTGGTCGAGACCAGCACGGACCAGCCGGTGAATTTAGAAAGCACCTGCGAGAGGCCGGTGCCGAGGAGCACGCCGGCGATGCCGCCGAGCACACTGAGCACCATGGCTTCGATGAGGAATTGCACGCGGATGTCGCGATCGTGGGCCCCGATGGCGAGGCGGATGCCGATCTCGCGGGTGCGCTCGGTGACGGATACGAGCATGATGTTCATGATACCGATGCCGCCGACGAAGAGGGAGACCCCGGCGATGGCGCCGAGGAGGAGCGTCATGACGCGCGCGGTGGCGGTGGCGGTCTGGGCGAGTTCGAGCTGGTTGCGCACCGTGAAATCGGGTTCTCGACCGCGGCGGCGCTGGGTGAGCAGGTCGGTAGTGTCCTGCTGGATGCGCGGCATGACCTCGGGGTTGGCGGCCTCGATGAGGATGGTGTTTACCGTGGTGCGGCGGTTGAGGCGGCGCATGTGGGTGGTGTAGGGCACGATGATGGTGTCGTCCTGATCCTGGCCGAAGAAGTTGAAGCCTTTGCTCACCAGAATGCCGCGCACGATGAAGGGGATGTTGCGGATGCGGATGGTCTGGCCGAGGGGATCGGAGTTGGGGAAAAGCTGTTTGGCGATGGTGGTGCCGATGACGCAGACCTTGGCTGCGGAGCGCAGGTCCTGGTCGCCGAACATGGTGCCGGTTTCGGTGTCCCAGGCGCGAACGCTGAGGTATTCGGGGCCGACGCCGCGCACCTGGGTGTTCCAGTTGAGGCCGTTGGCGAGGACTTGGTTGCGGTCGCTTACCTCGGGGGAAATGGCGGCGATATCGGCGACGTCGCGGCGGATGGCGTCGATGTCTTCGATGGTGAGGGTGGAGGCGGAGCCGAAGCCGCCGCGCGCGCCGCCGGTGGAGAAGCTGCCGGGGAAAACGGTCACGACATTTCGGCCCAGGGAGGCGATCTGGTTTTCCACCTGGACCTTGGCTCCGTTGCCGATGGCCACGGTGGCGATCACGCCGGCCACGCCGATAATGATGCCCAGGGCGGTGAGAGCGGAGCGGAGCTTGTTCCGGCGCAGGGCGCGAAGGGCGATGATGGTGGTGGCGAGAAGACGCATGGCGGGAGGGTTAAAAATGACCAATGACGAATGACCGATAGTGGATGGGTTTAGACGAATTGGGCGGTTGGCGATCTCGCCCATTCGTCATTCGGCATTGGTCATTTCACGCCGCAGGCGTGGTGGTGAGTTTGGCCTGGGCCTCGGCGGTGTGCAGTTTGGCGAGTTCCTCGGCGGCGATCATGCGGTTTTGCACGGGTTCGTCGCGCACCACCAGGCCATCACGGACCACCAGGATGCGTTTGCAGTAACTGGCGACATCGAGCTCGTGGGTGACCATGACGATGGTGATGCCCTGTTCGTTGAGGCGTTGAAAAACGCCCATGACCTCGACGGAGGTTTTGCTGTCGAGATTGCCGGTGGGCTCGTCGGCGAGGAGCAGGCGGGGCTCGTTGACCAGAGCGCGGGCAATGGCGACGCGTTGTTGCTGGCCGCCGGAGAGCTGGGAGGGCAGGTGGTCGAAGCGTTTGCCCAGTCCGACGATTTCGAGGGCGGCCAGGGCGCGGCGTTTCATCTCCTCGCCGGAGACCCGGCGGGGGGCGTATAGCATGGGGAGCTCGACGTTTTCGAGGGCGGAGGTACGGGCGAGCAGGTTGAAGCCTTGGAAAACGAAACCGAGTTTTTGATTACGGAGGTCGGCGCGGGCGGAGCGGTCGAGGTCGGCGACGTTGACGCCGTCGAGCAGGTAATCGCCCGAAGTGGGCCGGTCGAGGCAGCCCAAGGTATTCATGAGGGTGGATTTCCCGGATCCGGAGGCACCCATGATGGCGATGAAATCGCCGGTGTGAATATCGAGCGAGATGCCGCGCACGGCGTGCACTTCAAGATCGCCGTTGCGGTAGGTTTTGCGGATGTCGCGAAGCTGAACGACGGGAGTGCTCACCGGTAGGATGGGGTGCGTTAAGCCGCGGGCTTAGAAACGACGCGTGGGTGAGAAGGGACTGGACGGGGCGGCGGTGGCGGCCTTGGCGGCGGCGGGATCAAGGACGCCGGTGATGACTTTATCGTCTTGGGCGAGACCGGCGATAACCTCGGTGTTGATGCCGTCGGTGATACCGAGGCGAACTTCGATGGGCTGGGCGCGGGGGCCGGTGGGTTGATCCACGGGTTTGAAAAGGGTGCGCACCGTTTCGAGTACAGGGGCGGAGGCGGCGGGGCGGCGGCGACCTCCACCTTCTCCGGGCTGAGGCAGCTCGATGCCGCGTTCGGCGGCGAGGGCGCGGACCTTGGTCATCTGTGCTTCAGTGGGGCGGCCTTCGCCTTGCTTGTAGCCCACTTCTTTGAGGAGTTCGCGGAAGGGATTGGCAGGGGCGGCGGGTTTGTCGGCGGCGGCAGCGGCGACTTCGGGCGAAGGGGGCAGGGCGGGGAGTTTCACTGCGTCGTCGAGCCGGACTCGGAGGGCGGCGTTGGTAACGATGAGGGCGTTGGTTTTTTCCTGCACAGTCACGGTGACGTTGGCGGTCATGCCGGGCTTGAGCGTGAGGTTGTCGTTGTTGACGTCGATGATGGTGGCATAGGTGACGACGTTGGATTGGGTGACGGGCTGATTGCGGATTTGTTGCACGACGCCGCGAAAGGATTGGCCGGGAAAGGCGTCCACGGTGAAGGCAACATTCTGACCTTCGCGAACGGTGCCGATGTCGGCCTCGGCGATGGCGGCTTTGATTTGGAGCAGTCGGAGGTCGTTGACCAAAACGAAGAGGATGGGGGCGGAGGTGCTGGCCGAGACGGTCTTGCCGGCGATGGCGGGGCGGTCGAGCACGCTGCCGTCGATGGGGGCGGTGATGGTGCAGCGAGCCAGGTCCACTTTGGCGGTTTCCACCGAGGCGGTGCGGATCTGGAGCTGGGCCTCGGCCTGGGCGAGCTGGGCTACGACCTGGTCGAGCTCTTGCTGGGAAACGAGCTTACGTTCGTTAAGGGATTTGATGCGGTCGGCGTTGAGTTTAACGAGGCGGTAATTGGCGCTGGTATTGGCCAATTCGGCTTGGGCGGATTGAAGGCGGGTCTCGTAGGTGGCGGGGTCGATGCGAGCCAAGACGTCGCCGGCTTTTACCTTGGAGTTGTAATCGACGAGCACCTCTTTGATGAGACCGGAGATTTGAGAACTGACCTCCACGGTGGCGACGGGCTGAAGATCGCCGGTGGCGGTGACGGTCTGGGTGAGTGTGCCGCGGGTGATGGCGGCGGTTTTAAAGCTGACTGGCACGGGTTTGGCGCTGTCGCGCCACCAGAGGTAGCCACCGCCAGCAGCAGCCAATACAATAACGGGAAGAATAAGACGGCTAAGGCGAAAAGACATGGAGGGAGTGGCAGTCGATGCGAGTCGTGGCGGTTTAAAAGTCGTGGAGTGGTCGCTGGAATCTGCAGTGCGGTGACGCGTTTGGACTTCTCGGGTTGCACAAAAAGTGCCGGGGATGGGAATTATTTTTCGGACTTCGTTTCGAAGTAGGCGCTATGGAGGGCGGCGGCGACCAACGGGGGGACGAAATGGCGGACGTCGCCGCCGAGTTTGGCGACCTGTTTGACGAGGTTGGAACTGGTATAGCTGTATGTTTCGCGAGGCATTACGAAGATGGTTTCGAGGGCGGGCTCGAGATGACGGTTCATGAGCGCCATGTTGAACTCGAATTCGAAGTCGGAAAGGGCGCGGATGCCGCGAATGACGGCGATGGCGTTCTGCGCGCGGGCGAATTCCACTAGAAGGCCGTCGAAGGCGGTGGCGTGGACGTTGGGTAAATGGGTGCTGGCGGCGCGCACGAGTTCGAGGCGGCGCTCCTGACTGAAGAGGGGGCCTTTGCCGGGGTTGGCGGCGATGGCGACGGTGACCTTGTCGAAAAGCCGCGAGGCGCGTTCGAGGACGTCGAGGTGTCCGTAGGTGATGGGGTCGAAGGTACCGGGATAGATGCAGTGGCGCATGGTGGGTCGAGTGGACTAGGTCAGTCGCGATGGTGGAGGGCAAGGGCAAGCACGGTGGGTTGGAGGAGGTTAAGTATTACGCAGATCGGTGTGATGCGGAGAGAGGCGGATATTTTGCGTGATTTAACGCAGGTGCGGGAAAGCGCAGGTTTATCCTAGGCCGCCAGCTGCTCCGCCGATGCCGTGCATGTTAAAGGCAAAGTAACCCAATAGGTTACTTGATGCAGGGGGCTTTGCGGGGGGGGAAGCGAGGGGCAATGGAGGGCGGGGTGGTTTAGGGTGGGGGGCGCAGCGTCGGGGTGGGTGGTATTATTGGTGAGTCGATTGGGTAAACAGGCGTGTCCTGCCTTGCTTCGGCGAGGGGAGGGAGGCTGAGTGCTGGTCAGTTTTTATCTTCATGTGGAATCTGCCTAACATACTCACGCTTTCCCGGATCCCGCTGATGTTTCTGATCGTGGGGCTGATGTATCTGGATTGGACCGGAGGGGCGACACTGGCGTTTTGGCTGTTTATCGCGGCCGCGATCAGCGACTGGCTGGATGGCTCGATCGCGCGGCGGCGGGGCATCGTTTCGAATTTCGGCAAGTTCATGGACGCGCTGACCGACAAGATTCTGGTGATCGGACTCATGGTCGCGTTTGTGGAGCAAGGCACATTGCCGGTGCCTTTCGTCTTGGTGACGCTGTGTCGCGAATTCATGGTTTCAGGCATGCGCATGGTGGCGGCGGCCAAGGGCGTGGTGGTGCCGGCGGATAGCGGCGGCAAAACCAAGACGGTTTCGCAGATGATCGCGATCGGGTGTTTGCTGGCTGCGCCGATGTTGCAGGATGACATTGCGTCCTGGGTGGACTGGCCGGTGCATGACCTGGCGGAATGGGTGCACACGGCGGGTTTGGTCGGTTTTATCATCGGGACCTTTTTGGCGGTGTGGTCGGGTTACCGTTATCTTCGCCGGAACTGGGCTTTGTTTACGGAGTGAGGTCGGCAGGGCTGCTTTTTTTCGATCATGATCCAGGGGAAATCTCTTTGGCCGCGTTTTTTGCCCACCGCCTGGGTGGTGAATCTCGCCACGGTCGGGCCGGTCGGGCGGGTGCGCCGGGCTCCGGGCACGGCGGGGGCGTTTGCGGGGTTGCTCTACTTCACGGTTTTTTTTGCCCGGCTTCCCGGTTGGGCGGTGGTATTGTGGACCTTGCCGATCCTTTATCTGGCGGTGGCGATTTGCGGGGAGGCGGAGTTCAGGCTGGGGGAACGCGATCCGGGTTTCGTGGTGTTGGACGAATTCGTGGTGATGCCGTTGTGCTTCATCGGCTGGCAGGGGTTGCCTTCGGATTGGCCGGAGTGGGCGATTTTTATCGGGGGCTTCGGACTGTTCCGGCTTTTCGACATCGCCAAGCCGCTGGGCATATCGCGGCTGCAAGACTTGCCGGGAGGCTGGGGCGTGGTGGCGGACGACGTGGCGGCGGCGCTGGCAAGCTGCGCGGTGCTGCACGCGGCAGGACTGGCGTGGGCGCGCTGAGCGTGAGCGCGTAGTGCGCAGAACGGAGCGGCATTCGCGAGCGAACGCCCTACCTGCGAGCAGGGTGGCCCCCTTGGCTCAGGCGGCAGGCACGGACGCGGGTGGCTGGATTTCGGCTGGCTCCAGGGCTTCGCTGGCTTCGGTGTTTTCTTCTTCCAGCGGGTAGTCCCGGCGGAAGGCGGCAAAGTCGATCAACTCGATGCGGCCGTCGAAATGCTCGACCAGTGCGGTGAGGCTCTCGACCCAGTCGCCGCTGTTGAGGTAATGGACGTCGCCCATCATGCGGTCGGCGGCGGTGTGGATATGGCCGCACATGACGCCGGTGCATCCCCGGCTCTTGGCGAGTTCGGAGATGTGCTGTTCAAAGTTGGAGACGTGGTTGACCGCCTGTTTTACGCGCGCCTTCACCGCTTGGGAAATGGAGTAGTAGTCCTTGCCGCGCCAGGCGCGCCATTTGTTGTAGAGCCGATTGATACGCAGAAGGACGCGGTAACCCCAGTCGCCAAGGTAGGCGAGGAAGACGAAGTTTTTGGTGACGGTATCGAAGACGTCGCCGTGGAGCACGAAGTAGCGGCGGCCGTCGGCGGTCTCGTGGATGTGGTCTTCGACGATCTGAAGGTTTTCGAAGGCGATGGGGAGGAACTTGGCGAGGACGTCGTCATGGTTGCCGCGCAGGTAGATGACCTGGGTGTCGCGCTTCTCCATTTTCTTGAGGACGTGGCGGATGAAACGGGTATGGGACTTGGGCCAGTAGCCGCTCTGGCGGAGGCGCCAGCCGTCGATGATGTCGCCGTTTAGGATAAGTTTATCGCAACGGGTGTATTTGAGAAAATGATTCACCTCCCGGGCTTTGCAGTCATGGGTGCCGAGGTGGACATCGGAGAGAATGACAGTGCGGACTTTTAGGAGGCGTTTTTCCATCGCGGTTAATGCGTTAGCAAGCGATCAGGCCGGTTCCTAGCGGTAAAACGGGCGTAACACAATTGTTACGGAACCTTCACGGCCCCGGGGGCCGGGATGGCGATGCGGAGGCTGGCGGGGAGCACGTGGACTTCGAGATTGGCGCCGGCTTCGCGCACTTCGCCGTCGGTGTGGATGGGACCGGGGGCGGAGCGTTCGATGAGGAAGCGATCGGAGCGAAGTCGCGTGACGCTGGGGGAACCGTCGAGGCGTTTGGTGAAGAGACGTTCGGCGAGGGGCAGGACGTTGAACGGTGTGAGGCGCTGGATGACGGTGAGGTCGAGCAGGCCGTCGTCCACCCGGGCTTCGGGGGCGATATAGCAATCGTTGCCGTATTGGTCGGAATTGGCGACGGCGACGATGAAGGCTCGGGAACGGACTTCGTGTTCGCCGGCACGAATGGTGTAATAAGCGGTGCGGTAGCCGAAAAGCGTCTTGGTGGCAGTGCGCACGTAGGAGGTGAGGCCGCGGGTGGTGAGCGCGTTAAAGCGGGCGCTGATTTCGGCATCGAAGCCCAGTCCCATGGCGTTGAAGAAGGCGTGTCCGTCGGCGACGCCGGTGTCGATCACGCGGGAGTGGTTATCGAGCAGGGCGCGAAAGGCGCCTTTGCCGGGGATGCCGAGGTGGCGGCCGAGGCCGTTGCCCGAACCGCAGGGGATAAGGCCAAGGGTGGCTCCGGTGCCGACGAGGGCGGTGGCGATCTCGTTCATGGTACCGTCGCCGCCAATAGCTACAACTAAGTCGCAGCCTTCGTCGATGGCGCGGCGGGCGAGTTCGGTGGCGTGAAGGGGCCGCTCGGTGGGGACCACGGTGGCGTCGAGCCGGTGCTCGGCTATGAAGGCGCGGGCGCGTTCAAGCAGCCACGGGTTGCGGGCGTTGTGGCCGGAGCGGGGATTAAAAATAAAACGGGCGCGGGGGAGGGACATCCGGGGCTGAAGTTCAGGCGGCGAAAGAGAAAGGGCGAGTCTAGCTTGCTCCAGCGGCGACTTCGCGCAGATCGCGGGCGAAGCCGTCGATGACACTGGACCAGGGAATGGTCTCGGCGGTGGCACGGGCGCGGAGACGGAGGGTGTTGCGCAGTTCGGCGTCGGTGGCGAGAGCGTGGGTGCCGGCGAGCAGGGCGCTCTCGTCGCCGAAGGGAGCGAGCCAGCCGGTTTCCCTGTGTTTCAGATAGCGGGCGGCGGCGGCGTACTCGTAGGCGCAAACGGCAAGGCCGGAGGCCATGGCCTCGGTGACGACGTTGCCAAAAGTCTCGGTCTGGCTGGGGTAAACAAAGATGTCGGCCGAGGCGTAAAGGCGGGCGAGGGCGTCGCGATCAACAAAGCCGGTGAAGGTGGTCCAAGGGTGGTCGCGTTGAAGTTTTTTACGCAAGGGGCCGTCGCTCACGAGCACGAAGCGGGCGCGGGGATGGGCGGCGCGCACCTCCGACCAGGCGCGGAAGAGCAAGGCGTAGTTTTTCTCGGCGGCGACGCGGCTGACATGGAGAAAAACGGGGTCGTCGGGGTCGGCACCCCAGGAGGCGCGAAGAGCGGGGTCGCGTTTGGAGGGGGTAAAGTGGGTGGTATCGACGCCGCGCGAGAGGAGCTTCATGCCGCGAAAGCCATCGCGGGTGAGCTCGGCGTTGAGCGCGTCGGTGGGGGAGAGGGTGATGCGGGTGCGGTTATGGAACCAACGCAGGTAGGCGAGGGCGGGGCGGGTGAGGAAGTTGAAGCCGTAGTGTTTGGAGTAGCTGTGAAAATTGGTGTGAAAGGAGGAGGCGAGCGGGATGCCGAGGGCGTCGGCGGCGGAGAGGGCGGACCAGCCGAGCGGGCCCTCGGTGGCGACGTGCACGACATCGGGGCGCTCGGCGCGCCAGGCGCGCAGGAGACGGCCGCGCGCGGGCAGGCCGAGGCGCAGCAGCGGGTAGCCGGGGATGGGCAGGCCGGGGTAAAGCACCTCGCGGAAAGAACCGGCAGCGGGGAGCTTGGCGGACGCAGCGGTAGGGGCGGCTTCGGCGGGTTGTCGCGGGCGGTGCACGGTGACCGCGAAGCCACGGGCGGAGAGGCCGGTGGCGAGATTGCCGAGGGTCATGGCGACGCCATTGATCTCGGGTGGGAAGGTTTCGGTGACGAGGGCGAGTTTCACGCTTGCGACGGGCATGGTTCGCGGGTGCCTCCTTAGGCAACGGCAAAACCGTCACCCAACTCAGTATATCACGCCTCCGTAACCTATGTGTCGTTTCCTTTACGTGCTTACCGGACCGACGGCGGTAGGAAAAACCGAGTTGGCGCTGGCTTGGGCGGAGGCGAACGGGGCGGAGATTGTCTCGTGCGATGCGAGTTTGTTTTATCGCGGGATGGATATCGGCACGGCCAAGCCGACGGCGTCGGAAAGGGCGCGGGTGCCGCATGCGCTGATTGATATTTGCGAAGTGCGGGAGCGCATGGATGTGGCGCGCTATGTGGCGCGGGCGCGGACGGCGTGCGAAGAAATCGCGGCACGGGGGCGGCGGGTTTTGGTGACGGGCGGGAGCGGGTTTTATTTGAAGGCGTTTTTCGGGCCGGTGGCGGATGACGTGGCGGTGCCGTCGGAATTGCGGTCTGAGCTACAGGAGCGGCTGGCGACGGGCGGCGAGACGGGCGCGGGGCTGGCGGATTTGTTGGCGGAGTTGCGCGCGTTGAATCCGGGCGGGCTGGGTGAGCTGGATGTGAAAAACCCGAGGCGGGTGATTCGGGCGCTGGAGCGGTGCCGGGCGAGCGGGCGTACGCTGGCCGAACTGGCGGCGGAGTTTGCGGCGAGGCCGGGGCCTTTTGCGGATTGGGAGGTGCGGGCGGTGCGCTTGGATCGCGAAGCGGAGGCGTTGCGCGCGCGGGTGGAGACGCGGGTCGCGGGGATGTTGCGGGCCGGATTAGTGGAGGAGGTGCGGCGGCTGCGTGCGGCTGGTTTGGAGGAAAACCCCAGCGCGGCCTCGGCCATCGGATATCGGGAAACGCTGGCCGCGCTGGCGGCGGCGGAGGGGCGCGGGGGAGCGGTGGACGAGCGGGCGCTGGGGGCGGAAATCGCGCTGAACACGTGGGGACTGGTGCGCAAGCAGCGCACGTGGTTTCGCACCCAGTTGCCGGAGGGGAAGGTTCGGGTGGTGGCGGCGGAAGGCGCGCGGGTGGCGGATTTGTTTCCGTTGGAGTGAGGCGGTTAAGCGGGAGGTAGAGAGTGTGCCGCGTTGACCGCGCGGCGGGCGGGGCTTTGTAGTGCGAAGATGCAAAGTTCTCTTCGCGTGATTCTGGGCGAGCGCAGCTACGATCTGTTCTTCGGATCGGGCATTTTGGCGGGTTTGCGCGACGAGATCGCGGCGCTGCGCGCGGCGGGGCGGCGGGTGGCCTTGGTCACGGACGAGAATCTGGCGCGTGATCAGGCGGGGGTTCTGGCGTTGCTGGCGGGAGGGGCGGAGGCGCTGCCGGTCTTGGTTTTGCCGGCGGGCGAAGGCACCAAGCGACTGGCGGAATTGGGGCGGGTGTGGGATTTTTTGGCGACCAACCGGCTGGACCGCAGTTCGGTGTTGGTGGCGCTCGGCGGCGGCGTGATCGGGGATCTGGCGGGTTTCGCGGCGGCGAGTTATTTGCGCGGGATCCCTTTTATCCAGGTGCCGACCACGCTGCTCGCGATGGTGGATAGCTCGGTGGGCGGGAAGACCGGAATCAATCTGGAGGCGGGAAAAAATCTGGTGGGCGCGTTTCACCAGCCGCACGCGGTGCACATTGACACGGCGTTGCTGGCCACGCTGCCGCCGCGGGAGTTTGCCGCCGGCATGGCGGAGGTGATCAAATACGGACTGCTGGCCGACGCAGAGCTGTTTGCGCGGCTGGAACGCGCGCCGCTGACGCTGGCTAGCGACGATCTGGCGGCGGTGGTGCGGCGGTGTTGCGCGTTGAAGGCGGCGGTGGTGGAGGCCGATGAACGCGAGACGGCGAAGGAGGGAGGGCGGGCCTTGTTGAATCTCGGGCATACCTTTGGCCACGCCATCGAGCAGGTGACTGGCTACGGAACCTATCTGCACGGCGAGGCGGTGGCGGTGGGGCTGGTGGCGGCGGCGCGACTGTCGGAGAAGCTGGGCTATATCGGCGCGGCGGAAGTGGCGCGGGTGGAGGCGGTGGTGGCGGCGCACGGTCTGCCGGTGCGCTTGCGCGAGGCCTTGCCGCTGGGTCCGCTGACGGCGGCGATGGCGCGGGATAAAAAAGTGCGGGCAGGCGGGTTGCGTTTCGTGGTGCTGCGCACGCTGGGCGAGTCGGCGACGCAGGGCGGCATAGATCCGGCGCTGGCCGAGGCGGCGTTTCGTGAAGTCGGGGCGGTTTGAGCTAACTTTACAAATCGAAGTGGCAGGCGACGCGGTGGTCGGGTCGGGCGGGGTCGGGGGCGCGGAGAATCGGTGCTTCGTTACGGCAGCGATCCTGGGCGTGGGGGCAGCGGGGATGAAAAGGGCAACCCGAGGGCGGGTGGATGGGCGAAGGCACGTCGCCTTGGAGCACGATGCGGGTGGAGCGGCGGCGGGGCTCGGCCACCGGTATGGCGGAGATCAAGGCTCGTGTATACGGGTGCGCGGGGCGGCGGTAGATGCTCTCGGCGTCGGCGATTTCCACGATGCGGCCAAGATACATGACGGCGATGCGGTCGGAGACGTGCTTAACGACGGCCAGGTCGTGGGCGATGAAGAGGTAGGCGAGGCCGAGTTCGCGTTGCAGGTCGAGCAGGAGGTTGAGGACCTGGCCCTGGATGGAGACATCCAGGGCGGAGACGGGTTCGTCGCAGAGGATGAGCTTGGGGTTGAGGGCGAGGGCGCGGGCGATGCCGATGCGCTGGCGTTGTCCGCCGGAAAACTCGAAGGGGAAGCGGTCGGCGGCGGTGGCGGGCAGACCCACGCGGTCGAGCAGGGCGGCGACGCGTGCGGCGCGGTCGGCGGTGGAGCCGACGCCGTGGATGAGGAAGGGTTCGGCGAGGATTTCGCCGACGGAGTGGCGGGCGTTGAGCGAGGCGGCGGGGTCTTGAAAGACCATCTGGAGCTCGCGGCGGTGGGGTTTCAGGGCGCGGGCGGAGAGCGGGGCGAGGTCGGTGCCGTTGAAGTGGATAGAGCCGGCGGTGGGGGTGTTGAGCCGGACGATGGTTTTGCCCAGGGTGGATTTTCCGCAGCCGGATTCGCCGACCAGGCCGAGGGTTTCTCCGGCGTTTAGGGTGAAAGAAACACCATCGACCGCGCGGCACCAGGCCTGGGCGCGGCGCAGCACGCCGCCGCGCACCGGGAAGTGCATGCGGAGGTCACGGACGTCGAGGAGGGGGGATGACATGGGAAACGGGGAGCTAGGAGCGGGGAGTTAGGAGAGTTCGGAAAGCAGCCAGTCGGCGGCTAGTTGGTGGCGCAGGGGGGCGGGTAGGGTCTGGCTGGTCGGAATGGGGTCTAGAGTGATGAGGATCGGTATGGCTTCGGGGTGGAGCTCTGCGGCACTTTGCAGGGCGCGCACTTCGCGCTCGAAGGTGGTGGATGCGGAGGCGTCCACGCAGACCTGTATCAGCCAGGTGGAGCCGTCGGGGTGGCGAGCATGGAAATCCACTTCAAAGCCCTCCGGGGTGCGAAGGTAGCCAACGTCACAGGCGCGCCGTTCGAGCTCGACCAACACGGTGGTTTCCAAGGCCTGACCCAAGTTTGCGCGTCCGGAGCGTTCGTAAAGTGGGATAAGTCCGGGGTCGATGGGGTAGGCTTTACGCGGGTTTACCATGCGTTGGCGTTCGGAAGCAGTGTGCATGCTCACCGTGCGGATGATAAAGGCGTCCTCCAGGTGGGCCAGGTAGGCGTGGACAGTGTCTTTGGCCACGGGGATTCCTTGAGAGCGGAGGGCGTCGTAAAATTTTTGCACGCTAAACGGGGAGGCTGCGGCGGAAAGCAACTGACGCAGCATCCAACGCAGCGCAGTCGGGTTGGAGACGGCGTGCCTCTCGATAACGTCGCGCAGGAGGGCAACATCCACGTAGCTCCGTAACAGTGCGGAGCGGTCGCGAACATCCAGCCTCTGGGCTTCGGGGAAGCCTCCACCAGTGAGGTAAGTTCTTAACTCATGTTCCACGCGCGAGCGGGTGGCTTTGGGCAAGGCTACCCACGGGCGGGTCGGCTCTTGGCCGATGTGGCGCAAGGCTTCACGAAAGCTGAAAGGATGGACGAGGACCTCAAGGGCGCGTCCTCGCATGGAAGTGGCGACTTCGCGGCTGAGCAGACGCGCGGACGAGCCGGATAGAAACAAGTCGATTTGCTCGGTATCCATCAGACGCCGGACATAGGTTTCCCAGCCCGGAACGACCTGAATTTCGTCTAGCAGGAACGTGACTCTGCGCTGATCCCGCCACTCGGGATGAAGGCGGAAGTAGGCTTCGGTGAGATGGTGGAGGGCGCTTGTTGGCATCCCAAATAAGCGTTCGTCTTCGAGGTTTAGGTAGAGCAGCGCCTCGCGCGGGGTACCGGCGGCAAGCCGATCCGCCAAGCATTGCCAGAGGAAGGAAGTCTTGCCTGCACGTCGCATACCGATGACCGCGAGCGCCTTGCCGGAAATAGCCGGCAGATGCACTGACCGACGGGTAAGCAAAGGTAGTGGAGCCGCCAAACTGTCGGCGATCTTGGCCTCAAAGATTGGGGTGTAATCGCCCTTCATGGAGGTTAATACTTCGTAAATTTATACTTTTTAAAAGGATAAATTTAAGGGCTAGCGAGTGTTTGCCAGTGATGACAGGCGACGGTGTGGGCGGCGGAAACGGGTTCGAGCGGCGGTTGGCTGGCGCAGGCGGGGGTGGCGTGGGGGCAGCGGTTTTGGAAGCGGCAGCCGGCGGGCATTTCGGCCAGGCCGGGGACCTGGCCGGGGATGGTGGCGAGGCGGCTTTTGCGCTCGGCGTCGAGCCTGGGGATGGCGCGGAGCAGGCCTTGGGTGTAGGGGTGTTTGGGCGCGCGGAACAGCTCTTCGATGGGGGCGTATTCGGCCACGCGGCCGCCATACATCACGAGCACGTCGTCGCACATCTCGGCCACGACGCCGAGGTCGTGGGTGATGAGCACGGTGGCCATGCCAAATTCGGTTTGCAGAGAGCGCAGGAGGTCTAGGATTTGGGCCTGGATGGTGACGTCGAGCGCGGTGGTGGGTTCGTCGGCGACGAGCAGGGCGGGGCGGCAGGCCAGGGCCATGGCGATGACCACGCGCTGGCGCATTCCGCCGGAGAGCTGGTGGGGGTATTCGAGGGCGCGGATCTCGGGCGAGGGGATGCCGACCTTGGCGAGCATTTCCACCGCGAGGCGGTGGGCTTCGGATTTGTCTTTTGTGCGATGGAGGAGAAAGACCTCGGCGAGCTGGCGGCCGATGCGGTGGACCGGGTTGAGGGCGGTCATCGGTTCCTGAAAAACCATGCCGATGCGGGCGCCGCGCAGGGCGTGCAGTTGCGCGGGGGTGGCGCGGGCGATGTCGAGGCCGTCGAAGACGATGGAGCCGCCGAGGATGCGGCCGGCGGGCTGGGGCAGGAGGCGCAGGAGCGAGAGGGCGGTGACGGACTTGCCGCAGCCGGATTCGCCGACGATGCCGAGGGTGCGACCGGAGGAGACGGAAAAGCTCACTCCGTCCACCGCGCGGAGAAGTCCGGCGTCGGTGGCGAACCCGACGGCTAGGTCGCGGACTTCAAGCAGGGGAGGCATGGGGCGGGGCGGAAAAGTAGCGAGTAGCGGGTAGTGAGTATCGAGTAGTTGGATGTGGCGAAGCTAGTCCTTGGGTTTCCACTGGTCGTGGATTTTGACCGAGGGGGGGAAGGTTTTGGTCTCGTCGCGCAGAGCGGAGAGGGTTTCGGGTTTCTTGGTTTCGTCCAGCCAGTGGGTGCCGTATTCGAAGGCGTCGCCGGAGAAACGGAAGGCGTGGCCGGAGGGGAAGTTGACCCAGCGCCAGGTGGCGGTGCGAAAGAAGGGCAGGGCGAAACCGGGGGAGAAGGAGGCGTTGGCGTAGAGCAATTCTTCCATGCGGTGGGCCATGACGCGCATCTCGTCGAGGTTGTCGGATTTGTCGTAACGGGTGATGAGGGCGTCGAGCTCGGGCAGGGCGATGCTTTCGAGGTTGTTGGTCTGGACCTTGGGTTTGCGGGCGGGGTTGGGGGTGAGGCCGTCGGCGGCGTAGGGTTGGTCGTAGGCGTTTATGCCGTGGTGAGTTTCCCAATAGCGGGGGTAAAGCTCCACGCCGATGCCGAAGGCGGAGAAGGTGATCTGGTGGTTTTTCTCCTGCACTTTTTTCCAGGCGGCGGAGGCGTCGAGAATCTCGACTTGGAAATCGAGCCCGGCTTTGCGGGCCTCTTGCTGGAGAATGGTGAGCACGGGGGCGAGGGCTTCGTAACCGGTGGTGATGGTGACGGCGAGGCGGGTGCCGTCGGGTTTGCGCAGGATGCCGTCAGGGCCGGGGATGGTGTAACCGGCGCGGGCAAAGTGTTCGCGGGCTTGGGCGACATCGAAGGGGCGGCCGCGCAGGGTGGGGTGGCTCATGTCGCCGTAGCCCTGGTTGGAGGTGTGGAGGCGGGTGTAGTCGCCGCGGAAAAACTGGTCTATGACAAGCTGCCAGCTGGAGGCGAACTGGATGCCGAGGCGGACGTTGAGGTCGTCGAGGGGCGGCTTGGCGGTGTTCATCCAGAGGCCGTAGTTGGGCCGGGGCACGTCGTTGAAGAAAGTGGCTTTCTGGATGAGTCCCCGGGTGACGAGCGGGTGGGCGTCCGGCAGGCGTTCGTAATTGTATTCGGCGAGGTTCATGCCGAAGGCGTCGAGTTCGCCGAGGAGGAAGGCTTCCCAGGCCTTGGTGGTCTCGCGGATGACGCGCAGGTGGAGGGCGGCGGGGTTGTAGCGGTAGCGGAACTGGCGCTTGTCGTTGGCCCACCAGTTTTCGAGGCGGGAGAGGACGATGTAATTGCGGGCGGTGGTGGTGCGTTTGAGTTCGGCGTCAGAGATGACCCAGGGGCCGGTGGTGGGCTCGAAGCGCCAATTGTAGCGGGTGACGTAGTCGTCGCCGAGTTCGCGGTAGAAGTGGGCGGGTTTGGGGCCGAGGCCGAGCACGCGGCTGAGCAGATCGGGGCGGGACTGGGCGAGGGTGACGGCGAAGGTGTGGTCGTCGTAGCGGGTGATGCGGGTGTAGGTTTCGCCGATGCCGTAGTAGTTGTTATACCAGGGGGCCTGGATGTATTTGCCCTGAAAAAACCAGAAGCTGAAGAGGAAGTCGGCGGTGGTGACGGGCGGGCCGTCGCTCCAGCGGGCGGCAGGGTCGAGGCGGACGTAAACGGTCTTGGCCGGCAGATCGACCGCCCACGAAGTGGCGAGGCCGGGGAAGAAACGGTGGGGGCCGGGGACATCGGGGTGGAGCTGGCCGAGGCTTAGGGCGTTTTCGTCGAGGATGAAACCGCGGAAGCCGCTGTTGGAGTCGGGGCCGACGGGGCGCAGGGTGCGGGGGAAATCCTGGATACGCCCTTGGAAAGTGCCGCCGCGTTTGCGCTCGGGCGATCCGAGTTCGGGGAGGTCGGAGCCGTCTTCCCAAGTGAGGTTGGCGGGGAGGTCGGCGGGAGTTTTGAAAACGAAAAACTCGGGGTGGGCGGCGTAGTAGGCCTGGATCTCGGCGGTGTTGTCGCGGGTGGCCGGGGCGGCGGAGTCGGAGGCGGGCGGAGTGCTGCCGGGAGCGGAGGCGTTGGCAGAGTCGGGGTTTTTGGAGCCGGAGCACGCGGCGAGGCCGAGGGCGAGGGCGGCGAGGACGAGGGTGCGGAGCGGGCGGGTGTTCATTGGTAAGTGGTAAAGGTGCGGGGATCGAAGGCCTCGCGGATGGCCTCGCCGACGAAGGTAACGAGGGTGAGCACGAGGGTCATGGCGGTGACGGCGGAGAGCACGATCCAGGGGGCGGTGGTGAGGTTTTGGGTGCCTTGGCGGAGCAGTTCGCCCCAGCTCGGCGTTGGCACGGGAAGCCCGAAACCGAGAAAATCAAGCGCGGTAAGCGAACCGATGGCGCCGGCGACGGTGAAGGGCACGAAGGTGACGAGGGTGGCGGCGGTGTTGGGCAGGATGTGGCGGAGAATGATGCGGGTGTCGCCCGCACCGAGGACGCGGGCGGAGGCCACGTAGTCGCGGGCCATTTCCTTGAGTGTGCCGGTGCGCATGTAATAGGTCATGCCCATCCAGCCGAAGGCGATGTTGATGGCGACGAGCCAGCCGAGGGAGGGGCGCACGAGCGAGGCGATGATGATGACGACGTAGAGGAAGGGGACGTTGGACCAGATCTCGATCAGGCGTTGGAAAACGAGGTCGAAGGTGCCGCCGTAGTAGCCCATGGCGCAGCCGATGAGGATGCCGAGCAGGTAGCTGCCGAGCACGAACCAGAGGGAGAAGATGAGGGCCTGGCGGAAACCGTAAACGAGGCGGCCGAGGATGTCGCGGTTTTGGGTGTCGGTGCCGAGGAGGTGGCGTTGGGCGAGGTCGGGCGGGCGGGCGCGGAAGAACTGGCCGGGGTAGCAGTTTTCGGTGGGGTTGTAGGGGATGGCGGCGAGCAGGGCGAAATCACCCCGGGCCCGGGCGGCGGGGTCGGTGCGCAGGCGTTCGCGGAGCTGGCGGTAGTCGGTTTCCCAGGGGTAGCCGAGGCCGAAGGTTTCGCCGGGGATAACGTCGCCGTAGGCGGGGAAAAACCAGCGGCTTTCGTGGCGGACGACGAGCGCGCGGCTGTTGATAAAGAGTTCGGCGAAAAGGGTAAAAACGATGAGCCCGCTCAGCAGCACGAAGGACCAAAACCCGCGCCGCAGGGCGCGGAAGCGGCGGAGTTTTTTTACCGTGATGGGGTTGAGGCGGACGGGCATGGTTTGGGAGTGGGAAAAGTAGCGAGTAGTGAGTAGCGGGTAGTGAGTAGGCGGAGGCGGGCGGGTTAATTAAAACGGATGCGGGGATCTAACCAGGCGACGAGCATGTCGGAGAGGATGTTGCCGATGAGCAGAAGCGCGGAGGAGATGAGCAGGATGCCCATGACGACCGGGTAATCGCGATCGACGAGGGATTTGAAGCCCAGCAGGCCCATGCCATCGATGTCGAAGACGACCTCGATGAGGAAGCTGCCGGTGAGCACGAGGCCGATGTTTTGCCCGAAGGTGGTGGCGATGGGGATGAGGGAATTGCGCAGGGCGTGGCGGAAGACGGCGGCGCGGAACGGCACGCCCTTGGCCACGGCGGTGCGCACGTAGTCGGCGGCGAGGTTATCCATGAGGTGGTTTTTCATCAGCATGGTGGTGAAGGCGAAGCTGCCGACCAGGTAGGCGACGAGCGGCAGGGCGGTGTGGCGAAACAAGTCCCAGGCCTGGGCGGCGAGGCCGAGTTCGGCGAAGTCGTCACCCACGAAGCCGCCGAGCGGGAGCCAGCGAAGTTTTACGGCAAAGAGCAGGAGGAGCAGACTTCCGAGGGCGTAGCCAGGCACGGCATAGCCGAAGAAAACCAGGACGGACGTGGCGTTGTCCATCGGACTGCGGTGGCGGAGGGCCTTGACGATGCCGAGGGGCAGGCAAAGCGCGTAGGTGAGCACGGTGGTGACCAGGCCGAAGTAGATCGAGATGGTGAGCTTGGAATTGATGACGGTGGCGACCGGTTGGTGGTAGATGTGAGAATCGCCGAGGTCGCCGCGCACGACCTTGCCCATCCAGTCGGCGTAGGCGGCATACCAGGGTTTATCGAAGCCGTAGAAACGCTTGAGTTGCTGGATTTGCTCCTCGGAAAGGGAGGTGTCGGAGCCGGCGGTGGGGCGGACGGATTTGCCCATGTCGGCCTGGCGGGCCTCGGCGAGGGCGCGTTCGATGGGGCCGCCGGGCACGAGCCGGGTGATGAAAAAGACGATCAGCGTCACCCCGAGGAGCGTCGGGGGGATCAAGAGGAAGCGTCGGATAAAGTAGTCCCGCATGGGTGTGGGAATGAGCGTAGGGCGTAAGGAATTTCGGCGAGCTTGCGAAGGGCGTTGCCGTGGGGACAGCGCGAAATGCGCCAAGTGCCGATTGTTGCTCAGCCTTAGCGTAAGATTCTGCATGTTACCCCCAACGTGAGACTACAGCATAGTGTAACCAAATTGGTTACACTATACTGCAGTGGGGTGCGGTGGAAGTAGTAGGTAGAGGTAAGTGGCGTAATTTTGATTAAGGGAGCTTCGAGAATAGCGAAGAGGTTACGGGAAAAGTGTAACCAATTTGGTTACACTATGCTCGGGGCGGGGTGGAAATTGGGGGCGGGGCTGATGGTTAGCGGTGGGTGGGGGATGGGAGTGGGGCCTGGGCGTGGGTGGGGCTTGCGTTGGGATGGGGGGAGCTACGTCCTCGTGCTCATATGATCGGGGTTTTTGATTCCGGGTTTGGCGGGTTGACCGTGCTGGCTTCGTTGCTGCGCACGTTGCCGCGCTATAATTATCTCTTTTTAGCCGATAGTGCGCGGGCACCCTACGGCGCGCGGAGTGCAGATGTGGTTAACGAGTTCACGCTGGAGGCGGTGGAGTGGCTGTTTGACCAAGGGTGCACGCTCGTGGTTCTCGCCTGCAACACGGCCTCGGCCCGGGCGTTGAGGAATATTCAACAGCTTCACTTACCGCGCCATCGGCCGGATAGGCGGCTGTTGGGCGTGGTGCGGCCTTCGGTGGAAGCATTGGCCGGTTTGCCGCCGGGCGCGGTGGCTTTGCCGGGCGAGACTGCGCCGTCAGCGGCGGAGGGCTTTGTGGTGGTGCTGGGGACCGAGAGCACGATCGCTTCGGACTCCTACGGTATCGAACTGCGAAAACTCGCGCCGGGGCTGACGCTGGCGCAGCAGGCGTGTCCGCTGTGGGCGCCGCTGGTCGAGGCGGGCGAGTTGGACGGGCCGGGCACGGAGTGGTTTTTGCGGCGCGCATTGGAGCCGTTTTTGCCGCCGCACCGCGTGCCGCAGCGCATGCTGCTGGGGTGCACGCACTATCCGCTCTTGTTACCCGCGCTTCGGCGCATCGTGCCGCCGGAGGTGGAGTTGCTCGCGCAGGGAGAGATCGTGGCGACGCGGTTGGCGGACTGGATGGCGCGGCACCCGGAGCAGGAGCAGAGGTTAACGCGTGGCGGCGGGCGGCGTTTTGCGACGACGGACGATCCGGATTGGTTCGCGGCGCGCGGGGAGCGTTTGCTGGGGCAACCGATTCGAGCGGAGCGGGTGCGCTTAAAGTAAGCGAGGCGAATGGCCGCTCGACCTGGCGGCGGCGGGGCGCTTGGTTAGGCGCATGGACAACACGGGTTTAACGGATGCGACGACCACGCTGGGGGAAATCAAGGCGCGGGTGCTGGCCTTTGCCGACGAGCGGGATTGGCAACAATTTCATGCGCCGAAAAACCTGAGCATGGCGCTGGCGGCCGAGGCCGGGGAGCTGATGGAGCATTTTCTCTGGGACACCCCCGAGGCCTCGCGCACCAAGGTAATGGACGACACCGTGCGGCGGGCCAAGATCGAGGAGGAGCTGGCCGACGTGGTGATCTACGCGCTGGAGTTCGCCAACATGACGGGCATCGACGTGGCGGCGGCGATCGAGCGCAAGATGGCTCAAAACGCCGCCAAATACCCCGTGGCCAAGGCCAAGGGGCGGAGCGTTAAATATACCGAGCTTTAGGGCCTTATTCTAATTCGCTTTCAAATTAAGCTGAATTGGCCGGGGACGTCCAACTCTACATCTGACTATTTGTGTAGCGTTGGCCGTCCCCGGCCAATTCAGCTATCGGCTCATCTTGATCGCGAATTGGAATTAGACGGCGGGCGGCTGGCTGGACGGGGTTTTCTTTTCCAGGCGGGCGAGCAGTTCGGCGACGATGGCGGAGAAGTGGCGGGAGGCCTCGCCGTCGGGTTGGGCGGCGACGAGCGGGGTACCGGCATCGCCGGCGGCGCGCACTTCGGGGATGAGCGGCACCTGGCCGAGCAGCACGGTGCCGAGGCTGTCGGCGGTGAGTTGTCCGCCGCCTTCGCCGAAGAGGGCGTGGCGCAGGCCGGCGGGGTCGGTGAACCAGCTCATGTTTTCCACCACGCCGATGAGGGGGACGTTGACCTTTTGGAACATGAGTCCGCCCTTGCGCGCGACCTGGGTGGCGGCGGGTTGGGGGGTGGTGACCAGCACTGCGCCGTCGAGCGGGAGGGTTTGCACGAGGCTGAGCTGGGCGTCGCCGGTGCCGGGCGGCAGATCCACGAGGAGGAGGTCGAGGGGGCCCCACTCCACGTTTTGCACGAACTGCTGGATGGTCTTCATGATCATGGGGCCGCGCCAGACGACGGGGGTGTTGTCGTCCACCAGGAAGCCCATGCTCATGACTTTGACGCCGTGGGCTTCGATGGGGATGAGACGGGAGTTTTCGCCTTCACCCTGAACCTCGGGGCGCTGGCCGTGGAGGCCGATCATGAGGGGGACGGAGGGGCCGTAGATGTCGCAGTCCATCAGGCCGACGCGGCCTGGGCGGCCGAGGGCGGCGAGGTGGGCGGCGGCGGCGACGGCGAGGTTGACCGAGAAGGTGGACTTGCCGACGCCGCCCTTGCCGGAGGCGATGGCGACGGCGTGGCGGATGGTCTTGGGAGCGTTGGCGTTGCCGCCGAGGTTGCCGCCGGGGGCGACCTTGGGAGCGGTTACGGCGATGTCGATGACCACGTCCTTAACCTCGGGGATGGCGCGCAGGCAGGCCTCGACCTCGCGTTTGAGGTGGGTGGGGATCTTGGGGTCGGCGGTGGTGATGGCCAACGCGACGCGGGCGGTGCCGTCGAGCAGGGCGGCGGATTTGACCAGACCGAACGACACGATGTCGCGGCTGAATCCGGGGTATTTGACCTGTTTGAGGTGTTCCTTGAGGGCGTCGGGTGTCATGGCGGTTAAATTAAAAAAGAAACGGGATTGGCGTTGAGCGGTCGAGTGGCGGGGTAAATAGATAAGGCGTCAACTTCACACCCACTCTTCTTCATGTTCACTTATTTCTCCATTCGGTTTCACACTTTGGTTTTATTCGCTGGCGCCGCTTTGGCGGTGCTCGGTTCGGGCGCGAGTCCGGTCCAGGCGCAGGGGGCGAAAAACATGGGCGACGTGACGATCAACACCGAGCTCAAGAACACGGCCATACGGGTTACGGGCGCGACGCCCGAACTGAACTCGCTGGCGAATCAGGCGTTCGCCGCGCACGGGGCTTTTCGGAGGGTGGAAAAGGGGTTTGTTTTTGACGTGAAATTCGCTCCCGGCGGCGGTCCTAACCAGGTGCAGGTGACGGTGACGCGCGGGCAGGGCACGCCGGTGCTGAGCCAGGTGGTGTCGGGCAACACGCCGCGCAACGCGCTTTTTCGCGCCGGCGATCTGGCAGTGAAAGCGATGACTGATAAACCCGGTTTCTTCGCCTCCAAGCTGGCCTTTATCGGCGAGCGCACCGGCAAACCCGAGGTTTACGTGGGGGATTTGTTCATGGGCGAGGTTCGCCAGATCACCAATGACAAGGCGCTGGCGCTCACGCCGCGCTGGGCGCCGGATGGCACCCGTCTGATCTACACCAGCTATTTCCGGTCCAGCGCTCCTGATATCTTCATACTCGATTTGGGCACCCTGCAGAGAAACACCTTCGTGAGTTTCAAAGGCACCAACATTTGCGGGCGTTTCAGTCCGGACGGTAGCAATGTCGCCATGGTGCTCTCCGGCGAGGGCAATCCGGAGGTCTACGTGGGCAACGCGCAAGGCCGCAAGATCACGCGCAAGACGCACACCCGGGCAATCGAGTCCTCGCCGGTTTTTTCGCCGGATGGTTCGCAACTGGTGTTTACTTCGGATGCGGCGGGCGGTCCCCAGCTGTACACGATGGCGACGGCGGGAGGCGAGGCGCGTCGCCTGGGCACGCGTTTGAGCAACTACTGTGCGGAGCCGGATTGGAGCAAGGCGGACCCGACCAAGATCGTTTTTACCGCCCGTATTGGCAGCGGATTTCAAATCGCGGTGTACGATCTGAAATCGGGTATAGCCAAGGTGGTTTCCAAGGCACCCTCCGATGCGGTGGAGCCAAGCTGGCTGGCTGACGGACGCCACGTGGTATTCTCGGCCCGCGCGGCCGGAACCAGCAGCCTGTGGATTCTGGATACGGAAAACGGCAAGGCCACGCAGTTGAGCTCGGCGTCGGCGGGCAAGCTCTCGCAGGCCAGCGTGCTGGATCCGCGCTGAGGCGCGGAACGGGCGAGGCGTTTTTGAGACACCGGATCGTTTAAAACAAATCCATGGTCGGAACGTGCAGGGCGGGGTGCAGTGACCCCGCCCTGCATGGGGAAATCGTAGGCTCTACCGTTTTGCGGCGACGCCGAGGATCTCGAAGCGGGCGTTGTAGAGCAGTTGGTTGGTGCCGAGAAAGGCGCGGGCGGGGAATTCCTGCTTAAAATAGGTGCGGTAGATTTGATTGAAGGTGCCGTAGAGCGAGAGGTCGGAGCAGAGGATTTGCACCATGACGAGGTCGTCCATGGTCATGCCGGCGGAGGCGAGGGTGGCCTTGACCTGATCGAGCAGGAGCCTGGCCTCGCCCTCGGCGGTGTCGGGGACTTTTTTGGCTTCGGTCAGGCCGATGTGGCCGGAGATGTAGAGGGTGTTACCCACCAGCACGGCGGCGCTGAAGGCGCGCGGATCGCCGACGTTGGAGCGGGGGTCGATATACTCACGCCGGACGGGTTCATCGGCGCGGACGGATGTAAGGCCGAGAGTAGTCAGGGCGGTTAAAACGAAGAGGAAACGGGGCGCGAAACGGCGGAGGGTGGAGGAATTCATGCCCCGCTGGAGTAGCTTGGCCCATACCAATCCGGAAGCGTCGGGCACGGAGGCCCTACGCAGCACGCGGGACGCGTACGCCCCCCGGACCGACGGACGCGGACCGCCGAACTCGCGCGGGAGTTATTTCTGCAAAGCGCCGGGCTTAGGCCCGCTTTCGGCCAACCAAACGGCGGTGGCGAGCAGGGCGAGGCTGAGGGCGAGTTTCACCGGGTCGGTGGGTTCGCGGAAGAGGAGGAGCGAGGCCACCACGCCGAGAGGGATTTTGGCGTTGTTGAGTGCGGCGAGGGTGCCCGCGTTGACCCGGGCGAGACCGATGTTCCAGAGGAAAAAGCCCGCGCCGCTCGCCCCCAGTCCGAGACCGGCAAGGACCAGCCATTGGGTCGCGGTCGGAGTGAAGGCCGCCCACGCAGTGAAGGGCAGCGAAACGAGGGCGGTGGTGGCGAAGCCGCCGAGAGCGAGCCAGCCGAAAAGGTGGGCGTCGCACAGGTGGGCGAGGGCGGGGCGGGTGCGTTTGTAGGCGATCTGGCCGGCGGCGAAGCAGAGGTTGGCTCCTTGCACGAGGGTGAAGCCGATCATGGCGTCGGGCGTGCCCACACCGCGCCACACCAGCACGCCCGCGCCGACGGCGGAGAGCAGGGCGGCGGCGGCGTGGCGCGGGGCGAGTTTGTTGTCCAGCGCGCCGTCGAGCAGCACGACGTAGAGCGGAGTGAGAATGGTGAACAGATACACCTCGTGGCCCTGGAGATGTTTGAACGCCTGCAAGTAGAGTAAATACATGACGCCGAACTGGATCGCGCCGATGCCGGCCAGCCAGGCGGCGGTGCGTTTGGCGAGCAGGGCGGGGCGGAGAAACGCGGCGAAAACCATCAGGGTGAGGCCCAACCGGACGGTGGCCACGGCGGGGGAGGAGAGGTCGCCGAGGAAGTGTTTGATCAGGCCGGGGGAAAAGGCCCAGAGCAGGGAGACAAAAAGGAGAATGAGCATCTTGAATACGAGAAGCGGGCGGGGGGGCGTCAGACCCGGAAAATGGCGCCGAGTTTTTTGCCCAAGGCGAGGCTGAGTCCGCCGAGGCAGATGGCGAGAAAGGTCATGGCCCAGACGCCGAGTGCGCTGGCGATGAACTGGCCGTCGCCGATGAGTTGGAAGAGTTCCAAGATCGTTTTGGTAATCGGGTAAAAGGCCTGTTTTTGGGCGAGGATGAGCGAGTCGGAGACTTCCAGCATGGCGAAGGCGAAGGCGAGCAGACCGCCCGCGATCACGTTGGCGGCGATGAGGGGCAGGGTGATTTTCCAGACCGCGCGCAGCGGCGGGCAGCCGAGGTTTTGGGCGGCCTCTTCGAGGGTTTCGCTGGTCTGTTCCAGGCCCGCCGCCGCCGCACGGACCACGTAGGGCAGGCGGCGCACCGAGTAGGCGATGATGAGCAGGGCGGTGGGGTTTTGGATCGGGTTAAGAAAAGAAAAGAAGCGGCCTTCCTGGCTCATGACGAGATAGCCAAAGGCGAGCACCAGGCCGGGCACTGCGAGGGGCAGCATGGCCAGCACATCGAGCAGGCCGCGCCAGCGCAGGCGCGAGCGCACGACCACGTAGGCGATGGCGACACCGAGGACTAGGTCGATCACGGTGCTGGCGGCGGCGAAGATGATGGAGTTGCGAATGGCCGGAACGGTGAGCGGGTGGCCGAGCGCGAGTTCAAAGTTTTTCAGGGTAAAGCTGCTTGGCAGGATGCTCGCATACCAGTCGGTGGCGAAGGCGGTGAGCACGACGCCTAAATGGGGCAGCACGGCCACGGCGGTGGCAGAGGCGAAGGCGGCGGTGCAGAGCCAGGCGAGTCCGGGCGGCAGCGGGCGCGCGCCGCCGGTCGATGAGGCCTTGGACATCATGGCGTAGGCGCGACGCCCGAAAAGCCCCTTGCCCACCAAGTAGAGAGCGGTGGTGCTGAGCAGGAGCAGAGTAACCAAAGCGTAGGGGGCGGGGCTGCCGCCGATGTCTTTGAGTCCGTAAAAAATCTGCACCGAAGTGATGCGCGAGTAATCGAAGATTAGCGGCACGCCGAGTTCGGTGAAGGCGGCGATAAATACGATGGTGCCGCCCGCGAAAAGTCCGGGCCGGATGAGTGGCAGGGTGACGCGAAAAAAACGCCGCAGACCGGTGCAGCCGAGGTTTTCGGCCGCTTCGTCCAGCGCGGGATCCACGTTGGCGAGGGCGGCGGCGCAGTTGAGGTAAACGATGGGGTAGAGCGAGAGCGCGCTGACCGCCGCCATGCCCCAAAACGGGGCGACGGCGAACCAATCTAAAGTCCAGCCCTCGGGGCGCAGGCCGAGTTGAATGAGCAGGGCGTTGAGCGCGCCGTATTGTCCGAAAATCTGTTTTATGCCGATCGCGCCGACGAAGGGCGGGAGGATCATGGGCACGAGGATGAAGGCTCCGAGCAGGGTTTTGCCGGGGAAGACATAGCGGTCGGCCAGCCAGGCCAATGGGAGCCCGAGGGCGAAGGCGAGGCTGGTGGTGGCGAGGCCGAGGGCGAAGGCGTTGCGCAGACCTTCTCGGTAGAGTGGATCGGCGAGCAGGGCTACGAAGGTTCGCAGGGTGAAACGGCCGTCGGCGTTGAGAAAGCCGCCGCGCAAAATCTGAAAAACCGGCCAGAAGAAAAACGCCGCGAAAAACAGCAGCGTTATAACAAAAACCAAACGCGCGAAGTTGCGGGACATACGGAGTCGGCGCGGCGCGCGGGGCGAGGGTTACGGGGTGGCCGACGCGGCGGGCGCGACGGGGGCGGCGGGCGCGGCTTTTTTGGCGGGCCAGAAGGTGGCCTGGCGCAGGGCGGCGTCTTTGCTCACGCCGAGGGTGTGGGCGACGGCATTGAGCCGGGAAGCTTCGGCGGGGGTAAGGGTGGTGGTGCGGGCGGTGCCGTCGCGATCCGTCCAGCTGACGTTGTGGGAGCGTTGACGCGAGGTTTTGACCAGGTCGCGCAGAAAATCCTGGTCGGCTTCGGAAAGGTTCATGGGGGCAGGTTCGGGGGCGGGCGGGTGTTTGGCCAGTCGGGAGAAGTAAAAATAAACGCCGCACCGGGAGATCCGGTGCGGCGTGATCAGGGCACGGAAGCGACTCGCGTTTTTTTAGAGCTGTTCGAGCAGCTTGTAGAGGCGGGCGACCATCTTGCTGGGGTCTTCGAAGAGACCGGCGGCAATGAGGGCGTTGTCCAAGATTTGCTCGGCAACCATGGTGGCGCGCTCGGGGTTGGCTTCGCGGGTGGCGGCGAGGCGTTTGATCACGGCGTGGCGGGGGTTGAGTTCGAGGGAGACTTTGACCGGGGCCTCGGGCTCGTCTTTCTTCATGGCCATCATCATGCGGCGCATTTGCGGGGTCATGAAGCGGTCGGCGTTGATGGCGAGGGCGGGCGAATCGACCAGGCGGTCGCTGGCCTTTACCTCGGTCACGCGGTCGCCGAGGGTGGTCTTGAGCCATTCGGCGAGCGTTTTGACCTGGTCTTCGCTCAGGTCGCCGTCGGCGGCGGGCGGCTTGGGCGCGTCGGGGAGCTTGGCGTCGGGGCTATCGGCGGCGACGAGCTTCTTGCCGTCGAATTCGCGCACGTTGTTCATCACGTATTCGTCCACCGCCTCGACGCAGAAGAGGACTTCGAGGCCGCGGGCCTTCATGCCTTCGAGGTAGGGGCCGGCTTCGATGGCGGCGCGGCTGGGGCCGGAGAGGTAGTAGATCTCGGACTGGCCTTCCTTGAGACGGGTCACGTAGTCGGCGAGGGAGGTGGTCTTGCCGGCCTCGGTGAAAGTGGACTCGTAGCGGAGGAGCTTCACCAAACCATCCTTGTGGGTCCAATCGAGGGCGGCGCCTTCTTTGAGGAATACGCCGAACTCGGCGTAGAACGCGTCGTAGGTTTCGGGGCGGGCCTTGGCTTCGTCGGCGAGGAATTTGAGGAAACGGGAGGTGACGGTTTTGCCGATTTTTTCGAGCAGGGCTTTGTCCTGCATCGTCTCGCGGGAGATGTTGAGCGGGAGGTCTTCGCTATCGACCACGCCCTTCATGAAACGCAGCCACTCGGGGAGGAGGTCCTTGGGGCGGGAGTCGATCAGGACCTTTCGGCAATAGAGCGAGACGGCGGGCTCGGCGCGTTGCATGCCGAACTTTTCGGGGTTCTCCTTGGGGACGAAGAGGAGCGAGGCGATCTGGAGCGGGGCGTCGGCGGTGAAGTGGAGACGCAGGCGGGGCTCGTCGTAGGCGTGGGCCTGGAACTTGTAGAAGGCGGTGTATTCCTCGTCCGTGATCTCGTTTTTGGAGCGCAGCCAGAGGGCGGTGACGGTGTTGACGTGGTCGCCGTCGAGCTTGATGGGGAAGGAGACGAAGGCGCTGTATTTTTTGAGGATGTCCTCGACGCGGTGCTTCTTGGCGAAGTCCTCGGCGTCGTCCTTGAGCTGAAGGACGATCTTGGTGCCGCGGGTGGTGTATTCGGGGGCGGGTTCGAGGGTGTAGTTGCCGGTGCCTTCGCTGCGCCAGACGTAGGCGGGGGCGTCGGGCTGCCAGGATTTGGAGAAGACCTCGACGGATTTGGCGGCCATGAAGGCGGCGTAGAAACCGACGCCGAACTGGCCGATGAGATTGGAGTTTTTCTGGCCGCCCTCGCCGAGGGCTTTGAGGAAGGCCTTGGAGCCGGAGTGGGCGATGGTGCCGAGGTTTTTGGCGAGTTCGTCGCGGGTCATGCCGATGCCGGCGTCCTCGATGACGAGGGTCTTGGCCTTCTCGTCGGTGGTGACGGTGATTTCCAGCGGGCGGTCGGCGTCGTGGATGTTTTTCTCGGTGAGCTGGAGGTGGCGGAGCTTTTCCGAGGCGTCGGAGGCGTTGGAAACAAGCTCGCGGATGAAGATCTCCTTCTCGGTGTAGAGCGAGTGGATGACGATATCCAGGAGCTGCTTGATCTCGGCTTGGAATTCGAAGGATTGCGGAGCAGGTGCGGTATCGGTGGACATGGTGATAAGGTAGGGGAGGGTGAGAAGTTACCAATGCGGGCAAAAAATCAAGCACCGCGCCCATGGCTGGTGTGGGGCATACCGCGTATTTACAAAGATTCCAAAAGCCGGACCCAGATTGCCACGAAAAACACGAAGAATCCTGATGCAAATCGTAGCCGCTTGCGCGCGCCTATAGGCGCCTGAAGTATTCCCTTCGCGTTTGGTTTGTTGTGTTTTTCGTGGCTAAAAAGTTTGAACTGGATCGTTTCGCGCCTCCTTCGTTTACCACTGAATCAAGCACTTGGGGGATTGGTGAATAGGTTGATGTGGGGCATTGGGCAATATCGGTCTGGACCTCGCGGGCTTCTTTTCGGATTGAACGCACATCAACTCGACACGAACACACCCCGTTTCGCGGATTTCGGGAAAGGCGCGGCCATGACCGAGCTAAGTCCGGTGGCATTTCTGCGTACGCCGTTTGCGGAGAAGTTCGGCATCCCGCGCCAGAGCGGGATCGTGCCCGCCGCCGAGGGGCGGGTGGAGTTTTTGCCCGCGTTTTCCTCGCCCGATTTTGTGCGCGGCATCGAGGCGTTTTCGCACCTTTGGCTGATCACCGGGTTTCATAAAAACCCGGCCTGGGATGGCTCCGCCACGGTGCGGCCCCCGCGTCTGGGCGGCAACGAACGGGTGGGGGTCTTCGCCTCGCGCTCGCCGCTTCGGCCGAATGGCCTGGGGCTTTCGCTGGTCACGCTGCTCGCGGTCGAGCCCGGCGCGCTGCGGGTGGGCGGCATCGACTGCGTGGACGGCACGCCGGTTTACGATGTGAAGCCTTACCTGCCCTACTGCGAAGCGCACCCGGACGCGCGGGCGGATTGGGCGCAGGGTGCGCCGACGGCGCGGAGCGAGGACCAGATTCTGATCGCACCGGAATTGGCCGCGATTTTGCCAAATGAAACGCGGGTGCTGGTAAGTCAGTTGCTCGCGCTGGACTTGCAGCCTGCTTATCAGGCCGAGGAAACGGGGCGGATCTACGGCATGACGGTGGCCGGCTGGAATGTGCGCTGGCGCAAGGCGGCGGCGGGTGCGGTCGAGTTGGTCTCGGCGGTTCCGGTGGGCCGCGAGGGGAGAATTTAGTCGCGCCGCCAGACCGATAATTCCTGCCAGCGGGTGCGGCCGGGATTGAAGCCCGCGAGGGTCTGGCGAGTCCAACCGGGGCGGGTCAGGGCGGCGGGCGGGGCAGTTTGCACCCGCCACCGGTCAAGCCCGGTAAACAGGTGAATCGGGTCGATTTGCCGGTCCACGGTCACCACCACCAAGGGGCCTGGTTTGGCAATTTCCCCGGCCAGTTCCGCGGGGGTGAGGTCGTTCAGCCATAGCCGATGACTGTAAAAAACGAGGCTGGGCTCGGTGAATCCCGCGCCGATGAAACGGGTCCCGGCGGGCGCATCGATCCAGCGTGAAGGTAGCGCGATGCTGAGGCTGGCGGAGCGCAGGCCGCCGGCGAGCAGGCTGGCGCCGGCGGCAACTCCCAGACCGCCACCGATCAAGCCTGCGCGCAGCCACTTACCTCCCGACACGGTGCCACCGGCAATGCCAAGCAGTCCCAGAACAACCAGAAACAATCCGGTGAAGGCAGGCCGCAGCATTGAGGCGTAATCCGGGAGCGGGCGGAATTGAAGCGCAACGAGGCCGATCAGCACAACGACCGCCAAAACCGTTAATGCAATCAGTCCGCCGCGCCGCCAGGCGGGGCGGGGCGCCGTCAGGCCTTCGCCCAGCAGGAGAAAAAAGGCCGGGAACGCGGGCAGCACGTAATGGGGCAGTTGCGTCGCGTAGAGCGTGAAAATCAAATACGGTGCGGTGAGCCAACTGGCCAGCCAGCGATGGCGGATGTCGCGGGTTTTGAGGGCAAACCACGCCAGCGGAGCAAAGACGATCCACGGGAAGAGACTGAGTGGAGCGGTGGTGAGGTAGAAAAACGGATTGTAGCTGCGTCCGTTGAATTTCTCGTAACCGCGCTTAACCACGTGTTCCCCGATGCCGACCGCGAAAAAACGCCCTTCGGTGGCGATCAGCGCGGGGATGCCCCACAGCGCGATCAAGGCCAGCGCGAGCAGTGCGCCCCGACCCGCCGCCAGCCGGTGCCAAGGCAAGGGCTCCCGCCAAAAGGCGAACCGCAGCAAAAGCAGACTCACCAACGGCACCGCCAGCGTGATGGGACCTTTGGCTAAAAACCCCACCGCAACCGATACCCATAGCGCCCACCACCAACCCCGAGCGTGAGCATGATCTTCTTCCGTAATTCGCTCGGCGGGGGCGGGCGTTGGTGACGTTCCCCAGGCGCGGTTGGCCGGGAAGAGCAGCGCCGCCAACGCGATTTGAATGACCGTAATCGCCAGCACCATCGGCAGATCGGCCAAGGCGAGACGTCCATGGATAAACAACTGAATACACGTGGCCAGGCCGATGGCGGCCAGCCACCCGACAGCGTCTCCGAACCAGCGGCGACCTTGCCACCAAACGATCAAAACCAAGGCGGCCGCGCAGAGCACATTGGGGAAACGCGCGCCGAATTCGTTTTGCCCGAAAATCGCGTAACCGCAGCGCATCAACCAGTAAGACAGTGCCGGTTTATCGAAGCGATCGTGCCCGTTAAAGGTGGGTATAATCCAATCGCTCCGCTCCGCCATCTCGCGGCTGGCGGTGGCAAAACGTGGCTCGTCACGATCCAGAAGCGGAAGTGTGCCCGTGCCCGGTAGGAGCATGAGCAGGGTAAACCCCAAGAGGAAAAAGGGGGCGAGTCGGCCGGTAAGAACGTTATTCATGGTGGGGCGAGTCCGGTAACCGAGCACTCGTTTGGGTGAGTTTTCGGGCGGCGAGTCCGAAGCAAATTCCGCAAAGCAGGCCTAAAACGGCACCGGCCAAAAGATCAGTCGGGTAGTGTCTCGGGACAAGCAAGCGAGCGGTCATAACGATCAAGGCGAGGGGCGTCGCCGCGAGAGCCAGACGCGGGGACAGTATCCAAAGCGCCCCGATCAAGGCCGACCAATGCATGGCGTGCCCGGAGGGAAACGAATTCCAAGTGGGATGAAACCAGTCTAATTGATCGGGAACCGGCAGATGGGGCCTGGGACGGCCGATGATTTTCTTAAGCACCTGGACCAGAACGCCACTGGTAAACATGGCCAAAACGCTGGCGATAAGGGGAATCCGGTAATGCGGGTTGCGCCGCCATTCCGCCCAGAGCCAAACCGTCGCGACTAAGATTAGTGGGCCAATATGCAGTTCGCCGAGCAAACTGAGTAACTTAGCCCATTCGACCACATTCTCGGTGCGCCAAGTCGCGAGCCAATCCATGATCGGGTGGTCCAAGGTATGGAGTGCCAAGAGGGAAACTCCCAGACTCGCGAATACGATCAGGGACTTCCGTCGAGACACCCATGCAACGGACCACGCGCCCGAGTAAAGCCGACCGATGACAACCCAATACGAAATGGATTTTGCAGTGCTCATGCCGTCTGGCCGGGGCGGGGCTTGATTTCGAGCCATAGATTATAAACAGCGGTGAATGCGGGAAATAAGTTGGAAAGCACACCCACGGAGTCGTTTTTCCCCAGCGTGAAGTAGCCCAGCAGCAAGAGGCTGCCGGAGACGCTCATATACCAGAAAGCCCGGGGCATCACCGGACGTCCGGCTCGCCGGGAGGCGATGAGTTGCACGACCCAGCGACCGGCGAATAAGCCGACTCCCAGGTAGCCAACCAGCTTCCAACCCGTGATCACCAGGTGGATGGGGCCGAGATCGAGACGTAGAAATATTTCGTTCACAAAAAATTAACGGATTAGGAGGTTTATTCGACCCGGACGGAAACAGGATTGGGTGCCAAAACCCCTGCGGGAAAACGGATCTGGCGGGTCAGCAACCACGATACGCCAAAGAGATCCCGGATTCCCCGCAGGGCGCGACCGCCAATCGTATACTTGGAAACGCCGCGCAGTCGGGGGCGATGATTCACCGGCACCTCCACCAGGCGCAGTCCGGCGTTGCGCAAAAGGGCGGGGATGTAGCGATGCAGCCCGTTAAAGGGCACGAGCAAATCGATGTGTTCGCGACGCAAGGCCTTGAGCGAACACCCGGTGTCGCGGATGCCGTCCTTCAGAAACCCGCGGCGGATGCTGTTGGCGATGCGGGAAGAAACGCGGCGATTCCACGTGTCGCGTCGGTTACGCCGCCAGCCGCAGGCCAGATCGGCATCGTTGAGCGCGGCGATGAGAGCGGGAATGTCGGCCGGATCGTTTTGCCCGTCCCCATCCAGCATCACGCAAATGCGTCCGCTCGCGCGGCGCAGCCCGGCGTAGAGGGCGGCGCTCTGGCCCCGGTTGATCGGAAAGGTCACGACCTGGATGCCGAACTCGCCGCGCAGAACCGCGTTGGTCGAGTCGGTTGAGCCATCATCCACCGTCACGATTTCAGCCCCGGGACAGGCGGTTCGGATCTCAGTCAGAAGATCGAGAATGTTCTCCGCCTCGTTGTAAAAGGGCACGATGATCGAAATCTCAGGTATGGGCATGGATTAGATTGTGTGAAGAATTTGGCTTTCCTCGCATGACTAGGCTTCACTCGAAGGAATAGTTCATTTCCACTTATTAAATGAAACATTCAAGTTACGAATATTACGAACGTGCCACGGGTCGTGAAGGGCATTGCCTGCCATAGGATGACTGCTCGTGCTCACCCGATGACTTTCGCTGCAAATTCCAAGAGCCACGCCCGCTGGTACCATTTGGGTGTTTGGCTGCTGTTGGCCTTGGGCCTGACCCCGCTATTTTGGTTTACCGAACTGGATATCCGGGCGGCCCGTTTGTTTTACGATACGACCCATCCCGAGGCGCCTTGGTGGTTGGATAATGTCTTGTGGGTGAAGATTTTTTATTATGCTCCGCCTGTGCTGGTGGCGCTCATGCTGATCGCCGCTATCTGGGCATTCGTGCAGGGGGCGCGACAACCGCAAAAACGCCGGATGCAGCGCAACGGCGTGTTCTTATTGGTCACCTTGCTTTTGGGGCCGGGAATTTTGGTCAATGCGGTTTTTAAAAACCATTGGGGGCGTCCAAGGCCCAAGCATATCGTTCAGTTCAATGGGCCGGAAACCTACCGTCCGCCCTTGCTCAAGGGCGAGGCAGGCAAAGCCAAGTCGTTCCCGGCCGGACATCCTTCGGTGGCCTTCGCTTACGTGGCTTTTTATTTCCTCTTCCGGCGCAGTCGGCCAAAACTGGCGTGGACGGCGTTTATCTTATCGACCCTGCTTGGAGTCGGCATGGGAGCGGCGCGAATGGCGGCGGGCGCTCACTTTTTATCCGATGTCATCTGGTCAGCGCTCATCACGTGGTGGGCCGTGTGGTTCGCTTATTACTTTATTGTTAGAATGGAAACAGAGCCGGAGACCACGCCTGAAACCTGCGAAACCGCGGCAGTGCCAGCTACAAATTACTCTGGTGTAGCGACTTGTTTAGCGTGGTTCAAAAACAGCGCTTTGGTTATCGGGGTGTTGATAATGGTGGTCGGAGTCTTGCTCGCGACGCCTCTGCACAAACAGTTTAAATTCGAGTGGGGAAAACTGGAGCTGGCACCGAGTGCATTGATGATCGTTTCGCCAGGTGCCTCCGTGCGTGTGCGCGTGATTGCCGACGGTGAAGGTCCGGCGTTTTCGATCAAACAAACCATCCAGGGGTTTGGCCTGCCGGGAGGGTGGCTGAAAGCGTCCACAGATCCCATTAAAAATCCCGGTTCCTGGACCTACGAAGGTCGTGCCAGGGGAACATTTACTGACCTGGAAAACACCGTTGAAATCGTCGTTAGATCCACGCAAATCGCTACGATGCAAGTTCTTGTCGGCGAAGGCGGCGGCGTTAAAGTGGAGGATGATTCCGGACGGCTCGCCGTAACTTCGGATGTTCGTGTAGAAGCGATGAAGCGCGAACCATCGGCGTTACCGAACGGTTAAACCGTGCGAATAGCTGACCGGGGGCCGGGCACATCGAGGGCGGAACGCGGCATTAATTAAGCTGATTGTCTGGCTGTGGCATATCCCGCTCGCCTCGCGGGTTTGGCTAAGACAATTCTCGGCGTTCTTTTCCCGTGAACTTCTTCTTTTCTCCCAAGCCCAAAGTAAAATGCGGCGTCGCCGGCGTAGGCTCGCTGGGCCAGCATCACGCCCGCATCTACGCCGCGTTGCCCAATGTGGAATTCATGGGGATTTTCGAGGCCGATGACGCCCGCGCGGCCGAGATTTGCGCCCGGCATAATTGCAAACGCTACGCCACACTCGAGGAACTGGGCGAGGCGTGCGACGCCATTTCGGTCGTCGTGCCCACCGACAAACACGAGCGGGTGGCCATCCCCTTGCTGGAGCGAAAAACCCATCTCCTGATCGAGAAACCCATCACCGCGACGCTGGAGGAGGCCGAGCGCGTGCTCGCCGCCGCCCAAGCCCACGGGTGCATCGTGCAAGTGGGTCACATCGAGCATTTTAATCCGGTTATGAGCTTCATGGAGAAGCACATCGACCGTCCGGGATATATCACCGCCGAGCGGCTGGCCCCCTACACGCCGCGCGGCACCGAGGTCGGCGTGGTGCTCGATCTCATGATTCACGACATCGGCATCGTGCTCGCCTTGGTTAAATCGCCCATTCGCAAAATCGACAGCGTCGGGGTGCACGTGCTCTCCAAAACCGAAGACATCGCCAACGCCCGCATCGAGTTTGAAAACGGGTGCGTGGCCAACCTCAGCGCCAGCCGCATGAGCCTGAAGAAAAACCGCGAGATTCGGATTTTCCAGGACGACGCCTACCTCTCGCTCGATTTCATGAACCAAAAAGGCCACTTGGTGAAAAAGAGCGATGTCATCGCCTATGGGTTAAAGGTGAAGATCGGCCTGGCCAAGGCGGGCGACGCCAGCTCGATTCCGGTCCAGGAAATACCCATCGAAAAGGACGAGCCCCTGAAATTGGAGCTGCAACATTTTGCCGAAAGCGTGGCCGAGCTAAAGCAGCCCAAAGTGGGGGCGGCCCTGGGCAAGACCGCGCTCGAAGTCGCCATCCAGATCACCGAACAAATCAAAGCAGCTAAAAAATGAGCAATGCGGCACTGCCCTTTCGACTCGCCCCTCCCGCCTTCGGCCGGGTGGACCTGCTTGTGATCGCGGGTGAACACTCGGGTGACGAGCATGCCGCGCGCATGGTGGCCGGGCTGCGCAGTCGCGACCCGGCGGCACAGGTATGCGCGCTGGGGGGCAGGCACCTCGCGGCCAGTGGAGCGCAGTTGCTGCATGATTTAACCGCTTCGTCCGTGGTCGGGCTGGTGGAGGTTTTGAAAAACTATCCGTTTTTTAAGACGCTGTTTTATGAGATCCTGCGCTGGATCGAAGAACACCGGCCGCGCGCGGTGTGTTTTGTGGATTACCCGGGGTTGAATTTGCGCCTCGCCGCCGCGCTGAACGAACGCGGGCTGGCGGCCAAGGCGGGCGGACCGGTCAAACTGCTGTTTTATATTTCGCCGCAAATCTGGGCCTGGAAGGCCGGGCGGCGTTTTAGCATGGCCAAATATCTCGATGCGCTCGCCTGCATTTTCCCTTTCGAGGTGGCTTGCTACGCCGACACGGAGCTGGCGGTTGACTTCGTAGGCCACCCGTTTCTGGCCGAGGACTATGTCGCGCCGGTGCGCTTCGACCCTGACGCGCCGGTATTGCTCCTGCCCGGCAGCCGCAAGCAGGCCGTGGGACGCATCTGGCCGGTGCTACGCGACGGCTATCTGGCCTACGGTAAACGAGGTGCGCGGGTGATTCATCCCAGCCCGGCGATCCGTGAGGTGATCGAGCAAGGCGGCGTGCCATCGGGGGTGGAACTGGTGCCCAATGGCGGGGTGGTTGCCGCGTCCGCCGTGCTGACCTCCAGCGGCACGATGTCCCTGCACTGCGCGCTGGCCGGATTGCCGGGAGCGATTGTTTACCGCGCCAACCCGATCACCTATTTGCTCGGGCGTTGGTTGGTCAAAATTCCTTACCTGGGGATCAATAACCTGCTGCTGCGCGAGTCCATGTATCCGGAGTATATTCAAGGCGCGGCGTCGTCGGCGGCGCTGGCCGGGGAGCTGCGCGATTGTTTGGAAACCCCCGCACGCCTCGACGCCACCCGGGCGCAGGTCGAGCGTTTGCGGGCCCACTTGCGGCAGACAGCCGGTGGCACGGTGGTGGATTGGCTGATCCGCCGCGGACTGAGTTAATTTACGCGCTTCTCCCGGGTTCCTGAAAGCGGGCTGCACGCTTGCGGATGGCTTGGGGAGCACAAAACTCGCCGCGTTCACATGCGATCCGATTCCACTGCAGCCACCTCGACCAATCCCTTCCTCGACGAAGCATTTCGCATTCGTTGGGCCGAACACCGGCCCGAGCTTATCGCCCCGGCGGTCACGAGTGCGTTGGCCGAGGGGCAGTCCGCGTTGGACGCCATCGCCGCGCGGGCCGAAAGCGGGGATGCCACCTTTGAAAACACCTTTGTCGCCTTGGAGACCGCCACCGAGCGTTTGAACTTCGCCTGGGCCAAGGTAACGCATCTGCAATCGGTCGCCGATTCGCCCGCCTTGCGCGAAGCCCACAACGCGATGCTTCCACGGGTGTCGGCCTTTACCGCAGCCATTCCCTTGAACCCGCGTCTGTGGGCCGCGTTGCAGGCCGGGGCGGCTTCGCCCGGCGGACGCGCCGTGACCGGGGCCTGGGCGCGACTCCGCGACGAAACCTTGGAAAACTTCCGCGAGGCCGGGGCCGACTTGCCCGAGGCTTCCCGGGCGCGACTGGAGGCGATCGAAGCGGAACTGGCCCAGCTGACCCAGAAATACTCCGAGAACACCCTCGATTCCACCAACGCCTGGCAGCTGGTGGTGGAGGATCCGAAGCGCTTGGGCGGATTGCCGCCGCACGCCGTGGCCGCCGCGCGGGACTCGGCGCGCAAGAAAGGCCTCGGAACGGACGACGCGCCGGTCTGGCGCTTCACTTTGCACGGCCCCTCGCAGGAGCCGGTGATGCTTTACGCCGAGGACGAGTCGCTGCGTCGCGAAATCTGGGCGGCCTCGGTCGCGGTGGCCGCCGAGGCGGAAGGCGGAAAGTGGGATAACGGTCCGCTGGTGCAGAAAATTCTCGCCCTGCGGGCCGAGAAAGCGGCGGTGCTGGGCCGGAGCAACTTTGCCGATCTTGTGCTTTCTCGCCGCATGGCGAAAACCGGCGCAAAGGCCCTGGCGTTTGTGACGGATTTCGAGGCCCGGTGCCGCGTCGCCTTTACCCGCGAGTGCGAGGAACTGGAGCGGTTCAAGGCGGATACGACCGGCCAGCCGGTCTCACGTTTAAAGGCATGGGAAATATCCTATTGGTCCGAAAAACTCCGGGTTGCGCGTCATGCGTTTGATGAAGAGTCCTTGCGGCCCTATTTCGAGGTAACCCGGGTGCAGGCCGGTCTTTTCGAGCTGGCGACGCGCATCTTCGGGCTGCGTATCAACGAAGTGCAAATTACCTCAGACGAGAAATGGTGCGATGAGGTAAAGTACTACGAGGTCCACGATGAAAACGGACGCCACGCCGGGTCCTTCTACGCCGACTGGCATCCGCGTGAATCGAAGCGCGGCGGCGCCTGGATGGGCTATCTGGTGACGGGGGGGGCGCTCCCTTTGGAAGCGGGTGGGGGACGAGCACCGCATCTGGGCTATATTTGCGGCAATATGTCCCCACCCACGCCGGGACAGCCGGCCTTGCTCACGCATCGGGAGGTGGAGACGATTTTCCATGAGTTCGGCCACCTGCTGCATCACCTCTTGGGCGAGGTTCCGGTGAAGTCTTTGAACGGGGTCAACGTGGCCTGGGACTTTGTCGAACTGCCTTCGCAAATCATGGAGAATTGGTGCTGGGAGCGCGCCTCGCTCGATCTCTTTGCCCGGCATTACCAGACGGGAGAACCGATACCGGAAGACCTGTTCCAAAAGATGGTCGGCGCGCGTAATTTCCGTTCGGCGTGCGCGGCGATGCGCCAGACGCAATTCGCCAAAATGGACCTGCTCTTGCACCTGAGCGCCCAGGATTTCGTGACGGGCGATCTGGAGGCCAAGACCCGGGCGCTGGTGGCCGACTGCATGTTGCCGACCGAGCCTCCGGCCCGGACGATCGTGCGCCGTTTTGGGCATTTGTTTTCCGATCCGGTGGGTTATGCGGCGGGCTACTATTCCTACAAGTGGGCGGAGGTCCTGGAGGCCGATGCCTTCACGCGCTGGAAGGCGGAAGGGGTGTTCTCGCGGTCGGTCGGGGCGCAGTTCGTCGAGCACATCCTCAGCAAAGGTAACAGTGAGGATGCGGCGGTGCTGTTTCGGCGTTTCATGGGGCGGGACGCCGATCCCGCCGCCTTGCTGGTGCGCAGCGGGCTGGCGGCTGCTTAGCTGTGTTCGCGTTTAAGTTGAGCTGCATTGGCCCGGGACGGCCAACCTTACATTTAACACCCAGCTTACTGGCATTTAGTCGTTTGTGTAGCGTTGGCCGTCCCCGGCCAATTCCTGCTTTCGGCTCATGTTAGCACCCGCACCCAACCCTGAGGGTGAGGTAAAAACGCCCGCTACTTTCGCAGCCCCGGCGCCCTTCGGGGTGGAGAGCCGGTGCGGTTACAAATCGCACCGGCTTTTTCATGCGCGGCCACTTCCACTTGCAAAGCGCGGCAAGGCACACCTCTTACGCCGTAACTCAATCCATTCCTACCATGCCTATCTGGATAATACTCGTTATCGTTCCCATGCTCTTCGGCTTCTACGCCCAGATGAAAATCCGGAGCGCTTACCAAAAGAACAGCCAGGTCGGTTCGCGCAGCCGCATCACCGGCCGCGAGGCGGCCGAGGCGGTCATACGCTCGGCCGGAATCAATGATGTGAAAATCATCGAGGTTCCGGGCGAGTTGACCGACCACTACAACCCGATGACCAAGGAACTCGCGTTGTCGGAGCATAATTATCACGGCCACAGCCTCGCCGCCCTCGGCGTCGCGGCCCACGAGGCGGGGCACGCCATCCAGCACAAGGTCGGCTACTCCATGATGACGGTTCGCCAGACGCTCGTGCCCGCAACCCAGATCGCCGCCAGCGTTTCCAACTTCGTTATGATCGCGGGCATTTTCCTGCTCAGCACCGCAATCGGCGGCAAGCTGCTGGTCGTGGGTGCCGTCGCGCTTGCGGTGATCTGTCTCTTCCAATTCGTGACTCTGCCGGTGGAGTTCGACGCCAGCCGCCGGGCCAAGGAACAGTTGGTCGGTCTGGGAATCCTCGACCGTGATGAAATGAGCGGAGTCAACGAGACCCTCAACGCCGCCGCGCTGACTTACGTCGCCGCGTTTGTCGCCGCGCTGGGTTCGCTCCTGCACATCCTGCTCATGCTCTCGGGGCGGCGTGATGATTAAGCCGCATCGCTTAGCCGACGCGTAGGGACTTCCGGCGGCGCTCCGAATTTCGGGGTGCCGCTTTTTCGTGTTTTCGTGTGTTGTCAGGGCGGTGCGGGGGAGCGATAGGTGGCCGCCCATGAAAGTCCCTTTTCTTGATCTTTCGCTTCAGCACCGCGCCCTTCGCGAACAGGCTCTGGCCGCTTTGACGGCGACCTACGACGCCACTCGCTTCTGCCTGGGCAAGGACGTGGAGGATTTTGAAAACGCGTTTTCCAAGACCTTGCATTATCCCGCGACGCTGGCGGTGAACAGCGGGACATCCCCTTTGCACCTGGCCGCAACGCTGGCGGGCTGGGGGCCGGGCGACGAAGTCATCGCGCCGCCCTTCACCTTTATCTCCACCGTGTGGGGCATCAGCTACGTCGGGGCCACCCCGGTGTTTGTCGATGTGGAGCAGGATACCTTTAACTTGGATCCGGCCAAGATCGAGGCGGCAATCACGCCACGGACCAAGGGAATCATTGCTGTTCATCTTTTCGGCCAGCCGGCGCGGATGCAGGAAATTCTGGCCATAGCGCGCAAGCACGGCCTGTTTGTGGTCGAGGATTGTGCCCAGGCTGCGGGCGCGCACTACCAAGGGACGCCGGTCGGGCTCTTGGGCGATGCAGGCACCTTCAGCTTTTACCCGACGAAAAATCTCGGAGGCTGCGGCGAGGGCGGCGCGTTTGTCTCGCGGCGCGACGAGCTGTTTAACAAAGCGAAACTGTTGCGCGTGCATGGTTCCGGCCGCCGTTATTACCATGACCACGTGGGGTTCAATTTCCGCATGGATGGATTTCAAGGCGCGCTATTGAGCGTTAAACTGCCGCACTTAGCGGGGTGGACGGCGCGGCGGCGGGCCATTGCGGCTCGTTATCTCGAAGGCATTAAGCTGGCGGACACGATTCTGCCGGTCGCGGGACGTCGCGAGGGCGAAAGCGTGTGGCATCAGTTTACCCTGAGGCATCCGCGACGCGAAGCCCTGCGCGCCCATTTGGCGGCCTGCGAAGTGGGCACGGATCTCATCTATCCGGTGCCTTTGCATCGCCAGGCGTGTTACGCCCATCTTGGCTATGCGGAGGGTTCTTTGCCGGTCGCGGAACGAGCCTGTGCCACGGTGCTCAGTTTGCCGATTTTCCCGGAGCTCACGGACGCGCAGGTTGAGCATGTTATCTCGGCGGTAAACGGGTTCACTGGATAAGCAGTCTGATGAGCACAAAGGCGATACAATAGGTCTTTTAGCGGGCAAGCAGTAGGGTGCTGCTGCCTTCGTGCTATTCGTTGCGCGGCGGCCAACGAATGAGGAGCTTTAGCCATTTGCTGAACAGGCTTGGTCATTGAGGCGTTTTTAGGGGGTGGGCAGCTTGGTGGCTGCGGCATGAACGACCACCCCTACGCATTTCTGGCTCTGTTTGCCGGCGTAGCCTTGGCCTTTCCGCTCATCCTTCTCGGGGTGGCGCAACTGTGGGTCCGGTGTTTTCAGGCGGCCAAACCGGGACCGATGAAAAACACCACCTACGAGTGCGGTCTCGCCTCGTCCGGCGATTCCTGGATTCAGTTCAAAGCGCACTATTACCTCTACGCGATTTTGTTCCTGATCTTCGACGTCGAGGTGTTGTTCCTCCTGCCTTTCGCGGTTAATTTCACCCACTTACCGGCCGGCGCTTTGGTCGCCATGTTGGTGTTTATGCTCTTGCTGGCCGAGGGCTTGGTCTGGGCCTGGCATCGCGGCCATCTCGATTGGAAATGAGCACGCCTGCCCCCACTGCCGCGCCCCAACCGTTTCCGGCCGCCGGCAATATCTCCGATGCCGACCGGGAGAACCTGCGCCGCAACGGGGTACTGCTCACCAGTCTCGAAGAGCTCTATAACTGGGGACGCAGCAACTCCATCTGGCCCCTGCAATTCGGCCTCGCGTGCTGCGCGATTGAAATGATCGCCGCCGCCACCGCCCGTTTCGACATCGCGCGTTTTGGGGCGGAGATTTTCCGGCCCTCACCCAGGCAAGCCGATCTGATGATTGTCTCCGGCACGGTGACCAAAAAGATGATTCCCCAGGTCGTACGGCTTTGGAACCAGATGCCGGAGCCCAAATACTGCATCGCCATGGGTGCCTGTGCGATTTCCGGCGGTCCTTTTAAGCAGGGTTACAACGTGCTTAAGGGCGTGGATCGCTTCATTCCGGTGGATATCTACATACCCGGCTGCCCGCCCCGTCCCGAGGCTTTGCTCAATGGCCTGATGCAGTTGCAGAAGAAGATTCGCGGAGAGCATTTAACCGGTCCCGACGCGGCCAAACACACCCGGGCCGATGCGCCCAGCGAGTATGCCGTGCCGACTTGCGGAGCCCATGATATAGAACCCACGCACAATCCGGCGGTTTGGACCCCGCCCGTCCCGTTGGGGCGTTTGGGCAAAGGCTGAACCATGGAATCCCTCGAACAGATCCGTGACCGCCTGCTCGCCCGTTTCCCGGGCGCAACGATTACGCTCGTGCCCAATCCCGGTCCCGCCGCCGAGCATACGATTAGCCTGGATAACGCCCATGCGTTCGAGATCGCCCGGTTTCTTCGCGATGATCCGGCGCTTCAGCTCGACTATTGCTCCAACGTCACGGGCATCGACTGGCCGGAAAAGGAAATCGTGGAAACCAAGAAGGTCAGCGTGGCCGATCCCGCTGGCGGCCCGGCCAAAGTGGTCGAGGAAAAAACCAAGCGCATCGAGCCGGGCCGGCTGGAAGCGGTGTATCATCTCTACTCGATGGCGCTGCGCCATGGTCCGGTGATCATCCGGCTGCGCACCGGGAATCGCAGCGATCAGGTGACCGTCCCTTCCCTGACGCCGGTCTGGCGTTCGTGCGATTTTCAGGAGCGGGAGATTTTCGATCTCTTCGGCATCGTTTTTGAAGGCCACCCCAATCTTCGCCGCCTGCTGATGTGGGGCGATTTTAAGGACCACCCGATGCGCAAGGATTACGTCGAGCCCGACGATTACGAGTGGGAGCCGACGCCCCATGCCGAGGTGCTGGAACGGGCGCAAGCCCACTACCCAAGCGTTACGCCCGGCGTGTCGGCCCCAGCCCAAGTGGAGGCCAAGCCATGAGCCCCGCAGCCCCCACGCAGGCTCCCGCACCCTTCGGTGCGCCGTCCGGCCCGACGGTGCGCACTGTGACCGATGCGTTTCACGGCGACCTGCTGGAGGTGTCGATGGGGCCGCAACACCCGTCCACCCATGGCGTTTTCCGCATGGATGTGACCCTCGACGGCGAGGTCATTGTTAAACTCAAACCGGTCTTCGGCTACCTGCACCGCAACCACGAGAAGATCGCCGAGAATACGAGTTATCTGGCGTCGATGCCCTACACCGACCGGCTCGATTACCTCTGTTCGATGTCCACCAACTGGGCCTATGCCCTCGCGGTGGAAAAACTCGCGGGGCAAGCCGTCCCGGATCGGGCGCAGTATCTGCGCATCATTCTCGCGGAGCTCACCCGGATCGTAAATCACGCCTGTCTGGTCGGGTTTCTTTTCAACGACCTCGGCACCTCGTTTACGCCGCTGCTGTACGCCTTCCGCGAGCGCGAGAAAATCATCGACCTGTTCGAGGCCCTGAGCGGCTCGCGCATGATGTGTAATTATCAGCGCTTTGGTGGTTGCCGTATCGACCCCTCGCCCGAGTGGCTCGCCGCCGCCAGTCGTTTGGTGGATAACTTTCCCCGCTTCCTGGACGAGTACGAGCGCATGTTGACGGGGAATGAAATCCTGCTGGCCCGCACCCAGGGAGTCGGCCGGCTGAAGGCGGCCAATGCCATCAACGCCGGCATAACCGGCCCCGTGCTTCGCGCCGCCGGGGTTAATTATGACCTGCGCAAGGTGGATGCCTACGGGTTCTACTCGCGTTTCGATTTCCGCGTGCCGCTCGGTGAGCATGGCGACACCTACGACCGCTACATGATGCGCATTTTGGAAATGCGGGAGTCGGTCAAAATCCTGCAACAGGCGTTCCGCGACTTGCCTACCGGTCCCATCATGGACCCGAAGGCCAAGATCCGCGGTTTCCGCCCCAAGGCCGGCGAAGCCTACGGCCGGCTCGAAAGCCCCAAGGGCGAACTGGGTTTTTACCTGCTCAGCGACGGCACCCCGAACCCCTACCGCTACCGCGTGCGCCCCCCTTCCTTGATCAACCTGACGCTCCTCGAAGAGATGTGCCTGGGCCACACCGTGGCCGATGCCGTGGTCATCCTCGGCTCCATCGACATCGTGCTTGGGGAGGTCGATCGCTAACTGCCATGCTAGGCTCCGGCATACTCAAAGGTCTGGCTGTCACCGCGAAGAATTTCGCGGGCAGCTTTTACGATCCCGAACGCATGGCCACCGTGCAATATCCGGAGGAGCGCGCGCCCCTGGGCGAGCACTACCGGAGCTTCCCCTTGCTGGTGTGCGAGAACGCCGCCGACCCCTTGGGGACCTTGCGCTGCGTGGCCTGCACCATTTGCGAAAAAGAATGTCCGCCTCAGTGCATCTACATCGAGAAGAGCAAAGACAAGAAGCCCGACGCCACCGGCAAACCGCAGCTCTACCCCGTCATCTTCACGATCGACACCGCCGTGTGCATGGGCTGCGGCATCTGCGCCGAACTTTGCCCCTTTGATTCCATAAAAATGGACAAGGTTTTTGAGGTTACGGCCACGAACCGTTTCACCGGTTTGCTGCTGGAGCGCGACCAACTGGCGAAGTCCAACGCTTACTACCACTCGATCCGCCCGGCCGAGGCTGCCGAAGTGGACGCCCGCCTGGCAGCCGAACGTCTCGCCGCCGAAGAAAAAGCCAAGGCCGCCGCGCTGGCCAAAGCCGCGGCCGCCGCTGCCAAGGCCGCCGCCGCGCCTCCGACCACGCCCCCTTCCGCCGCATGAGTGCTTACGCCATGGCCGTTGCCGGCTCCGAACCCTTTTTAGAGCGCGCGCCGCTGCTGCTGCGTGATGCCTTCGTGCAACTCTTACCGGCACCTACCCAGTGGCTGGTGCATCACCTGATCACCATCGTCGCGATTCTGGCGGTGTTCGGGCTCTTCTTTGCGTTTACCACGATTGCGGAACGAAAGCTTCTGGGACGTCTGCAAAATCGTCGTGGGCCCAATCGAACCGGAGTCCCGCAGTTTTCCATCCTGCCCTGGCGTTTCAAACACACCTTGTTCGGACTTTCCCAGCCCTTTGCCGACGCGGTCAAAGCCCTGACCAAAGAGGACATCGTGCCTGCCGCCGCCGATAAGCTGCTGCACTTCCTCGCTCCGGTATTGGTCGTGGCTTTTTCACTGCTGACCTTCGCGGTGCTGCCTTTCGGTCGGAACCTGATCCCGGTTGAGCTGGATTCGGCGCTGCTTTATTTCTTCGCCGCCGGTTCCGCGACCGAACTCACCATCTTCATGGCCGGTTGGGCGAGTCGTAACAAATACTCCCTCCTGGCGGCCATGCGCGCGCTGGCGCAGGTGATCAGCTATGAGCTACCGCTGATGCTTTCGGTCGTTCCGGTTGTGCTGGTCGCCGGTTCATTATCGACCCGTGAAATCGCGCTCGCCCAAGGCGGTTGGACCTTTGGGATCATTCCGCACTGGAATGTCTTCACGCCCTGGGGCTTTGCCGGATTCCTGCTTTTCCTTGTTGCGGCGCTGGCTGAAAGCAACCGGTCGCCCTTCGATTTGCCCGAGGCGGAGAGTGAGCTGGTCGCCGGACACCTGACCGAATACTCGGGGTTTAAATACGCGCTGTTTTTCATGGCGGAGTATTTCGGCCTCACCGCGCTTAGCGGGTTGGGCATCACGATTTTTCTCGGCGGCTGGCAGGCTCCGGTGCCCTTCCTCGGCTTTGTGCCCTCATATGCCTGGTTCATGCTGAAGCTGGTCGGCATGATAGGCTTTTTCATCTGGGTGCGCGGCACCTTGCTGCGTCTTCGTATCGACCAGCTGACCCGGCTGGCCTGGCAGTTTATCGTGCCGCTGGCCTTGATCAACCTGCTCAACGCCGCGTTCTGGTCGCTCACCCGGGATTGGACCGGCGCACTCCAACTGGTGCGTTGGGTAATCTCCGCCGCCATCGTCGTCGGGCCCTTTGTTTTACTGGGTCGCAAACTGAATGCCGGCCGCGCCCCGCGCACCTACCGCTACGCCACGTCATGACCCTCGCGCTGATCCTTCTTTCCGTGCTCATCCTTGGCAGCGCCATCGTGGCCTTGTCGCTGCGCAATCTCATCCACAGCGCGTTATTGCTGGTGGCCTGCTGGGCGGGAATCGCGGCGTTTTACCTTTGGGCCGGAGCCGAGTTTGTCGCCTTCGCGCAAGGCCTGGTTTACGTCGGGGCGATTTCGATGGTCGTGCTCTTCGCCGTGTTACTGACGCGGCAGGGGACCGCATCCGAACCGCTGGGCTTCGCTTCGTGGCAACGGTTCATCCTGGCGCTGGTCGCGGGCGGCGGAGTGGCGGGAATCCTGGTCGGGGCCGTGCTGGGCACGCCGCTTACGGTCACGACCCCCGGCCCGGTTCCAGTCTTAACGGTGAAGCAAATCGGGGCGCAGCTTATGGGCCCGCACGTCGTCGCGCTGCTGGTGGTGGGTATTTTGCTTACGGTCTCGCTGCTCGGCGCGGTGGTTTTGGCCGCCGAGGAAAACGTCAAAAGTCCGGAGGACGAGGTATGAGTCCGCTGCAACTGTGTCTGCTGCTTTCGAGCCTGCTCTTCTGCGTGGGACTGGTCGCGGCCATGGCGCGTAGCAACGCCATCCTGGTATTGCTGGGCGTCGAGCTGATGCTCAACGCGGCCAATATCAACTTCATCGCGTTCTGGCGCTATGGTCCGAATCCCGAAGCCGGCACCGGGGTGTTGTTTGTATTGTTCTCCATCGCCGTCGCCGCCGCCGAGGCCGCTGTCGGACTCGCCCTGGTGATCGCGGTTTACCGGCACCAGAAAACCATCCGCCTCGCTTCGATCAACCGTCTTAAAGGCTGAGGTATGCACCTTCCCGTCTCCCTTGTTTGGCTCATACCTGCGTTGCCCTTGCTGGCGGCCGGCATTGCCGCGCTCGCGCCACGCAGCTGCCGGACCCTTGCGGCCGGGGCCGCCATCGCCGCCATGATCGCGGCGTTCGTGATCTCGTGCCTCGCACTGCACACCGCTCTCGCCGATCCGGGGGCAAAGTTGGTCGCGAATTTCGAGTGGTTCGATGTCGGCGCAGGCGCGATGCGTCTGGGTTGGCTGCTCGATCCGCTGACCGCGTTCATGTGCGTGATGGTGACCTTCGTGGCTTCGCTGATTTTTATCTTCAGCACCGGCTACATGAAGGCGGACGCGAATTTTAAACAGTTCTTCTGTTTTCTCAGCCTGTTCGCCGCCGCCATGCTCGGCATCCTGGTCGCGAACAGTCTGCTGCTGCTCTTCATTTGCTGGGAACTGGTGGGGCTCGCTTCGTATTTGTTGATCGGATTCTGGTTTCACAAACCCAGCGCCGCCGCCGCCGCGAAAAAAGCCTTCATCACCACACGCATCGGCGACCTCGGTTTGCTCCTGGGCTTGCTCTGGTTGGCGGACTCGACCGGTTCCTTGCTTTTCTACGACGGCGGCAACGGCGTGCTCGAAGTGGCGGCGCTCGGTTCGCTGGCCAGTCAGGTGACGGTCGGCGGCCTGGCCGTTTCCACGGCCATAGGGTTGCTTATTTTCTGCGGGGCCGTTGGCAAATCCGGCCAGTTTCCGCTGCACGTCTGGCTGCCCGACGCGATGGAAGGCCCGACCCCGGTCAGCGCGCTCATTCACGCCGCGACGATGGTGGCGGCCGGGGTGTTTTTGATCGCCCGGGTATATCCCCTGATGTCCGCCGATCTGGCGCTCCCGCTGGTGCCGCTCCATGCCTTGACGGTGGTGGCCTTTATCGGAGCCATCACCGCGCTGCTGGGCGCGACCATCGCGGTCGCCCAAAATGACATTAAGCGCGTGCTGGCTTTTTCCACCGTTTCCCAGCTCGGCTACATGATGCTGGCGCTTGGGGTGGGTTCCTGGGTGGCGGCGATCTTCCATTTGCTGACTCATGCCTTTTTCAAGGCGCTGCTCTTTTTGGGCGCGGGCTCGGTGATCCACGCCGCCCACCACGAACAAGATATTCGCCGCCTCGGCGGTCTGCGCGGACGGATGCGCATCACCTTTGCCACTTTCGCGATTGGCATGATGGCGCTCTCCGGCGTGCCGTTTTTGTTCTCCGGTTTCTGGAGCAAAGAGGCTATTTTGCACGCCGCGCATGGCTGGCAGGTTTCCCATCTGCCGTTTGGGGCGGCGCTCGTCGCGGTGGTGCTGACGGCCTTCTACATGACACGGCTGGTCGCCGAGACTTTTTTCGGAACGGCGCGCACCGAGGAGACCGAGCACGCGCATGAAAATTCGGCGGTGATGACGGTGCCGCTCATCTTGCTGGCGGTTGGGGCCGTGGCGCTTGGTTTTCTGGGAACACCGGCCTTTCCCTGGTTGCAGGCCCGGCTGCTGGGCGAGCCGGAAGTTCACGGGCATCCCCTATTTGAAAGCGCCGGCTTGATGATGCTCTCGATTGTTTTGGTCGCGGTTGGCTTGGGCGCGGGCTGGGCGATTTACGGTCGCAGGCCGCGAGTCGCGTTGGATGCGGTGGACCCGCTGGCCAAGGCAGCTCCCGGGGTCATCGCCGCGCTCGGAAACCGCTTGGGCTTCGATGAACTCTATGCCGCAACGCTCGGTCGCTTGGTAACGGCGGGCGCAACGGTGGCTGACTTTTTCGACCGCTACGTGTGGGGCGGCGCGGTTACGATGCTGGCCCGCTTGGGCGAATTTGCCGGGGTGGTGAACCGCGAGAACGATGAAAGCGCGATCAATGGCGGGTTCAATGTCGTCAGCGAATCGTTCCGGGACAGCGGACGCGCTTATTCGCGGGCCCAGTCCGGAGAGCCCCAGAGTTATCTGCGTTTTATCGCCACGGGTTTTGTTGTGCTGATGTTGCTGGTCATACTGGGAGGTGGTCGATGAGTTCGCTTCCTATACTGTCGCTCCTGGTGTTTGCGCCTTGGTTGGGCGCCTTGGTGTTGGCGTCGCTGGGGAACAAGCTCGGCGCGAAAAGCTCGCGGGTGGTGGGCTTGTTGAGCAGCGGTTCAACGCTGGGGCTGGCCTTGGTGATTTTGGCGAACTTCGCGCCTGCGGGAGCGGGTTATCAATTTATTGAACGGCACAGCTGGATCTCGGCCTTGCGGGTGGATTATCACCTCGGGCTGGATGGACTCAGTCTTTTGCTGGTCTTGCTCACTGGACTGGTGTCGCCGCTGTGTCTGCTGGCCTCGTGGAAAATACAACGCGCACCGCATCACTTTGCGGCCTTGTTTCTTTTGCTCCAGGGCGCGGCGCTCGGGGTGTTCTTGGCCTTGGATTTTTTCCACTGGTTTCTCTTTTGGGAACTCAGTCTGGTGCCGGCGTTTTTCCTGATAAAAATCTGGGGTGGGGAAGGCGCGACCCGGGCGGCCTACCAGTTTGTGATTTATACCCTGGCCGGCGGCGCGTGTCTGCTGCTCGCGTTTGCGGCCATCGCGGTGGCGACGGGCACGTTTAACTTTACCGAACTCGCGACCCTCGCGGCGTCGGGCCAACTGGCAGCCAAGCTCGCCCTGCTGGGCGGCCTCTGGCCCAAGGTGATTTTTATCGGGGTTTTTCTTGGTCTGGCGGTAAAGGCGCCGCTGTTTCCTTTTCACACCTGGTTGCCCGCAACCTACGCGGAAGCGCCGAGCGGCGTATCCATGTTTCTGACCGGGATCATGTCGAAAATGGGCGTCTATGGATTTCTGCGCATACTCTGGCCTCTTTTCCCGGCGGAGTTGCATGCCGCCGCGCCGTGCCTGCTCGGACTGGCCTTGGGCGGCGTGGTGTTTGGTGCGTTCGCGGCGCTGAATCAGACCGACCTGAAACGCATGGTCGCGTATTCCTCGATCAACCATGTGAGCTATTGCCTGCTGGCGCTTTTCGCGGTGGCGGGGGCGAGCAATGCTCCGGCGGCGACTGCGGCCCTAATCGGTGCATTGCTCCAGATGTTTAACCACGGGCTTTCCGCCGCCGCCTTGTTCGCCTGCGTGGGCATGCTCGAAGCTCGTTCGGGCGGACGGCGTGGCATTCACGACTTTGGCGGAGTGCGCACCTTGGCGCCGCTGTTCGCCGGTTTTTGCGGAGTGGCGATGTTCTCCTCGCTGGGATTGCCCGGGTTGAACGGCTTTGTGGGCGAGTTTATGATTTTCAGCGGCGTGTTTGGTCTCGCGCCTTGGGCGGCGGGGGTGGCCTGTCTTGGCTTATTCGCGACCGCGCTTTTTCTGCTCACGTTTTGGCAACGCGTTTTCCATGGCCCGACTGGTGCCGCCGTGGCTGCGTTTCGCGACCTCGATCGGGTGGAGATTTTGACTCTGCTGCCCCTGGTTGTTTTGATGGTGCTGCTCGGAGTGCTGCCGCAGTTGCTGGTCGGCCTCATTAACCCGCTCGTGACCACGTGGGTCAGCCAACTGCCATGAACTTACTGCCTTGGACCCTTTACGTGTCGTTTGCCGGTGCCTTGCTCGCACTGCTGGCGGGAACGCGTTCGGCGGCGGCCGCGCGCCGGGTGGCGCTGGGCACCGCGCTTGCCGGGCTGGCGATCACTTTGCTGGCCGCCCGTGAATTTGTGCCCGGGCCCGAGCTGCAAACGCTGGTCAATGTCCCGTGGATAACCGAGCTTGGGGTGCGCTACCACCTCGCGGTGGACGGGATCAGCCTTAGCCTGCTCGTGCTTACCGGACTGGCGGCGACCGCCGGGATACTGTTCTCTTGGAATAACGAGGAACGCACGGGGGAATTCTTCGCCTTTTACCTGTCGCTCATCGGCGGGGTTTACGGGGTGTTTATGAGCGCGGATGTGTTTCTGCTCTTTGTTTTCTACGAAATCGCGATCGTGCCTAAGTATTTCCTGGTCGCGGTCTGGGGTTCGACCAATCGCGAATATGGCGCGATGAAGCTCGTGCTTTATTCCTTTGCGGGGAGCGCGTTGGTGTTGATCGGTCTGCTTTGGGCTCACGCTGCGGGAGGTGCGACGGGCTATGGTTTGGCGGAATTGGCGGAGGGCGCGCGGCATATTCCGGCGGGGTCGCAGATCGCCATCTTTGCTTTGCTCTTCCTCGGGTTCGCGGTGCTGGCCGGTTTGTTTCCCTTTCACACCTGGGCACCGACCGGACACGTGGCGGCCCCGACCGGTGCCTCGATGCTGCTGGCCGGCGTGGTAATGAAACTCGGTGCCTATGGTTGCCTGCGCGTCGCAATGCCGCTGTTTCCGGGCGCATTCGCGGTTTGCCAGCCGGTGATCGCCTGGCTGGCGATAGCGGGGATCGTTTACGCCGGGTTCATCGCGCTGGTGCAGTCGGATTTTAAGTTTGTGATCGGTTATTCGAGCGTGAGTCACATGGGCTTCGTCCTGCTCGGGCTGGCCGCCGCCACTCCGCTCGCGCTGGCGGGCGCGGTGCTGCAAATGGTATCGCACGGCATTATCGCCGGACTGCTTTTCGCGGTAGTCGGTCGCATGGTTTACGAGCGCACCCATACCCGGGAACTGGCCGCCTTGCAGGCGATGCCCTTGCATCGATTGCTGCCCTTTGCCGCCGGGGTTTTCGTGCTGGCTGGGTTTGCTTCCTTGGGCTTGCCGGGATTTAGCGGATTCCCGGCCGAGTTGAGCATTTTGACCGGCACCTGGCAGGCGAAGCCGCTTTGGGCGGTGTGCGCCGCGCTGGGAATCGTGGTGGCCGGGGCGTTTACCCTGCGTGCGATTCACGTGGCGTTTTTCGGCAGCACCGGAGCCACTGCGCTGCTTGCGGACGCCGGGCATCACGATGAAGCCCATGCGATGGCACCTATTTCGTGGCCGGAAAAAACCGGAGCGCTCCTGCTGCTCGCCGCCACGCTTTGGGTGGGGCTTAAGCCGGATGTGTTGCTCGATTGGATCGTCCCCGCGCTGCAATCCCCGGCCTTTAAAGCGGTCATAAACGGAGGCACCCCATGAACTTTGCCTATGCTGAATTGCTCAGTGCTCTCCGGCCCGAGCTCAGTCTGGTGGTGGGTGCCTTGCTGGTGCTCGCGGTGGATTTGCCCAAAACGAAGCGCTCGCTCGAGCGACGCACCCACATCGCCTGCGGTATGGGCGCGGCCGCATTGCTGGCCGCATTGGTTTCGTTGCTCGGCGTGGGCAACCTGGGGAATATCTGGGGCGGGGTTCTGGTCTTGGATACGCTCGCGCTCGTAGCGCGGGGCGGCGTGTTTGGCCTGGGCCTGCTGACGCTCGGGATCACGGCGGGCACGACGCGTTTGCGCAATCCGGCGGAATTTGTGGCCGTGATCCTCTTCGCGATTACGGGCTTTGCCCTGATGGCCGCAGCGCAACAGCTGCTGCTCGCCTTTCTCGCCCTCGAGCTGGCCAGTTTGTCCCTCTATGTGCTGGCGGGGTTTGATAAAACCCGGGCGGAATCGGCCGAGGCGGGCCTTAAATATTTTCTCTTCGGCGGAGTGTCGGCCGCGTTTATGCTTTTCGGTTTCAGCCTAATTTACGGGCTGACCGGGTCGATCGAGTTGCCCGAGATCGCCCGCCAACTCGCTTTGTCCGGCCCGAGTCCCTTGCTCCTGGTGGCCTTGGTCCTGGTGCTGGTGGGATTCGGATTCAAGGCCGCCGCCGCACCCTTTCACCTCTGGGCCCCGGATGTGTATCAAGGCGCGCCGGCTCCGGCGGCGGCGCTAATCGCTTCGGCCTCGAAGCTGGCGGGGTTTACGTTGTTTTTGCGTTTGCTCTGGCCGGGACTCGGCGGCGTTGCCGGGGGCGGGAATGGCATGGCCGGGTGGATCACGGTCGTGGTTTGGCTCGCGCTGGCTTCGTTGTTGCTGGGTAATTTTGTGGCGCTGGCGCAAAGCAAGGTTCGCCGGGTATTGGCCTACTCCGCCATCGCGCATGCCGGGGCCTTGCTGCTCGGCGTGATCGCCGCCGGCTGGGCGGGGGTCGCGCCCTTGCTTTATTACGTCATGACCTATGGCGTGGCTACGGTGGGGGCGTTTGGCGTTATTGCGGCGGTGGAGCGGCATCAGCCCTGCGTAAACCTTGCTGACCTCGCCGGTCTGCGGACGAAGTCCCCGCTTTTGGCCGGCTGTTTAATGGTGTTTGTGCTTTCGTTGGCGGGCATTCCGCCGCTGGCGGGATTCGTGGGTAAGTTTTTGGTGTTTTCCAGCGCGCTTCAAGCGGGGTGCATGACGGGGTGGCTGGCGCTGCTGGCTATTCTGCTGAGCGCGGTGGCGCTCTATTATTATTTGCAAATCCTGAAACCGGCGCTGGTGCTGCCCGCGCAACCTGACACGGCGACACGCATCCCGGTGCATCCGGTCGCGGCGATCACGCTGGTATTCGCCGCAGGCTTGATCCTGCTGCTTGGCCTTTGGCCTTCATTGCTGCTTGGGCTATTTTGAAGGGAATGAGTTCGGTTCGTTGCTTGTCCACGCAGGGTTAGTGACTTTGGCTCAGGCGATGATTGGAAATACCTGCTTTAAAATCTGTGGAATTACCCGCCTTGAGGACGCCCAGCGGGCGGCAGAGCTCAAAGCGGATTACATTGGTTTTATCCTGTATTCAAAATCACCGCGTTATCTATCGTCCGAAGCCTACCGCGCCTTGTCGGTCCATTTGCCGGCGGGTCCCAAGCGGGTGGCGGTGCTGGTCGAGCCCAGTGCAGAGGAGCTGCAAGCAATCCGGGCATTGGGGTTTGATCGGTTTCAAATTCATGCGCGGCCCGAAGTCGGTTTGGAAATCGTGGCAAGTTGGTCCGTGATCGCGGGGCCCGGCGCGCTCTGGTTGGCACCCAAACTGCCCCCGGGCACTGAATTTCCCCGCGCATGGCTGGACTACGCGGACAGCTTCCTGGTTGATACCTACCACCCTGAAGGTTTTGGCGGTTCGGGGCGCACGGGGGACTGGACCGGCTTCGCGCACTTGGCTGCGTCACATCCGCACAAGACATGGATCCTGGCCGGCGGGCTAACCCCTGAAAACGTGCGCGCGGCGCGGGCGCAAAGCGGCGCGCACTTCGTGGATGTTAACAGCGGGGTGGAAACGCGTCCCGGAGTGAAAGACCCGGTCAAGTTGGATGCATTGGTCGCGGCGCTGCGGGATTAGTTCCTCTCTCCCGCAGCGAAGCGCGGGGTAATTCTCGCGGCTTGGCCAAGTTGGACCTCGTTTGTTGCGTCATGCATGGATAAACCAACGATGCATGTCTCAAGATCCCCACGCGCAGCTTGATCAATCCGTTCTCGATATGATCGAGCTGAGCCCGGTGGGAGCGGTGCCGCATACGCCGACTTATCAAGACGCGCTGCGCCGTCTTTATGCTTCGCATCAGGTTTATGCCTCGGCCGACTGCAAGGATGGTCACGTCACGGTGCGCAAGGTGGCGCTGCAACCGGCTTTTTTCGCGGCCAATCTGGACGCTTTGACCTCGGGAAAAATCCCCGTGGCTGAACTTGAGTCGAACGGCCCGATTTTCGACCGTTATGTGCAGTCGTTGCCCGCCGTTCTTCAACCCAAGGCGGAGACGCACCGCGCCAAGGCGGTGGGGCGTTCCATTTTGCATCGAAAACACACGGCGACCGCGCAGGAAACGACGACGGCCGTGCATGATCCGATGCACAGTCTATTTCTCGTGCCGGGCGCCGGACCCCGTTTGGGCCTGCCGGGTAATTATCTTTACGGAGCGATCATGGAGTTTTTTCACCCGGATGCGCCGACGACTTGGCGGGTGCAACTACACGACGCCGAGGACGGGTCGGCTTCGCTGGACTCGGCCAGTTTGGCCGCCGCCCTGGGCAACGTGCAGGAACTGCTCGCCGCCGCCCCCTTTCACCTCAGTGAAGTGGTCGCGCTGGGGTTTAAGATAGATTAACCCGGACGAATCTACTGTCGCCACGACGAGGTGGGGGCCCTAGCTTGGCGGGTATGGAAGCCGAGCTGCGAAAAACCGTGGTCGTTGCCGGGGCGAGCGGGTTTATCGGACAGGCGATTTGCGCTCAATTATCGAAACGGTTTCGGGTGGTGGCGTTGACGCGTTCGCTCACCCATGCGGCCGATCATTTGGATGAAACGGGCGTCGCGTGGCGGGTATGCGATTTGTTTTCACTGTTAGAGACCGAGCAGGCTCTGCGAGACGCCGATTACGCGGTGTACCTGGTGCATTCCATGTTGCCCTCGTCGCGATTAACCCAAGGTACCTTCGTCGATCTGGATCTGATTTTAGCCGACAATTTCGCTCGTGCGGCACGACTGCACCAAATCCAGCAAATCATCTACCTGGGAGGATTAATTCCCGTAACCCCGCACCTTTCCTCGCATCTCGCGAGCCGCTTGGAGGTGGAGGAAGCGCTGGGCTCGGGCAGCAGCCCGGTGACCGCTTTGCGCGCCGGTTTGGTGGTGGGGCCGGGCGGCTCTTCGTTGCGGATTCTGGTTAATCTCGTCCGTCGTATGCCGGTGCTGTTTCTGCCTCCCTGGGCCGAGCGGCGAATGCAGCCGGTGGCCATTCAAGACGTGGTCCGAGCCGTGGATATGGTGATCGGTGCGCCGGAGTATTTTGGCGCGCATTTCGACATCGGCGGCCCCGAGGTTTTGACCTATCGTGAACTCCTGCAAAAAACCGCGCGGGTATTGGGGTGCCGACGCTGGATGATTCCTGTGCCGGCGCTGCCGGCAAAGTTGTTGAAGGCGTGGGTGAGTTTGGTTGGAGGGGCTTCGCGGGCTTTGGTCGGCCCCTTGGTGGATAGTTTAAACCACGATATGTGCGCCGCGCCCAATCCCTTGCTCACGCGCCTGGCGGTGGGGGCGATTGGGTTTGAGCAGGCATTAAGGGCTTCGCTCGATGGGGATCACCGGCTGGCGTTGACCCAGCTGGATCAACTTCGGCCGCGAGATATTCGCGTTATTCGGGCGGCAAAACGCGTGCGCTCGGTGCAACGACTCCCCCTGCCGGCTGATCTCTCCGCCCAACGCGTGGCGTTGGAGTATTACGGCTGGTTGCCGCGCTTTGTCTGGCCGCTGCTCAAATGTGAGGTCGATGAGTCCGGACATTGCCGGTTTTACCTAGGCACCCGGCATTTGCTGCTTTTGGAGTTAACCTACTCCCATGAACGCAGCACGGCCGACCGGGTGCTTTTCTACATCACGGGCGGAGTGCTGGCCAAAACCGCCAACAACCGCAAAGGCCGTCTCGAGTTTCGCGAAATGTTGAATCGCACCTGCGTGCTGGCGGCGATTCACGACTTCACCCCCACGCTGCCGTGGTATTTTTATAACCTTACGCAGGCGCTGGTGCATTTGCTGGTGATGCGCCGATTCGGGCGCCACCTGGGTGTCCTGCACATCGGCTCAAAACCGAAGCCGGGCGCTGCCTGAGATGGGGTGGCGCTAATCAAAAATCAAGTCGTGGCCGCTGGAGAGATAGGATTCCAGGCGCTTGGCCAAACGGATGAGGTCGGGCATCGCCGGTTCAGGTGATTCGGCCGGTTGCCTGAGTGCGTTGGCCACCACCGCCTGATCCGAGGCGGGCAAGGAAGGCAGCCACTCTTGTTTGATCGGCAGGCCCTCATCGCGGGCGAGGCAATAAAGGCTTTTGAAGTAAACCAGTTCCGGCCGGGTGCCGGTTCGCTCTAGCGCGTTAAAGGCCTGCCCGAGCAGGGTGTGAATCGCGGCGCGCCTGTCTTCGGGACCGGGATTGCGGGTGATGTTTCGCGCCAGGCGCGAAGCCGCCGCGAGGGTGGGGTAGTCGCGGCCAATGGCGGAGTGGCGCGTTAATATGCGGTGCTCGCGCACAAACCAGGGACCAGTTCCGGGCGAGCCACGACCGTGCTGAAGCTCCAAGGCCAAAAGATCAAAAAGGTCCGGGCTGGGTGCGGTGTCGTTTTTATGGCTGCGTGTGGACCTTAGTAAGGCGGTGATCAGCCCGTCTGTCGGGGAAAAGCAGGTGAGCATCCAGTGGTCGCCGGTGTGGGCGGTTTTGGCGAGCACGTGGGCTTCGGTGCGGTGAACAGGGCCAGGCATGACTCAAGAGCTGATTCCAATTCGCGGACAAGATGAGCAGAAAGCCGGAATTGGCCGGGGAAGGCCAACGCTACACCAAGCACTAGATTTGGGTACGCTATGCATTCTATGATAGGGTTGGCCGTCCCGGCCAATGCAGCTCAACTGGAAAGCGAACTAGAATAACACCAATGCTCGGGTTAACGTTTTGATGGGATTGCCGGCTTGAGCTCGAAGCGGGGGAATAGACCCGCATCACCCAGGATTTTGAGGGCGCGATTTTCGGCCGCCCGCATGCGGCGTTTTTTTTGCGGTTCCAAGTCGTCGTAACCTGCCAAGTGCAGCCAGCCGTGGATGACGTAGCGCATGAGCTCTTCGTTAAATGAAAGATTGTGCCGCGTCGCGTAGGTCAGGGCCGTGTCCACGGACACGCAGATGTCGCCGGCGTGGCCAAGCGCTTCGTCCCCCTCGAAGGTGATGACATCCGTGGTGGTCGGGTCGTTGAGGAAGTTGCCGTGGAGTTTGGCCAGGGCAGGATCGCTGAGAAAGGTGATCGAAAGCTCTCCGGCGGGCACGGCGGAAAGGCCAAACGGGACGCCGGCCGCCATTTTTTTAGCCCGGATCAAAGCCGCAGGGAGCAGCGTGGGCCAATCGGCCTTGGTGTAGGCGAAATGCGCATCCAAGTGGGTAAGCGCGATCACCAGTTCCCGACGTTTGAGGCGAAGGTTCCGGTGGCGATTGGTGATCTCTATTTCGCGCGACATGCGGGAGGCGAATACGCACCCGGCGTGTCGCGAGGCAAGCGAACAGCGGGAAACCCGGGACCGTCGCTCAAACGGTTTGGAGCATTGCCAAGCGGCTGCGCACGCGGGCTGCGAGCTGATGCGGGGCCAGGCCATGCGCGGCGCGCAATTCCGCGATGGTCGATCCATGGCCGACGAACTCGTCGGGCCAACCGAGACGTTCGACCGGGACCGGGCGGTCGGCGTCGGAGAGGGTTTCCAGCACGGCGGTGCCGAAGCCACTGGTCACCACATGATCCTCCAAAGTCACGAACAGGCGCACTTCGGCGGCTTGGGACAGGAGGAGTTGGCGATCAATCGGTTTGGCGAAACGCGCATCCACGACGCCCACGGAGATGCCGTCTTCGCGCGCCAGCGTCTCGGCCAGCACGAGGGCATCGGCGCACATGGTGCCCAGCGCCCAGATCATCACATCGGTGCCGGGACGGAGCAGTTCGGCGGTTCCCAAGGGCAGGGCGGTGGGCACGGCGGGACCGGGGCGGCCCGTCGAGGCACCACGCGGGTAGCGGATAAAGGCCGGGCCTTGATACGCGAGCGCGGTCTGGAGCATGGCGGTGAGCAGATGTTCGTCGCGCGGAGCCATGATAACCGCGTGCGGCACGCAACGCAGATAGGCCACGTCGAACAGACCGTGGTGGGTCGGGCCGTCGTTCGCGGACAAACCCGAACGATCCAGACAGAAGGTCACGGGCAGGCCTTGAAGGGCGACGTCGTGGATGATGTTGTCATACGCGCGTTGCAGGAAGGTCGAGTAGATGGCGACGACGGGATGAAAGCCTTGGGTGGCCAGGCCGGCGGCGAAGATCACCGCGTGTTCTTCGGCGATGCCGACGTCGAAAAACTGCTTCGGCACGGCGGCGGCAAGGTGGTTGAGCCCGGTGCCGCTGGGCATGGCCCCGGTGATGCCGATGATCTTGGGGTTTTGCTGGGCAAGCCGAACCATTTCGCGCCCGAACACATCCTGATAATTGGCGGGAGCGCCCGAAGCGGAGGCCTTGCTCTCACCCGTGGTCGGGTCGAAGGCGCCGAGACCGTGAAACTTTTCCGGATGGGCGCGCGCGGCATCCAAGCCCCGGCCTTTTTCGGTGATGACGTGGAGCAGGACGGGGGTGTCGGTGTCGCGGGCGAATTCGAGGTTTTTGATCAATTCCTCGATGTTGTGCCCGTCGATGGGACCGATGTAGCGCAGACCGAATTTTTCAAAGAGGGAGGACTCGACGAAGAAGTCCTTGGTCTCGCGTTTCCACTTGCTCCAGACCCGGTGCATGTCGTCGCCGCCGGGCAGACTGCGGAAGAACTTTTCCACGTCGTGGTGGAGCTTGTTGTAGGTACTGTTGGTGGAGAGCTTGGTCAGGTATTTGGCGATCGCACCGACGTTGCGGGCGATCGACCATTCGTTGTCGTTGAGGATGACGACGAGGCGCTTGGTGGACGAGACGACGTTGTTGAGCGCCTCCAGGGTGATGCCGCAGGTAAAGGCGGCGTCTCCGCAAAGGGCCACCACGTGTTCATCGGTACCGGCCAGATCGCGGGCGGTGGCCATGCCCAAAGCAGCGGAGAGCGCGGTGCCGGCGTGACCGGCGCCAAAGGAATCGTGCGGGCTCTCGGAGCGGCAGAGAAAGCCGGAGGCCCCATTCGTCTGGCGGACTTTTTGCAAAAGTTCGCGACGCCCGGTTAAAAGTTTATGCACGTAGCCTTGGTGGGCTACGTCGAAGACGAATTTATCCTGCGGGGTGGAGAACACGCGATGCAGGGCGATGGTCAGCTCGACGACGCCTAGATTAGGTCCGATATGGCCGCCGTTTAAGGCCGTGACCCGGATGAGTTCTTCGCGAATCTCGGCCGCTAGCTGGGGCAACTGGCTGGCTGACAGCCCCTTGACATCATTGGGGGAAGTGATGGTCGGGAGCAGGCGAGGACCGTCGGCCAAAAGCACGGGAGCGGGTTGACTGGGCTTAAAAGAAGCGGGCACGTGAATAAAAAGAGAGGAGTCGGAAAAGAGGCGATGTAAACGGAGTCAGGCTTGTAGCTGATTTCAGGCCGGGTCGGGAAAATCTGTAATTTGGAAGCTTGGCGCGCCTGAGGCGGGGTCTTTCCGCCGCTTGAGTTGCTCGATTTTTAGTTCGGCGGCCTTGAGCCTTTGTTCGCAAACGGCGAGCAGCCGGCTGCCCTCCTCATATTGGGCAAGGAGTTCATCGAGCGGCACATCCCCGGATTCCATTTTTTCGACTATGACTTCGAGTCGAGCCATCGCCTCCTCGAAGGACGGGATCTTGGGTTCGACGGCAGCGGTAACGTTGGATTTGGTAGCCACAATTAAAAGAGACAGTTTGGGTGGAGACGGAAGCATTTCAACCATCGGTTTATTTTCGTCCTGCGCAACCTTGGGGCAGGTCGGGAAAGGTGAGGTGAAACTTCGGGGATTTTTTAATTAAAAAAGCGCTTGCCCTGCTTTTCGGAACCTTGCTTTCTCTCGCCTCCCAGCACGCAGCTGTAGCTCAATTGGATAGAGCGTCTGACTACGGATCAGAAGGTTTGGGGTTCGACTCCCTACAGCTGCACCATTTTGGCCCTGATTAACTTACGGAAGTTGACCAGGGTTTTTTCGTTTTAAACAAAACGGCCTCCTTCGTATTTCGGTGAAATAAAAAAACCACGAACCTCAAGGGTTCGTGGCAGGCGGGGAACAAGAACTGATTTAGAACGAGCAACGACTAGTCTTCGTCGTCTTCAGCGTCGTCAGAGGGGCGGGAGAGCTCTTCACGGCATTCGCCCATTACCCGCAGCCAGACTTCACGAAGATCAAAAATACGGGGCAAGGCTTGGGTCCGGTAGTGGGCGAGCGCACGGCTGTGTTCGCAGGCGTCCGCGTCCAGATGGGATAGGGTGGCGTTGAGGTCGCGAAGGGCGCGCTTGAAGAGGCTGATGGCCATGGCGTAGTCGCCGAAGTCCAGGGCGGACACGGCTTGCATGGCTTGGTCCTCGGTGCGAAGCAGGGCCGCATAGTAGGCCAGGGCAAGCTTTTGAGGCACTTTCTGGTCGGTCTCGGCGAGCTGTTCCCAAGTGCGTTTCAGGCTCAGAAACAAGGCGCGGGTCGCGACAAAAATGGGGTTTTTGTGCAGCGTGTAAGGGTCGGCTTCGTCGCCGAGATCCACCTCGGTGGGGCCGCTGTCGTCGTCGTCATCTTCATCGTCGTCACCGTCCAAGGTGCCTTCGCTGGTCCAGTCATCCACACCCCAACCCATGAGTCGGGCGGACTCGTCGAGGCGTTCGGCGTGACCTTTCAGCTGCTCGTAAAATGCGAGGTAACGGAGAACGGTTTCGTCCTGCTGGCGCAGGTAACGTTCCCAGTCGAATTCGTTCCAAACGAGCTCCCCGCGATCTTCCCACTCGTGATCGGACGGGTTTTCGGAGTTGGTGTTGCCCATGGGTGAAGTAGGGTCGAAACCCTGCGCGTAACGTGGTTCGGCGGGACCTAAACGCAACGGGAAAAAGCCCATAATTAAACTAAACGCTGACGATGTCGGGAACCGGTGGGGTTACTGGTTGAAATTCTTAAGCTTTGGGACTTTTTCGACGCCTGCCCCATGAGCGCCCCAATCACCCACGCCACGGTTTACTTTTCCGGTCATGTTCAGGGCGTCGGGTTTCGTTATACCACCTTGCAGGTGGCCAAGGAATTCGAAGTCGCCGGACAAGTGAGAAACCTGACCGATGGTCGGGTGCAGGTGGAGGCGGAGGGACGGGCGGCGGAAATCGAGGCTTTTATTGAGGCCCTGGGCGAGCGTATGCATGGCTACATCCATAAAACCGAGCAGGTGAAACAAACGCGTCCGGCGGTTTTCCAAGGGTTTGAAATCCGCTGATCCCATGTCGTCTCCGGTCGCCGCCATTTCGATTCAGGGCCTGATCAAGGACTTCGCCATCACCTTGCGCGGGGTAAAGTTGCGTGCAGTCGATACGCTCAACCTGGAGGTGGCCGAGGGACAGGTTTATGGCCTCTTGGGGCCGAATGGTTCGGGTAAAAGCACCACGATTAAAATCATCCTGGGGCTGCTCGGGCCCACGCACGGGGAGGTAAAGGTTTTCGGGGTGCCGAGCGGTCGGGTGGAGGCGCGCTGCAAGGTGGGCTATTTGCCGGAGGCGCCCTATTTCTATCGGTATTTGAGCGGTCGCGAATTGGTGCGGTTTTATGCCCGGGTCTGCGGCGTGAAGAAGCCGACGCTCAAGGCGCGGGTCGATGAAGTGATCGACTGGGTGGGGCTTTCAGGCGCCGCGGAACGCCGGGTGGGCACGTATTCCAAGGGCATGTTGCAGCGCATCGGGTTGGCACAGGCCTTGGTGCACGATCCCAAACTTATCGTGCTGGATGAACCGACGGCGGGCGTGGACCCGGTCGGTTCGGCGGAGATGTGCGAACTCATTCGCAAACTGAAAAATCAGGGCAAGACGGTGCTCATAACCTCGCACTTGCTGGCGCAGATCGAGGACGTCTGCGACCGCGTGGCCATCCTGGATCGCGGTCGGCTGATGATCGAAGGCGCGGTCGGCGATTTGGTCGGCAAACGCGACCGGCAGGCGCTGATCGTGGATCCTTTGCCTCCCGAGGATCTCGCCGCGCTCAAGGTGTGGCTGGAAGAGCGGGGGCATCACTTGAACGCGGTGGAGCAGCCACGCGCCCGGCTGGATCAGGTGTTTCTGGACCACGTCGCCCGCCGTTGAGCGCCGCACCGTCGCACCCGCATAGCTGAGTTGCCCTTGAGTCGCCCTTATTCACCCTTTTTCTAAAACTCTTATGAGCGTTGTTTCCGTCTCTTCCGTTCCCTTTTCCCTCGGGCGACTCGGGCTCATCGCCGGGAATACGTTTCTGGAAGCGGTACGGCAAAAGCTCTTTGGTTTTCTGCTCTTTTTATCGGTGGGGCTGGTGGCGAGCGCGCAGTTTTTTCGGGAGTTTAATTTTGGCTCCTCGGAGCTGAAATTCATCGCCGACTTCGGTTTCGGGGCCCTGGTGTTTTTCGGCTCGGCGCTGACCATTGCGACGACCGCGCAGTTGTTTTTCAGCGAAATAGAAAACCGCACCGCGCTCACCTTGCTGGCCAAACCGATTTGGCGCGCGGAATTTATCTTCGGCAAATTACTGGGGGTTTTCGCCGTGATCGGGATCTTTTGCGCGCTGACCGTCGGCCTGTTGATCGCGCTGCTTTGGCAACGCGAGTCGCAGCTCATGCGCTTCGACCCCGAGGCGTTCGCGGGGGGGCGGATCATTCAATACGGTGATTTGCTGATCGTCGGCACCCTTCAATGGATCAAGTTCGGTGTGCTCGCGGCGATCGTGCTGCTGGTCGCGAGTTTCTCGAATACCAACCTGTTTACGGTCGTCATGGGGTTTTTCGTGTTGGTGATCTGTCATTTGCAATACCTCGCGAGCGATGCCTGGCGGCATGTGGACAGCGTGATCGGCGCTTTGGCGGTGCGTTTGCTCGGGGTGGTTTTCCCGAATTTTCAGCTCTTTAATCTGGCGGACTCCATCGGACAGGGCGCGGGGATCGATGGCGCTTTGGCGCTGCGCGTCGCCGCTTACGGATTTTTCTATATTGGAGTAATTGGCGGGTTGGCGGTTTATAGTTTTCGTCACCGTGAAATTTAACGTCACCGCCTTTCGTCCGGCGCGCACGGGATTGGGAGTGCTGGCCGGTTTGGGGCTCGCCGGGTTGGCGAGCCAGCCGCTGGAGCGCGCGGCCTGGACCGAAGTGCGCGCCAGTCAGCCCGCGCTGGCCCTTGATTCGATAAAAGACGCTCTTGGCCAGGGGATTACCGTGGGACTGCTCGGCGGGTTCCGCGCCATCGCGGCGGACTTTTTTTGGCTGCGCACGAACTCCTTGTGGGAGGATACGGACCTGCCCGGCACCCAGACCTCGATTAAAATCGTCACTGCGATCGACCCGCGACCACTCACTTTCTGGCTCAATGGCTCGCGCATGATCGCCTACGATATGCCGCATTGGCGAATCGCCCGCGCGGGTGGTTACGACGCCACGCCCACGGTGGTGCAAAGACGTTTCGACGAAGAGCAGGCCCAGGTGGCCATCGCCTACCTTCAGGGGGCTTTCGCGTTTCACCCCGACCACCCGTTGCTGACGCTGGAAATCGGCAACATTTACCTGAACCGGCTCAAGGATTTGGAAAACGCGGCCCGCTACTATTTGCAGGCGACCAAGCATCCCGACGCCCCCTTCTACGCCGCCCGGATTTACGCGGAACTCCTGCGAAAAATGAACCGCCCGGCCGAGGCCTATGCCTTCCTCAAGGAGCTTCACCCCAAATTGGACCCGGAGAATCCCTTCGCGCAGGCCCCGGTCGTTTTGGAGCGAATTCGGGCGTTGGAAGCGGATTTGCAGATACCGCCATCCTTACATTACTTGCCTGCTCAAGCGAAGAAGGCCACCGAGGCACTGACGCAATGATTTCCTCTAAAATGGTTTATATCTCCGACCGAGTTAATTCCCCGATTTTTAAGGGAATTAACTTGTCGCTCAGCTCAATCACTTAAATCTTTATCAACTTACTCAACATATGGACGCAGCCGCGAATCTTCACCCGATCTTCGACCGCGTTTTGGCGCGCGCGGACAAGCAACAGCGCCTGGGGCAACGCGGGCAGGTGATCTGGCTTTATGGTTTGTCGGGTTCGGGCAAAAGCACGCTGGCTATTGCGCTGGAACGTCGGCTGCACGCCGAGGGGTTTGCCACCCAACTGCTTGATGGGGACAATATTCGCAGCGGTCTCAATCGCGGGCTCGGGTTTTCCGATGCGGACCGTTCGGAGAATATTCGTCGCGTCGCCGAAGTGGCCAAGCTGCATGCCCATGCGGGACTCGTTACCCTATGCTCCTTCATCACGCCGCTCCGGAGTTTGCGTGAATTGGCCCGGGGTATCATCGGGGCCGAAGACCTCCAGGAGGTTTATGTTCAGGCCAGTTTCGCGACCTGCGCGCAACGCGACCCCAAGGGGCTTTACGCCAAGGCGGCGGCCAATGGGGTGGGGCAGTTTACCGGCAAGGATTCCGCCTTCGAGCCGCCGCTGCTCACGCCCGACGCGGATGATCGCGGCACCCTGGTGCTCGATACCGAGACCCATGCTCCCGAGGCCTGCCTCGCGGCCTTGCACGCGGTGGTTTTGCCCCGCATTCAGCCGCCCGGTGCGCCGCGCTAGGCCAGTGCTCCGACCGTAACGCATCCGATCCCTTTATCCTTCATGTCTTCCTATAACCTCACCCACTTGGCCCAACTCGAACACGAGGCGATCTTTGTGCTGCGCGAAGTCGCCGCCCAGTTTGAGCGCCCGGCGCTGCTGTTTTCCGGCGGCAAGGACTCCATCGTGATGGCCCGGCTCGCGCAAAAAGCCTTCGCCCCCGCACGCATTCCGTTCCCCTTGGTGCACATCGATACCGGCCACAACTTCTCCGAGGCCATCGAGTACCGGGATTGGTTCGCCCAGGACATCGGTGCCCGCCTGGTCGTTCGCTACGTGGAGGACTCGATCAAGGCCGGTCGCTGCCAGGAGGAAAAAGGCCCGAATCCCTCGCGCAACGGCCTCCAGACCATCACCCTGCTCGATACCATCGAAGAGTTTAAATTCGACGCCTGTCTCGGTGGCGCCCGCCGTGACGAGGAAAAAGCCCGCGCCAAGGAGCGCTTCTTTTCCCACCGCGACGAGTTCGGCCAATGGGACCCCAAAAACCAGCGTCCAGAGCTCTGGAACCTTTTCAACGGTCGTAAAAACCTCGGCGAACACTTCCGCGTTTTCCCGCTCTCCAACTGGACCGAAATGGACGTGTGGCAATACATCGCCCGCGAAAAACTCCGCATTCCGTCGATCTACTTCAGCCACACCCGCCGCGTGGTGAATCGCAACGGCGTGCTCCTTGCCGAGTCGCCCTACATCACTTTACTCGAAGGCGAAAACTACGAAGAGCGCGTCGTACGTTACCGCACTGTCGGCGACAGCACCTGCACCGGTGCGGTCGAGTCGCCCGCCGCCACCTTGGCCGAGGTCATCCAGGAAGTCGCTTCGGCCCGCGTCACCGAGCGCGGCACCCGCGCCGACGACAAACGATCCGAGTCCGCCATGGAAGACCGCAAGAAGGCGGGGTATTTCTAAGGCGATAATTTAACGCAAAGACGCCAAGACGCCAAGATCGCAAAGTTCCGAACCATGGAGGAAAACCAGCTCAGCCAAATCATTGTTGATGCAGCCATTGAGGTGCATCGGCACATGGGTGGCCCGGGTTTGTTGGAAAGTGTTTATGAAGAGGCCTTGGCCGAAGAACTTACTTTGAGGGGCCTTATTGTAGAACGTCAGCAGCAGGTTCCGCTTCGGTACAAGGGTAAGCTACTTTCCACCCCCCTTCGGCTCGATCTGCGCGTCAATAATCTGGTCATTGTCGATCCCAAGGCCGTCAACGAATACAATAAAATCTTCGATGCCCAGATGCTGACCTACCTGCGTCTTACTGGCCTGCGTCTTGGCCTCGTGATCAATTTCGGTGAGCGCCTAGTTAAAGACGGCATCCACCGCATCGTTAATAATCTCTAATTTTTTTTCTTCCTCACTCTGCGCCCTCCGCGCCTTCGCGCCTCTGCGTTAAAAATCATCCTATCTTTTCATATGTCCGCCGCCACTCCCACCGCTTCCGCTACCGCCCACACCGACGAACACTACCTCTCCATGGACCTCCTGCGTTTCACCACCGCAGGTTCGGTGGACGACGGCAAATCCACCTTGATCGGCCGCCTGCTCTACGACTCCAAGGCGATCTTCGAGGACACGCTGGAGAATCTGGAACGCGTCACCGAGCAGCGCGGCGAGGACAACCTTAACCTCGCGCTCCTCACCGACGGCCTGCGCGCCGAGCGCGAGCAAGGCATCACCATCGACGTCGCCTACCGCTACTTCGCCACGCCGAAGCGCAAGTTCATCATCGCCGATACGCCCGGCCACATCCAATACACGCGCAACATGGTGACCGGCGCCTCCACCGCCAACCTCGCCATCATCCTGATCGATGCCCGCAAGGGCGTGATCGAACAGACCTGCCGCCACTCCTTCATCGCGTCCCTGCTCGGCATTCCGCACGTCGTGGTGGCGGTTAACAAGATGGACCTGGTGGACTTCTCCGAGGCGCGCTTCAACGAGATCGTCGCCCAATTCAGCGAGTTCGCCTCCCGCCTGAACATCCCCGACATCAAGTTCATCCCCATTTCCGCCCTGCACGGCGACAACGTTGTCGATAAGTCCGACCGCACGCCCTGGTATCAAGGCGGCGCCCTGCTCTACACCCTCGAAACCGTTTACATCGGCAGCGACCACAATCACGTGGATCCGCGCTTCTCGATCCAGACCGTCATCCGGCCCAACAACGACGCGCATCACGATTTCCGCGGCTTCGCGGGCCGGGTGGCGGGCGGCGTCTTCAAACCCGGCGACGACATCGTTTCCCTGCCCTCCGGCCTGCCGGCCAAGATCAAAAGCATCCACGGACCCGAGGGCGAGCTGGCCGAGGCCTTCGCGCCCATGTCGGTCGCCATCACCCTGGACCGCGAGATCGACAGCTCGCGCGGCGACCTTTTTGCCAAGCTTAACAACCAGCCGGTCGTCACCCAAGACATCGAAGCGATGATCTGCTGGTTCTCGCCCAAACCGCTCAACCCGGCGGGCAAATACATCCTCCGCCACACCACGCGTGAGACCAAGTGCGCGCTCAAAGCCGTCCGCTATAAAGTCGATATCAACACCCTCCGCAAACAAACCGAAGACGTGAGCGTGGGCATGAATGACATCGGCCGCATCCACGTGCGCACCGCCACGCCGCTGATGATCGACCCGTATAAACGCAACCGCACCACGGGCAGCTTTATCCTGATCGACGAATTTACCAACGCCACCGTGGGCGCCGGCATGATTCTCTGGCCGGACGGCGGCGACCGCGCCCCGACCGACCAGTTCGCCGACATGGGCGGGTTGTAAGTTGATTATTGACTATACAGTTGGGATGTTAGTATCGAGGTGACTGATGCCTACTTTAGGTTTGTTAACGAAGTTCCGTCTGGTGCTTATGGATTGCTCATCACCTAAATCTACCCGCTATCGGTTTAAAATTATCACAAACTAAATCTAGTCGATGAATACCCCGAATATAATCAAATGCTTTCTCATGTCAGTGATAGCGGTTACTGCATCTATTGCTTCCGCGATGGATTGGCATGTTTCTAAAAGCGGTGACGATAAAGCCTCCGGAACCTGCCACCGTGCCCGCCGACAATTGGCCCGACGTGGACGTTGTCCCCTTTGTCGCGGCGGCGCTTGCGACCGAGGAGCGAGTTATTATGGTGCTTAATTATAGCGCGCTTTCGAGTTGAGCTGCATTGGCCGTGACGGCCAATCCTACATATAATGCATAGCTTGTAATTTGTGTAGCGTTGGCCGTCCCCGGCCAATTCCGACGTTCTGCTCATCTTGACTGCGAATTAGAATAATCCCGGCGATTTCGAGCCCGCCACCCGCCACGGTCCGGGCGTCCATTTTCCGGCGCAGACGAAGCGGGGGTTTTTGTAAAACTCTTTCTCGATGACCCGCCGGAGACGGTAGGAAGGAGGTGCTCAGATGAGTGTTGCCACGTCGGGGTGGGCGGTGGCGAAGGCGGTGTCGAGGGTGGCTACGCGGCCACCTCTGCGGCGGGCGAGGTGGGCGAGCCAGGCGTCGGTGATTTGGCGGTGACCGAGGAGGCCGGTGGGGTCGATTTCGAGGTAGCTAAAGGAATCGTCCCAAAAGCGGTGGTGTGGCAGGGCACAGAGGCGGTGCAGTGCGGCCCAGGCGGCGGTCGGCGAGGGGTCGGCTGAAAATTGCATGTGTAAGCGGAGGAGCGTGCCTTGGGTGGTGGCGCAGCTGGCGAAAGTGCTGTCCAATCCATCGAACCAGCGAATGGCGCGGGCGTGGTGGACGTGGCTGGCCACGTTAATACCCAAAAGAACATTTCCATCAAGGAGCCACGTCGGTGACGTGCTCATGAGGAGGGCTCCGAGGCAGGGCGATCGGGGGTCATGTGACGAATATCTTCATCGTATTCAGCTTGTTGCACGATTTCTGGAGTGATGGGCATTCGACCGGGGCTCACTGGGAAGCGCAGGCGACCGTGGCTGATTAAAAGCCCCGTCTGTGGATCAAGGGTATGCTGGCTGGGGTCGAGGGCAGGCGCAGTATCGGAGCGGGCCGAAAAAGCAGGCTGCTGGGCGGGGGTAATGGCGGCGCGCAGAAGGTCATTGATCTCGCGGGAAATAGAGGTGCGGCGGGCGCGGGCGCGGGCGGCGGCGATCTGGTGCAGATCGGGTTCGAGTGTGATGGAAAGGCGCATGATGGTGCAATGGTGTATCTGCACCATGGTGCGATGGTGCGAGGGCGTCAAGTGGGGCAAGGGGTATGCGCGGACGGATTATTTAACCGCGAAGACGAACTGAAGGGGCGCGAAGGGTCACTCGCGCAACGCCACCGTGCTTGCCGACGAGTGGCCCTGGCATGGGCGTGAACTAAACATATGAAACGAGATGTTCGGACGGAGTGACAACAACCGTAGCCAAGACCAAGGCGGGCCTCGCGAGGGGCTCAGCACGAAAGAAGGTGGAGGCAAAGACACGGCCGCAGGAACACGAACAGGCAGCGAGGCCGGGATGCGGGCGATTAGCGTGCTAGCATCCTGTCGGACTTAGGAAGCAGCCGGAAGAGTGGATTTTTTGCGGAGTTGGCGTGGAGGCGGACACGAAGGCGCGCCAAAAGGTGACGGAGTGGGTTTTCCGAGCGGCTGGAA
>JAPLTN010000017.1 GCA_026398135.1 Verrucomicrobiota bacterium
CAGTCTGACGCAAGCCCATGACTTGGCCTGTCGGTCTCCTCGTTGAGTCAAATTGCACCAACTGGAGAGCCGGATGCGGGAGACCCGCCAGTCCGGTTCGGAGGGAGGGGCGGGTTACATTCCTGTCCCTACCCCTATCACTGGCGATCAGAAGCGGGCGCTGACGCTGAAGCGGTAGGTTTCGCGGGAGTATTGGTTCTGGGTCACGCGGTCGCCGGCGGCTTCGCTGGTGCGTTCGGGGTAATCGAGCAGGTTGGTGATTTCCAGGCCGGCTTGAATGGCTTTGTAACGCCAGGTGATGCCGGGGGTGAGGGTCACGACGTTGCCGCGATAGAGGTCTTGGGCGGTGGTTTCGCCGATGCTGTCGAGGGCGCGGCTTTGGAAGGAGCCGGCCAGCTGCGCGCCCCAGCTTCCGCGCTCCCAGCGCACGTTGGAGCGGAAGAGGTGGCGGGAACGTTCGGGCATGGGCAGGATCTGGCCGGGGCGGCCGGGGATCTCGGCCTCGGTGTCGGAATAGGTGTAAACATTTTCCAGGGTCCAGAGGCCGGTGCTGGTTTTTAGCGGCTGGCGGTAGAAAAGTTGGAAGCCCTGGATGGTACCTTCGCCGCCGTTTTCCACCCGCGAGACGGAGTAGAGCGCGCCGTCGAGCAGCTCGGTGGCGCGGGCGCCGTGGAAAAAGCCTTCGACGCCGATGCGGTAGAGTTCGAGGCCGATTTTGCCTGAGCCGGGCAGGCCGCGTTCGACGGCGAGCAGGGTGGTGAAGAGTTCGGTGGGTTCGAGGTTGGGGTTGCCTTCGGTGATGGTGCGGGTGGGCGGGTTGACGCGGCGGTAGGCGACGAGGTCAAAATACTGCGGACGCATCAGCGATTGGTAGGCGGCGGCGCGAAAGACGAAGGGCTTGAAGTCTTTCCAGGCGAGGCCGAGCGAGGGCAGCACGTTGCGGTAGTCTTTCTCGCCGGTGGTTTCGCGGATGTTTTGGGTGACGCCGTTTTCGACCACGGAGGCGAGGAGTTTGCCGGTGCCGGTATCGAGCGAGGCGGGGGTGGTGGACGTGCCGAGGGTGGTGTTCTCGGTTTGTTCGAGGCGCACGCCGCCTTCGACTTCCCATTTGGGGTTGGCGACGAGGCCGCCGAGGTGCGCGGCGGAGACGGATTCGGAGGAGTCGTAGAGTTGTTGGTAGCTTTCGATGATGCTGCGGCTGGAATTGTAGGCGAAGGAGGCGGGGCGGGTGGAGAGGGCGTGGAGTCCGGCGTCGAAGTCTATGGCGCGGGGGAGCACGTAGGTGTCCTGCATGATCTTGCCGGGGTCTTGTTTGCGGGCGACTTCGGCGAGGGTGAGCGGGGCGGCGGCGTTGCGCAGATAGACGCTGCGGGTTTCGCGGTTGGTGCGCTCTTTACTGCGGTATTGAAAGCCGGTGAGCAGCCAGGCCTTGGTTTCTTCGTCGAGGAGCTTCCAATCGGTGTCGAGACGGAGGGCGCGGTCCTTGTCCACGGTGAGCGGGCGCTGGAGGCGGAGGTCGTTGAAGTTGGCCTGGGTGAGGTCGGTATAGGGCGTGCCGGCGGTTTTTTCCAGGCGGGGGAACCAGGGCGAGGAGAGGTCGTAGCTGAGGGCGAGTTTGCTTTCGGTGAAATTCCACGCGTCGGTGGAAACGTGGTTTTGCCAGTCGCTGAGGTAGCCGCGGAGGTCCACGTTGAAGCGGGGGCGTTCGAGGATAAGGCCGGCGGAGTAGCGGCGGATTTCGCGCCCGGTCACGGCATCGCTGAAGTAGCGGCGGGTGCCGGCGTTGGCCGAGTTGGCCTGGAGGAGGGAGCCGTCCGAGGAAATCTGGGGCGTGCCGGTGGCGGAGCTGAGGGTGCCGGCGCCGTAGTTGAACTCGATGCGGTTGCGCTGGGCGACGTCGTCGTAGTTGGCCCCGCTAAACTGGACAAAGGCGAGCAGGCCGGGGGCGAGTTTTTTCTCCAACGCGACGCGGGCGGTGCGGTTGGTGGTGTCGATATCGTCCTGGGAGATACGGGCGCGGTCGAGGTAACGCGTGCCGGGGGCGAGGGTGACGGGAGTTTTTTCCCAGGCGGCCTCGTAAAACTGGATGGCGCGGATGGCGCTCTGTTGTTGCACGCGAAGGTCGATGATGAAGGGGCGTTCACCGGGGGTGGCGCCGCGCCAGCCGATCTGGCCGCCCCAGGCTCCGGCGGCGGCGAGGGCGTTGTAGGTGTAGGTGAGCTCGGCGAGGCCGGGCTGGGGGCCGGGACGTTTCAGGCCGGGCGTGCCGAAAAAGGCCCGAAAATCCACGCCTTCGCCGTCGCTGGCCACGCCGGGGATGCGGCCAAAGGCGCCGGGTTCCTGGTATTCGGAGGCGATGGGGTTGCGCTTGGTGAGGACGCGGCTGCGTTCGCGCGGGCTTTCGGTGGCGCTGTCGTCGTCCTCGGTGGCGGGCTTGGCGGCGGCGGCTTTTTCTCCGACTGCGGCCGGCGGCGGCGCGACGACGGTCGGTGCGGTTTGCGCCGCTCCAAAAGCAGGCAAGAGACTGCAGCCCAGCAGGCTAAGCGCCCGGCCGAGCAGCCGGGACGAGTGGTTGGTGATAGGGCGTAAAAGAGGCGAGGAGCTGGACATGGACGCGGTGAAAAAGGCGTCCGCCATGCACGAAGCGTTCCATGCGCTTACGGTTTTTATTTTACCAAGAGGGAGGCGTTAGGGCGTGTTTGCTAAATAAACCCATCAAGCGCGCATACCACTGGGGAAACTCGCTTGGCCGGCGTTGCCCTCGGCGGTATGGACCGCTGGTCCACCTCCGCCTCGGTCGCCTTGGTCGAGCAAGTTTCTCCAGCGGCACCTGACGCGTTTATCTATCAAACACACCCTAATTTTACTTTGTTAAAGTGCGCCAAAAGCCCTCGGAAATTGGCCGGGGACGGCCAACCCTACACTTTCCAACGGGCAAAATGGCCGGTTTCTTTTGTAGCGTTGGCCATCCCCGGCCAAAAAAGTAAAGCGCACATGCGGTGGGCACTTCTCCACAGGGTTTAACAAAGTAGAACTAAGCGGTAGGTTTCGTTGGCGAAGTTTCCTCGGCCAGTAATTCCACGAGGAGGCGCAGGGCGGCGGCGGCGGTCTGGGTTTGCATCTCGATGCGGGAGAGGCCTCCGCCGCCGATGCACGTGGTGAGCACGCGGGGGCCGTGCACCGCCGCCACCCAGGCATAGGGCGCGGGTGCGCCGCGCGACGGGTCGGGCTCGGCGTAGCCGGTGGTGGCCAGGCCGAGTTCGCAATCAAAGAGCCGGATAACGCCGCGCGCCATTTCGATGGCGACGCGTTCGGAGATGGCGTTGACCGTGGTGGCATGGGTCGCGTTCACGCCGAGCAGGCGGAGTTTGGCGGCGAGGGCGTAGGTGGTGATGCCGCCGACGAAGTAGGCCGAGGCTCCGCCGGGCCGTCCGAGCGCGCTTTGCACGTGTCCGACGGTGAGGCTCTCGGCCACGGCCACGCGTCGGCCGGAGGCGAGCAGGCGGGCGTGCAGGTCCCGGCTTTCGGCATCGGTCCACGGCGTGTCGGCGTCGATCATGGAGGACGGGCAGGCGGGTTGACGGTATCTTTGCGGAAACGAAAAGATTACAACGCGAGCTCGACGCCGACGGGGCAATGGTCGCTGCCGAGCACGGCCGGTTCGATCCACGCGTTTATCAGTTTCGGGCGCAGGGCGGAGGAGGTCAGGAAGTAGTCGATGCGCCAGCCCACGTTCCGGCCGCGGGCGCCGCCGCGATAGCTCCACCAGGAGTATTTGCCGGGCGACGGGTCGAAGGCACGGAAGGTGTCCACGAAGCCGGCGTCGATGAAGCGAGTGAAGCCGGCGCGCTCCTCGGGGGTGAAGCCGGGGTTGGCGACGTTGTCCTTGGGGCGGGCGAGGTCGATGGGCTGGTGGGCGACGTTGAAATCGCCGCACACGACGACGGGTTTGGTTTTTTCGAGGCCTTGGAGGAAATCGAGAAATACGCGGTCCCAGACCTGACGGTAGGCGAGGCGGCGCAGTTCGTCCTGGGCGTTGGGAGTGTACACGTTGACGAGGAAAAAGGTGTCGAACTCGGCGGTGAGCACGCGGCCCTCGGTGTCGTGTTCGGGCGCGCCCATGCCGAAGCGGACGGAGAGCGGGGCGTGTTTGCTGAGGATGGCGGTGCCGCTGTAGCCCTTTTTCTCGGCGGCGTAGAAGGTGACGGATTTATAGTCGCCGGGCCAGGAGACGTGGGCGATGTCGCCCGGATGGCACTTGGTTTCCTGGAGGCAAATCGCGTCGGCGCCGCTGGCGAGCATCCAGGGCAAGAGGGTGTTTTTATCAAGCCCGGCGCGGGCACCGTTTACGTTCCAGGAGAGAAATTTCATCGCGGGTAAAGGGGCACACGCTGAGCGGCGTTGCGAGCGCGGCAACCTCTGGTTGCGAAGGGCAGACGCATTTCTTGGGGAGCGGACAGGGGTTTTGCTAGACCGGATCTGCTATGCGGCAATTTCACGCCGCGCCGCTTCGCCGTTTGACACTCCTGGAGCCATTAAGACCGTTAGAAATGACCACGACACTTTCGAGCAAGGGGCAGATCGTTTTGCCTTCAAGTGTCAGGCGTCGGCTAGGGTTAAAGCCGGGGATGAAGTTCTCATGCCGGGTCAACGGCGGGAATATTGTTTTGACGCCCACTTTGAAGGCCACGCCCGCGCCCAAGTTGCAGCGCTCAAAGGTGACGGGATCTCTGGTGGTGCATACCCCTTCCGGCACGCCTGAATTGACCTCCGCCCGCGTCAAGGAACTGCTGGCGGATTTCCCGTGAAATACCGGATCGACGTGAATATCGCGCTGGCGGCGTTGATCACCGGCCACAGCGAACAACCGAGTGGCCGGATTCGCAGGGCATTAGGCCATTGGGCGTCGATATCGGCAAACAGAACCCGCGGAGCGTTCAGGCAAAGGGAACCATAACTATTTCGGGTGACGACGTTCTCGCCGTGACGGGAGACGACCTCCTCTCGGATAGGCACGCCTTCCTGGGTGCCGTAGCTGTCCTTGGTTTCGCGCCGGTGCAGGGATTCGCCGGCGAGAACGCGTTGCAATGCGTCTTGCGCGCGCCGATCCGCGAGAGCCTGGGCGTCCGCTTGATTAAGATCGGACCAGCCCCATCGACGCACCGTCACCTGTTTTCCGGAAGACTTGTTTTGAAGGCGCGCCTCCGCCCAAAAATACGGAATTAGCATGGTGTGCAGGGTTTCAGAGCGGCAGACATTTTGTCAAAAGCCGGCAGAAAGTGGGTGAGGTCGCAGCGAAGGCGTCCAGGTGTTGTTCGTTGATTTTATTGCCCACCGCCCCTTCGGCGTCACTTTACCCGTGAAACTCACCCTTGGGCGAGACGAAGGGGACGCGATAGACGGAGAAATCCCGGTGGTCGGTCGTGAGCACCACCGCGCCTTTGTGGCGGCGGGCGAGGAGCACGGCGCAGGCGTCGGCGTAGTCCATTTCCGGAGCGTATCGTCGCATAAGCATCAGCACTTCCGTGGGCGCCGGGTCTTCGATCTGCATGCGCTCAATCAATTCGCGGAGACGGTCGAGCGCGGGTGCTTGGTTTTTAACCAAGTGTGTGGCTTCCGCAACGGCAGCGCTGGTAAGGATAAAAGCTCCGCTCCGGGTGAAAACCTGCCTCGAAGCCCATAGATGGTGCGAGTCGAGGCGGTTGCACACGGCAACAAGCGGTCCGGCATCAAGTATTATGGTCGGCGAGGATGCGGGCACGGATGATTTCGCGCGGGGAGCGAGGGTCGGGCGGCAGGGCAATCGAACCAATCACATGCTCTAGGCCCGCAAAAGGATTGCCCGGCGCGGCTTTGATGCCGTGGGCGGGGAGTTCTTTCGTCACGCGCCGACGGGCGGGCTTTTTTGGGCTAAGCTTGGTCGCGGTTGGCATAGCTAAAACAGTGTTTGAACAGGTCGGCATGACAAGCCGACAAAGCGCGGCGCGGCGCGGCAGGTGCACCGGCGTGCGGTCGGGGCGTGCCTGGCTTCTGGGGTCTTGCCATTGGACGGGCGGGGGCCGTCATGTGGTGTTTTCCGCCCATGACCGCCCTCGTTCATCGCCCGCTTGGCCAACGTATTCCGGATCGCCTGCACGCAGTCTCCTGCAGCCTGCCGACCATGCGCGACGTGATTGGTTACGAGGAGAAGGACCCGGCGATCACCGCGCACCTGACCAGCGGCTATCCGCGGTTCGTGGTGCACCCGTTGCTGCGTCGCGCGGCGGTGCTTCTCCAGCGCCAGCAGGCCGGACTCGCCGGACGGGAAATCTGGTTGTGCGCCGGTCCGGTGGTGGCCGCTGCGCTTCATGCTCATCTCGACGGCGTGGGCAAAGTGGTGCCGGTGACCCCCTATCTGACCGCGTATGCCTTTCCGCCGGCAGTGAGCTTGGCGGATGACGTGGCGGCGGCGCTTTCGCGGCGCACCAAACATTTTTTGCAACACACCGGGGGTTTCGCGTCGTCGCGCGCCGCCGAAGACTGGCTGGCGGCACGGGGTGAGATCGAGGCTGCGGTGCCGGTCCCGAACGAGGCGGCGGCCAAGGCGGCCAGCGAGCAGGTGCGCGGCGCGATGGCCGGATTTTTTGGCGCGGGACTCACCGCCGACGCGGTGTGCCTGACTCCGAGCGGCATGGCGGCGACCTACGCGGCCTTTCAAGCGGTCAACGCGGTGCAGGCCCCGCACGGTCGCACGCGCTGGGTACAGCTCGGGTGGCTGTATCTCGACACCATCGCGATCCTGCAAAAATTCACGGCGACCCCGGCTGAAGATTATCTGCACCATGTCGATGTTTTTGATCTGACGGGTTTGGAAAAGCTGTTCGTCGCCCATGCCGGAAAAATCGCGGGTGTGCTGGCCGAAGTACCGACCAATCCGTTGATCCAGACTCCCGCCTTGCCCGCCCTGGCCGCGCTTTGCCGGGCCCACGGGGTGGCGCTGGTGGTGGATCCGACGATAGCTTCGACGCTCAACGTGGATGTGCTGCCACACGCCGACGTGGTGGTGAATTCGCTTACCAAATACACGGCGGGCGAGGGCGATGTGATCATGGGTGCGGCGGCGGTGAATCCGGCCTCGCCGCTGGCCGGGGCCTTGCGACCGGCGTTGGCGGCGGCGGCTTTTTCCCCGGTGTATCCGCGGGATTTGGTTCGGCTGGCCGACCAAATCGGAGCGGCCCCCGGACTAGTAGCCAGCGGCAACGCCGGAGCGGTGCGAGTCGTCGGGTTCTTGCGCGGGCATCCGAAGGTGGCCGAGGTTTTTTGGAGCGGGCACGAGGCCTCGGCGGCGAACTACGCCGCGCTCGCGCGCACGCCGGGCAGCGTGGGTTCGATGATTACATTCACGCTGCGCCCGAATCTGGCTTTGCCCGCGTTTTACGACCGGCTGCGCATTGCCAAGGGACCGAGTTTCGGGCTTTCGACCTCGTTGATCTGCCCGTTCATGTATCTCGCCCATTATGAATTGGTCACCACGGAGGAGGGTCGTGCGGAGTTAAGGCGCAACGGGCTCAATCCTGACTTGCTGCGTTTGAGCGTGGGGGCTGAACCGGCGGAGGAAATCATCGCCGCGCTGGCCGAGGCGTTGGATTAATGCAGGCGTCCGGTTACCCTTGCCGAAATGAATTTCACCTCCGCACAGCTCGCCGCCGCGCTCGACTCGACCAACCTGAGGCTGGATGCGACGGAGGCGGATATCACGACCTTGTGCGAGGACGCGGCCAAACATCGGTTTGCCTGCGTGATGATTTATCCGGCTTCGGTTGCGCACGCGGCCCGGGTGCTGTCGGGCACGGGGTTGCGGATAGGCACGGTGGTGGGGTTTCCGAGCGGGCGCTTCTCGCCCGAAGCCAAGATCGCCGAGGTGGCGGCCGCGCGTGCGTCCGGCGCTCACGAGGTGGATGTGGTGATGAACTACGCCGCGTTGCTCGACGGCGACCTGGAGTGGGTGGATGGCGAGCTGCGCGCGGTGGTGCGCGCCGCCCATGCCGAGGGCATGTTGATCAAGATCATCGTCGAGACGTGTTACCTCGACGCCGATCAACGCATCAGCGCGTTGCGGCTCTGCGAGGATGCGGGCGCGGATTTTATCAAAACGTCCACCGGCTTCGGCCCGGCGGGGGCGCGGGTGGACCACATCGCCGGTTGGGCGGCGGCGCGGCGCGGCCCGATCCGGCTCAAGGCCAGCGGCGGCATCAAAACCCTCGCCCAGGCCCGCGCCCTGCTGGAGGCCGGGGCCACCCGGCTGGGCACCAGCAATGCGGTGCAGATTCTGGCTGAACTCACTGCCGGCGATGGCGGCGACGCGGCGGCGGTGACTCCGGGCGGCGGATATTGAGCGCGTTGCCGACAATGTCCGAAGCTGAACTGAAGCCGCCGCCCTTGGCTCCGCTTTCCCTGGCGGAGGCGGCGGATGATGACGCGTTGTTGACCCGATTTCTGGAGGCGATGTCGGCCAAGGGCCTCGAGCTTTACCCCGAGCAGGAGGAGGCGATTCTTGAGCTGCTGGCCGGGCGTCACGTGATCCTCAACACGCCGACCGGGTCGGGAAAATCACTGGTCGCCGCCGCCGCGCATTTTTTCGCGCTCTCGCGGGGCAAGCGCTCGGTTTACACCTGTCCGATCAAGGCGCTGGTGAACGAGAAGTTTCTCTCCCTTTGCCGGGATTTTGGCCCGGAGCGGGTGGGCATGATGACGGGCGACGCCACGGTGAACGCCGACGCGCCCATCCTGTGTTGCACGGCCGAGATTCTGGCCAACCAGGCGCTGGCGCGCGGCGACGAGGCGCGGCTGGCGGTGGTGATCATGGACGAGTTTCACTACTATTCGGACGCGGAGCGCGGCGTGGCCTGGCAGGTGCCGCTGCTGGCGCTGGCGCGGAGCCGGTTCCTGCTCATGTCGGCCACGCTGGGCGATACGAGAGGCATCGAACGCGAGCTGGAGCGCCGCACCGGCGTGCCCGTCGCGGTGGTGCGCAGCGACCGGCGGCCGGTGCCACTGCACTACGAGTATTCCGAGACGCCGCTGGCGGAGCGGGTGGAGCAACTTTTGGCCGAGAAACAGGTGCCGGCCTATCTGGTGCATTTTACCCAGCGCGCCGCCGCCGAGACGGCCCAGAACCTGATGAGCCTGGCGGTCTGCACCAAGGAGGAGAAGGCGGCGCTGGCCGAGGCGTTGGTGCGGGCGCGGTTTACCAGTCCCTACGGCAAGGAGCTCAAACGCTGGCTGCGCCACGGCATCGGCGTTCACCACGCGGGCCTGTTGCCGCGCTACCGCATCTTGGTGGAACAGCTCGCGCAACGCGGTCTGCTCAAGCTGATCTGCGGCACGGATACGCTGGGCGTGGGCATCAATGTGCCGCTGCGCACGGTGGTGTTTACCCAGCTCTGGAAATACGGCGGCACCAAGGCGGCGACGCTGACGGTGCGGGATTTTCGGCAGATCGCCGGGCGCGCCGGGCGCAAGGGCTACGACGACGTGGGGCACGTGGTGGTGCAGGCGCCGGAGTGGCAGATCGCCAACCTGCGGGCGGAGCAAAAGGCGGCCGCCGACCCCTCGAAGAAGAAAAAGCAGGCGAAGCAATCCGCGCCCGAGGGTTCGATTGGCTGGGATCGCAAGACGCTGGAGCGCCTGCAAACCGCCGCGCCCGAGCCGCTGGTTTCGCGTTTCGTGGTTTCGCACGGCATGTTGTTGCAAGTGCTGGCGCGCGAGGCCGACGGCTGCGTGGAGATGCGTCGTCTGATCGCCGACAGCCACGAAACCGAGGTGAAGAAAAAGGGGCATCGCCGCCGCGCCTGGCAGCTTTTTCGCGCGCTGCTGGAGCGGGGCATCGTATCGATTATCCCGCGTCAGCCAAACGGACGGCGTTTGCAGGTGAACATCGCGCTGCAGGACGACTTTTCCCTGCACCAGGCCTTGTCGCTCTACCTGATCGATACCTTGCAAAAACTGGACCGCGAGTCGCCCGAGTATGCGCTGGATGTGCTGACCTTGTGCGAGTCGATAGTCGAGGATCCCGAAACCATCCTGCGGGCTCAGGTGAACCGGGCCAAGACCGACGAACTCAACCGGCTGAAGGCCGAGGGTGTGCCTTACGAGGAGCGCATGGAAAAACTGGAGGCGGTCGAGCACCCCAAGCCGCTGCGGGAGTTTCTTTACGAGACCTTCAACGCCTTCGCCGCCGCGCATCCCTGGGTGGGCAACGAAAACGTGCGGCCCAAAAGCATCGCGCGTGAGATGCACGAGGAGTTTTTGAGTTTCGCCGACTACATCCGGGGCTACGGGCTGGAGCGGGCGGAGGGCCTGCTGCTGCGCCACCTCATGCAGGTATTTAAGGTGTTGTCCCAGACCGTGCCGCAGTCGGCCAAGACCGAGGCGGTGCTGGAACTGGAAACGCATTTGGAGGAGCTGGTGCGCGGCATCGATTCGAGCCTGATGGAGGAGTGGGCGCAGCTGAGTTCGACGGGCGTCGCGGCCGCAGCGGTGGGCGGTCAGGCGGTCGAGCCGGACAAGAAATTCGGCACCGGGCCGCGCGAGTTGACGCGGGATCCGGCGGCCTTGGCGCGGGCGGTGCGGGTGGCGATCCACCTCGTGTTGCAGGATGCGGCGACGCGCGACTGGGAAGCGGCGGCGGCGCGCCTGCTGGGCGAAGAGGCGACGGATGAGGCGCTGGTGGCGGAGGCGCGGCGCTTGGAGAAGCAATTTGGGGCGCACGCGGAGGCGCGGGGGCGTTTCCGGCTGGATCCGGCGGGGCGGGCGGTGGCGAACACCCATTTCGACGAAGCCGAGCCGGGCGCGGCGGAGTGGCGCATCGCGCAGGTGCTGGTCGATCCCGAGGAAGCGAACGATTGGGAAGCGCGCTTCGTGCTCGATCTGGGCGCGACCCGGGCCAGCGGACGGGTGGCGCTGCGGCTGGAGGCGGTGGCGGAGGTGGGGGCGGGTTGACGGGAGCTATTTACGGCCTTTAGCGGCAGCGGTCGGGTCGTATCTGTTCAAAGTCTCCGGCGAGATGATTTTCACGGGCGTGAGATCTTTCTCGGTCATGATTTTTGCCAACGGCTGGGCTGGAATGTCCAGTAAGTGATGGTCCCACGTGATTAGATAAGCGGCGTTCCAAAGGCCGGCCTCCGCTAAAACCAAAGCGTCATGCCGTTCATGCTCCGGCAGATAGCCTCTCTTGACTATGGTTTCGTAAAACGCCTCGCAGATTCCGTGGCCTACAGGCATTAAACCAACCGGCTCTATCGCCCACTTCCGGAGTTCCCGCAGCGCGGTTTCCGCCCATTTCGCCTTCGTTGTGCCCGACCAAATTTCCAAACCATAAGCCAACTCCTCAATCACTGTGGGGGTAACGATCAAGTGGATGCCAAGATACGCCTTGGCTCGGATGAGTGCGTTGTGCGTCGAAGCGCAATCCGCCCCCAGCTCCATCAATACGTTCGTATCAACGGCGGCCAGCGTTGGCGGGGGTATTGCGGCCATGTCCGTAGATTAAATCCAGGCCTCTTTGGAGCAACTCGCTGCGTTTATCATCGTTGAGACCGTTGCTCTTGGCGCGCAACTGATTGGAGGCCAGGAGTACCTTGGGTTCAGGCCGTAGCTCGGTGGAGCTGGTGGTTTTACGAGTAGTCATGACAAACTGGGGGGTGGTTTAACATCGGCACTAAAGCCGATTACTCAACAGGATTTTCCAGAGACCTCGGACGTGGATTCATGCATAGCGTTTAGCAGATTCTCGGCCAAAATCAGGGTCGATGGGCATCGGCATTTCTACCGGGTGGTATGGGCCGAGCAAGGCGGTGCTTCCGAAAACGTCAAACCCGCGTCTGTAAAGAATGTATGACAGTTTGAACTTGGGCAGGAAGTGACTCGCGGAATTTACCATGAGATTACCGCACCGTGGTCGGCGGGGTGGCGGAGCGCGGCAAGCCCGGCTTTGGCGGGTAGTTTTGTTGATACCCGTTGGCCAAAGGCGTTGCCTCGCGGGGGAGAGATGGCGTGATCTTAGGCGCGCATGAATTTAACCGAAAACGCAGCGGCGGCACCGACGCCGCGGGTGGGCAGCGATGGCGTCCGCTTTTGGTGCCTGATGGGCGTTATCCTCGTGGTTAAGCTGGTGCTGGAGGGGGTGTTTTTCGTCGGGGTGGTCAACCAATACGGAGAGGAGTGCCAGTTTGTTACGCTGGCTTTTTCCGGCCAGACTCCGGGTGAAAGTTATTGGAATGCGATGACGCGTTACCGTGATGTCCAGGATTGGGCGCAGTGGAAGGGCGACCCGGGCGACATGTATCCGTTTCGGGTGTCCGCGTTGTATCCCAACATCTGGTTTCTACGGTTGCTGGGCGGGTCGGAATGGGCGATTTCGACGTGGTCCATGCTGACGGGAGTCGGGTCGGTGGTGGTGGTGGGTCTGCTTGGTCGGAAATTAGGCGGTAACGCCATGGGGCTGGGCGCGGCGGGGGTGTTGGCGGCGATTCCCGGGCACGTGCTTTATTCGGCGCGGGTAGCCACGGACATGCCGCAGCTGTTCTACATGGCGGCGGGGATCTGGCTCTTGGTTTGCGCGCTGGCGGCCGGCACAGTGAGGCGTCAGCTGGTTTTTGCGGTGACGGCGGGGGTGGGGTTCGGGCTGCTTTATCTGGCCAAGCTGCCGCCGGCGTTTTTGGCCTTGGCTTGGGCCGGGTTGATTCCCTTCGGGCTGGCGGCGTTTAAGGATACGGAAACGCTGGTGGCGGGATCGGGAAAATGGCGGCAGGCGGCGGGGATTTCCGGCGCGGTGCTGGCGGGGTTTCTGGGGGTGTTTCTGATCGAAAACATCGCCTACCATCAGCTTTCCGGGCAGTGGTTGCTGCATTGGCGGATCATGGGGGCGAATGCGGTGAACATGGCGGATTGGCGGGGCAGGGAGGCGGCGGATTTCGGCTTTATCCGGCTGTGGCTTCCTGGGGGCGGCAAGTATGAGTTGTTCGCCCATAGCTACATGTTTGCCCGCAGTTTTTTTCCGGTGGAGTGGTTCACGGATGTCTATCAAGCGCCCATTCACGGGTGGAGCGCGGCGTTGGCGGTGCCAGCGTTGCTGGTGCTGCCGTTTTTGCGGCATGGCCGTCATCGCCTGCAACTTTGGGTGATCGGGGGATTCGTGCTTTATTTCATCTATCAGGAATTTCTTTGGCTTTATCCGACCTGGGAGGACGGGCACTTGAACCTGACTTTTGTGCATAAGGTGCACCGGTTTATTTTTCCGTGTTACATCGGTATCGCGCTGGTGGCGGGCGCGGGTTTGGCGGCCTTGGGTCGGTGGGTGAAGCGGCTTGGCGGTGGCTGGTTGGGCGGGGCGGTCCCGGCCGTGATTCTGGTGGCTTATGTGGTGGCGAACCTGGCGCCCACGGCGTTTTTCCATGAGCGGCTGCGCCGTTCGCTGGCGGATACCCGGTTGATCTGCGAACTGGTGCGGCGGCATGCGGATCCCGGCACCTGGGTTTACGGAGCGGCGGGCATGGAGCCGTTTTTTCGGCTCTTGCAGTATCCCGATCATTACCAATGGGGCTATGCGGTGGATCGGACTCCGGATACCATCGGCCCGGGCTTGGCGGTGGTGGGCGGATCCCACGGGATCGGGCTTTCTCCGGAGATCATTTTCGAGCGTTATCCGGTGTGGCTGCAGGCTTATTTTCAGGGCACCGCCGAGCCGCCGGCCGGCTGGCGTTTGCTGGAAACGATTCCAGGCACCGAGGCGTCGTATATGCCTCCGATCCGGCTGTTGCGATTGCCGGTAACGAGCCCGGTAAAAACAGACTGATATGAGCAACTCCAATCCGAGCCGAACGCCGTCCAAGCAAAGAACGGCTAACGAGGATCGTAACGCCGACTTCTTCGATGGGTGGGGTGAGTATCATGACATGGTCGGCAGCCTGGACACGTATGCCAATAGCGCCCGGGCCTTGGATTCGGAGTTGGCGGGACGGGTGGTGGATGTGGGCAGCGGAGGGGTGGTTAACTACGACTGCGCGGCCATATCGGAGTTGGTTTTGGTGGATTTGAGCGATGTGAAGCAGGCGGGGGCGTCATGGCCGGCCTGTGCCAGACCGGTGCTGGGCTCGGCGGTGGAGTTACCTTTGGAAACAGGCGGCTACGATTGTGTGCTCATGCAGATGGTGGTGCACCATCTGGCGGAGCGGGATTTTGCCACGACGCGGGAGCGGGTGGCGCAGGCTTTTCGCGAGGCGCAGCGGGTGCTGCGGCCGGGCGGGCGGCTGGTGATTTTGGAGTCGGTGATGCCGGGGGTTTTGGAGTGGGCGGAGCGGTGGGCGTTTCCGCTGACCCGGCGGATTCTGGCGGGGATGGGGCATCCGCTGGTGTTTCAATGGCGGGCCGGAACGCTCGCGAAAATGGCCGGGCAGGCTGGGTTTTCGGAGGTGTCGATCACGCCGGTGCCGCGCGGCCGCTGGATGATTTTTTTGGGACGCAGGATGCCGACGATGCTGGTGCCGGTGCGTTTCGCTAAAATCGTGGCGACGAAAGCGTAGAAACTCAGTCGATGGCGAGTTGGCCGCAGCCGGCGGCGATGTCGATGCCGCGGCGCTGGCGCACGGTGCAGGGGATGCCGTAGGTCGCGAGCACGTCCTGGAAGGCGCGCGCGCCGGCCGGGCGGGTGGGTTCGCCGGCGTAGCCGAGGGTGGGGTTGAGCGGGATCAGGTTCACCTGCGCCGGGATGCCTTTGAGCAGCTCGCCAACGGCGCGGGCGTGGGCGTGGCCGTCGTTCTGGCCGTCGATCAGGGTCCACTCGAAGAAGATGCGTTTGCCGAGGGTCGCGGTGTATTCGCGGCAGGCGTCCATGAGCTCGTCGAGTCTCCATTTTCGCGCGGCGGGCACGAGGGCGGCGCGTTCTTCCTGGGTGGCACCGTGGAGGGAGACGGCGAGGTGGACGGGGCGTTTTTCGGCGGCGAGGCGGCGGATGCCGGGCACGACGCCGACGGTGGAGACGGAGATTTTTTGCGCGCCGAGGGCGAGGCCGGCGGGGTCGCGCAGGATGTCGATGGCCTGCATGACGGCGTCGTAGTTGTGCAGGGGCTCGCCCATGCCCATGAAGACGACGTTGCGCAGGCGTTCGTGGCGGTGGTGGGGCGAGGGGTGGGCGGGCTCGGCGGCGGTGGGGGCTTCGGGCGCGGTGGCGCGGAGAACGGCGTCCACGTGCAGGGCCTGGGCGACGATCTCAGCGGCGGTGAGGTGGCGGGTATAGCCCATCTGGCCGGTGGCGCAGAAGACACAGCCCATGGCGCAGCCGACCTGGGAGCTGACGCAGGCGGTGACACGGCCGCTGTAACGCATGAGCACGGTCTCGATGCGGTGGGCGTCGCGCAGGCCGAGCAGGTATTTGCGGGTGAAGCCGTCGGAGGAGTGGGTTTCTTTGGCGATGGAGGGGAAATCAAAATCGCACTCGGCGAAGACGCGGTCGAGGTAGCGGGCGGGCAGGCGGTCGTGGGGCGTGAATTCGGAGGGCGAGCGGCGGCCTTGGAGGTAAAGTTCGTTCCAGAGCGTGGCGGAGTGAACGGGCGAGAAACCCCACGCGACCGCGCGCGCGGCGAGTTCGACGCGGGTGAGTCCGAGGAGGTGAGGGCGGGCGGCGGGCATGCGAGTCAGGGCAAAGAACGCGGACGGGCGGGAATGACGAGTTTGTTTACGGGATGAGGGCGCGGATGCGTTTGCCGTCGGTGAGGGTATCGGGCGGGTAAACGACGACGCGGTCGCCTTCGGCCAGGCCGGAGACGATTTCGGTGAGCAGACCGTCGCTCAGGCCGGGGGTCACCTCGCGCAGGCGGGCGCGGGAGCCGTCGGCGACGTAGGTGTGCCAGCGGCCGTTGAGCTGGAACAAGGCACCGGCGGGGGCGCGGAGCACGTTGGCCAGTTCGGCGGTGATGACGCGCGCCTCGACCCGGTAGGCGTCGCCGAGGGAGGGGCGCGCGGCGGCGGGGCTGGTGAGGTCGGCGATGACGTTGACGCGCTGCTCTTCGACGCCGAGGGCGGAGATTTTGGTGAAGGCGGCGGGCTCGACCAGGCGCACGCGGGCGGCGAGCGGGGCGGAGCCGCCCCAGCGTTCAAGCACGACAGGCGCGCCGGGGCGGATGGCGACGGCGTCGCGCGAGAGCACCTCGACCACAACTTCGAGGTCGGTGGGGTCGCCGATTTCGAGCAGCGGGGTGCCGGCGGCGATGGGGCGGGAGCTCTCTTCGTAAACGCGCAGGACGAACCCGGAGACGGGCGCGGTGAGGGCGAGGCTTTGCGGGGTGGCGGCGGGGTCGAGGCCGCGCGCGAGGGTGGCGCGGGCTTGCGTGACTTCGTGGCGGGCGACGGCGAGGGCGAAGGTGGCGGCGCGTTCGTCCTGCGCGGCGGTGAGGGCGCGGGTGGCGGCGAGTTCGTTTTCCTGATTGGAGAGCACGCCTTGGGCGGCGAGGGCGGCGGCGCGGTCGCGGTCGGCGTTGGCCTGCCGCAGCGAGGCCTGGACGGAGGCGAGGCGGGCTTCGGCTTGGGATTGGGTGGAGAGAGCGGAGGCGAGGCGGGCCTCGGCTTGGGCGAGGGCGCGGGCGTCGAGCAGGTCGGGCGCGCCTGTGGCCAGGGTGGCGAGAACGGTCTGGCCGGCCACGACGGGGGCGCCGGCCTTGAACGGGATGCGTTGCAAAGTGCCGGAAACGGGGGCGGCGATGGTGTAGCGCTGGGTGACGCGGGTGCGGCCCTCGTCCTCGACGCTGGTGACGAGCAGGCCGCGCGAGACGGCGGCGAGCTCGACCGGCAGGGCGCGCGGCCAGAGGCCGGCGGTGATGAGCGCGAGCAGCAAGGCGACGCCGGCGTAGGGCAGCCACGGGCGGCGGGTGCGCGGAGCGGGAGCGAGGGTGTCGAGCGGGTGGGACATGGTGGGTGTTGCGCGATGCGGTCTAAGTTGGGCGGATTTTTGAATTCGGAAACCCCGGGCGCAAAGTAACCCAATAGGTTACTTGAGGCTTGGGGGTGGAGGCGCGGAGGTGGTTGGTGGGCGGGGCGGCGGGGGAGGGGTAGAGGTGAAGGTGGGAAGGGAGGACGTGCATCGGGGGGTCGCGGGATGTGCGGGGATTAGTCGCGGGCTTTGAGCACGCTGACGAGGTCGAGCTGGGACAGGCGGCGGCAGGCGAGCCAGAGACTGGCGGCGGTGGCTAGGGTAACGACGAGCACGGCGAAGGCGTAGTTGGCGGGGGTTAAAATAAGCGGCAGGCGTATGGTCTCGGTGCTGACGGTGGCAATGATGCTGGCAGCAATGCCGGAGCCGAGCACGAGTCCGAAGGGCATGGCGACGAGGGCGAGTAGTACGATCTCGCCGATGAGCACGATGCTGACTTCGCGCACGGTGAAGCCGAGCACGCGCAGGGTCGCCAGTTCTCGGGTGCGTTCGGAGAGGGCGATGCGGGCGCTGTTGTAGCAGATGCCGGCGGCGACGATGATGGCGAAGGTGCGGTAAAGCATCTGGATAAGGCCGATGCTTTCGGCGGTGGTCTTGCGGAAGCTTTCACGCAGGGAGTTTTTTATCATCACGCCGGCGGCTCCGGGAGTGGCTTTAAGTGCGGTGAGGAAGGCGGGCCACTGGCCGGCGGCGACGGTGAGATGCGCGCCGCTGAGGCGGTCGCCCTCGCGGAGGAAGCGGTTGAGCGCGTCGAGTTCTAGGTAGGCGGCGGTGCCGGCGAAGTCGTCGGTGATGGCGACGACGGGCAGGGTTTGGTGGACGCGTTTGCCTTGGAGGACGCGGACCTCGACGGAGTCGCCGGGCGCGAGGCCCAGGGCATCGGCAAGGGCGTGGGAGAGCACGAGACCGTGCGGGGGAAGGGAGAAGGGGTGGCCGCGGGCATCGGTCAGGCGTTGGAGAGTGGCGGTGGCGGGGAGGCCGTTGAGCGAGACGCGGCGGGTGCGGGGACCGGCGGCGAGCTCCACCGGCACGCTGCGAAACGGTTCGGCGAGGATAACGCCGGGCAGGGCGCGCAAGTCGGCGAGGGCGCGGAGCGGCCCGGGTTCCTGGAGGGCGACGGTGACGGTCTGGCGTTGCACGACGTCCCACTGGAAATCGAGCACGTGGCGGATGCCGTCGCGGAAGGAGCTGGGGACGACAAGGATGGCGGTGGCGAGGGCGAGGGCGGAGGTGGTGAGGGCGGCTTGCAGGGGTTTGCGGGCGAGGTTGCGCAGGGCCATGCGCAGCGGCACGGAGGCGTGGCGGGCGGGGCCGAGACGTTCCAGCAGACTGGGGCGAAAATCGGCGGGCGGCTCGGGGCGCATGGCCTCGGCGGGGGCGAGGCGGGCGATGCGGCGCACGGTGACGGCGACGCCGATGAGGGCGGAGCAGGCGCTGGCGGCGGCGGCGGCGAGGATGGCTCCCCAGGCGGGCATGAAGGCGAGGTCGGGGAAACGAAAAAAGAGGTGATACATGGCCACGATTTTGTGGCCGAGGAAGAAGCCGCCGAGGGTGCCGAGGGTGGTGCCGGCGGCGACGATGAGCAGGGCGAACTTGAGGTAGTGAAAACCGATGGCGGAGTTGGCGAAGCCGAAGGCCTTGAGCACGGCGATTTGTTCGCGCTGGAGGGTGATGAGCCGGGCGAGCACGGAGTGGGTCATGAAGGCGGCGACGCTGAGGAAAACGAGCGGGAAGCCGAAGGAGAGGCCGCGCAGGACGTTGATCTCGTCGGTGACGCGGCGGTTGCCCGGGTGGCGGTCGCGGTCGTAGGCGCCGAGGCCGCCCCAGGGTTCGAGCAGGCGGTCGAGGTCGGCGATGAGCGCGGCGGGGCGGGCGCCGGGGCCGAGGAGGACGGAGATTTGGTTGAACGCGCCGTCGAGGTCGAACGCCTCGGCGAGGGCTTTTTCGCGCATCCAGAATACGCCGAAGGTGCGGGGGTCGGGCAGGGCGGAGCCGGGCGGGGCCTCGAAGACGTAGTGCGGGGCGAGCACGATGCCGACCACGCGCAGGGTGGTGAGGCGACCGTTGAGGAGGAGGTTGAGGGTACCGCCGGGTTGGATGTTGCGCGCTTCGGCGAAGGCTTCGCCGACCAGGACCTCGTCGGCGGAGGAGAGGGCGAGGGCGCGGCCGGCGCGGAGCACGGGGCGGTCGAGGAGCGGGTCGCGGCGGTCGGGCAGGGAGTGGACGAGGCCGGAGGCGGGTTCGAGCAGGCCGGGGACGTCGAGGGTGACGCCGACGCGCAGGGAGGGCTCGACGGCGGCGACGCCGGGCAGGGCGGCGATCTGGGCGGCGAAGGAAGAGGGCGCGCGCTTGAGGGAGGCGAAGAGGTCGCCGAAGCGCTGATCGCGGTAATAGGAATCGCGGGCGTGTTCCAGCGAGCCCATGAGGCTGCGGGTCATGATCATCATGGCCAGGCCGCAGGCCATGACGAGGGCGACGGCGAAGAGCTGGGTGCGCAGGGCGCGGGCGTCGCGGAGAAGCTTTAAATCGAGCGGGTGCACGCAGGGAGCAGGGAGCGGGGAGCAAGGAGTTGGGAGGACGGAGTAGCGAAGCGGCGTCGGGCGTGTCGTGAGTCCGGCAAAGTGTAACCAATTTGGTTACACTTTGCCGGGGGGGATGGCGGGGTCGGTGACGGGAGAGGGAGCGGGGGCGGAATAAGGGGAGCGATGAGCGGGGGGAGCGAGGGAGCGAAGGAGAGTGGGAGGACGGGCGGGGGGTTACCAGGCGAGTTCGGAGGGGGGCTTGCGGGTGGGGTTGGTGGTGAGGCTCTGGATGCGGCCGTCGGAGAGGTGGATGACGCGGGCGGCCATGTCGGCGATGACGGCGTTGTGGGTGATGACGACGGTGAGGGTGCCGAGCTCGCGGTTGATGCGTTCGATGGCGGTGAGCACAGTGATGCCGGTCTGGATATCGAGGGCGCCGGTGGGCTCGTCGCAGAGCAGGACGGCGGGTTTCTTGGCGATGGCGCGGGCGATGGCGACGCGTTGTTGTTCGCCGCCGGAGAGTTGGGCGGGGAAGTGGTCGAGGCGGTGGGAGAGGCCGACGAGATCGAGGGCGGCCTCGGGGGTCATGGGATCGGGGGCGAGGGCGGTGATGAGGGCGACGTTTTCCCTGGCGGTGAGGGACGGGATGAGGTTATAGAACTGGAAAACGAAGCCGACCACGTGGCGGCGGTAGCGGGTGAGCTCGTCCTCGGTGGCGCGGGCGAGGTTCCAATCGCGATAGGAAAGGGAGCCGGTGGAAGGGAGGTCGAGGCCGCCGAGGAGGTTGAGCAGGGTGGATTTGCCGGAGCCGGAGGGGCCGAGCAGGACGACGAGTTCGCCGCCGAAGAGATCGAGATCGACGCCGGCGAGGGCGTGGACGGCGGCGTCGCCGTGGCCGTAGGTTTTGGTGAGGCCGCGGGCCTGGAAGACGGCGGCGGGGTGAGCGGGGGCGGCGGGCGGAGGCATGGCGGCGGAGGGCGGGAGTGCGAGGCGGGGCGAAACTGCGACTTCGGAGCACCGGGCGAGACGCCCGGTGCGGCACCCGGGACGGGCGCGCTCCCCGGACCGTTGGAGTGCTTATTCGATGCGGCCTTCGTCGAAGTCGATGAGATCGGGCACGCTGAGGATCTGGCCGATGCGGTCGGTGCAGCCCATGGCGGTGAGGGCTTCGGCGAGGAACTTGCGGCCTTCTTCGCTCATGCCGCGCTGGCAGAGTTCGCGGTTCCACTTGATGGCTTTTACGTCGGCGGGGAAAAGGGTTTTGAGACCGGCCTCGACGGTGGCCTCGTCCGCCGACTCGTGGACGATTTTTTCCACGTCGGCGGGGTCTATGCCGAGGTGGAGGCAGAGGAAGCGGTCGAGGCCGCGTTTGTAGTTTTTGGCGTAGCTCTTGGGCAGGGCGCCGTGGGTTTTGACGTAGCGGCACTTGGCGAGGAAGCGCGGGAGGTAGAGCAGGCCGGTGGCGGGGTGGGGGAGGTAGGGCGAGGGCAGGCAGGTGAGGACTTCGCCGGTGGATCCGGGGATGGGCTTGGAAGGCATGATTGCCGCCAATGAGGCGCGGGCGGGGTTGCGGAGCAAGCGCGGGCGTGTATCGGTGGCGGGCATGAAGCCATTTCGCGTCGCGTCGCTTGCGTTGTTCCTGAGTGGTCTGGCTGCGGTGGCGTCGGCCCAGGAGCTGACCCGGGACGCGGGCAAGCTCTACGCGGAGTTTTGTGCGACGTGCCACGGGGCGAACCTGGAAGGCGGGCAGGGCACGAGCTTGATCGACGACGTGTGGAATCGGGGCGATGGCAGCGACGAGCATCTGACCCGCATGATTACGGACGGGTTGGCGGATGCGGGTATGCCGAGTTTTGGCGCGGTGCTGGATGCGCCGCGAGTGCGGGGCTTGGTGGTGTATCTGCGGGAAAAGGCGGTGCGGGCCCAGGAGGCGCAGACGGCGTATGCCAAGCCGGTCGAGGGCATGGTGGTGCGGGGGCGGGCGGCGAGTTTTCGGATCGAGACGGTGGCGAGCGGGTTGGGCGTGCCGTGGTCGGTGGCGTTTTTACCCGGTGGCGACTTGTTAATCGCGGAGCGCGAGGGGGCTTTGCGATGGGTGCGGAACGGGCGTTTGGAGCCGACGCCGATAACGGGCACGCCGAAGGTTTGGGCGCAGGGGCAGGGCGGGCTCTTGGTGGTGGAGGCGCATCCCGACTATGCGCGCAACGGCTGGATCTACCTGGCGTTCAGCGATCAGGGGGAAAAGGCGGGCGAGGCGATGACGGCGGTGGTACGCGGGCGCATTCGCGACGGGCGCTGGGTGGACGAGGAGCAAATCTACCGGGCGCCACTCGGTTTGTATCGCTCCGGTGGCGTGCATTTCGGGACGCGGCTGGTGTTTGCCGAGGGTTATTTGTTTTTCGCCATCGGCGAGCGGGGCACGCAGGATCAGGCGCAGGATCTCGGACGCCCCAACGGTAAAATTCACCGGGTGCACGACGATGGGCGGGTGCCGGCGGACAACCCTTTCGTTAACACGCCGGGGGCCTTGCCGACGATTTGGAGTTACGGGCATCGCAATCCGCAGGGTCTGGTGGCGCGTCCGGGCACGGCGGGGGCGGGGTTTCAGCTTTGGGAGACCGAGCATGGACCGCGCGGGGGTGATGAGCTGAACGTGGTGCGGCGTGGCGCGAACTATGGCTGGCCGCTGATCACTTACGGGATGAACTACAATGGCACGCCGATCACCTCGGAAACGGGGCGGGCGGGTTTGGAGCAGCCGGTTTTGCATTGGACGCCGTCCATCGCGGTTTGCGGGCTGGCGGTTTACGCGGGTGATCAATTCCCCGGCTGGCGGGGGAATTTGCTCATCGGTTCTTTGCAGCAACAGGAGATGCGCCGGTTGGTTTTGGACGGCGACCGGGTGCTGGAGCAGGAGGTTTTGTTTCGTGGCATCGGTCGGGTTCGTTCGGTGCAAGTAAATGGCTCGGGCGAGGTTTACGTGTGTCTGGAGGGGCCGGGGCGGGTCCTGCGACTGGTGCCGGTGGAGTAAATCTTGGGGCCTTGAAGCAGCGGTTCCTTCCGCATCGGAACGCTGGCACGGGATTTGCTGAATTCATACTGACCTCTCCTCAAGGAGACTTGAGGGGCTTCGCCGTCTGCAAACTCAACCACAACCTCCATGCTCTTCCTTCAGAACGTTTCCAAATACGCCCGGGTGCTTGCCGCCACCGGCGCGATTCTCGCCACCAATGCGGTCTTCGCCCAGCACGAGGTCGATGACTCCGCCGATGCCGGCCCGGTTAAAATTTCCGGTAACGAAAACGCTTTCGGTTATTCCCCGGCCGCGATGACCGCCATGATGCAGTCGCTCGGTGGTATCAATCGCTATGCCCGCACCCAGGCCGAAGACTTCACCGCCGCGGTTGCCGCGCACGAGAAGGTTCCAGCCAATTTCATCCTCCCCACCCCTGGCTCCGGCCCGGTGTTGAGCATGACCGCGTTGGCTTACGCCGCGCCCGGCAAGAATGTCGTCACCGTGACCCCTGGCTACACCCAGTTGACCAATCTGTTCGCCAGCCAAGGTGGCACCGTTAAGTCTGTGCCTCTCAACGAGAACCTCGCCTACGACCTGAAGGCCATCGAGGCCGCGATCGATAAGGACACGGTCATCGTTTACATCTGCAATCCGAACAATCCGACCGGCACCGTGCCCGATCCCGAAGAGCTCAAGGCCTTCGTTCGCCGCATCCCGAAGAACGTGTTGATTTTTGCTGACGAAGCCTACCTCGAGCTCGCCCCCGGCGGTGTTGAAAAACACAGCCTGGCCCCGCTGCTCAACGAAGGCCTCAACATGATCGTTTCCCGCACCATGTCCAAGGCCTACGGCATGGCCGGTCTGCGCGTCGGCTACGGCATGGCCAAGCCTGAGATCCTCACCAAGCTCCGCCCCTATTACCAGGGTGGTCCTAACTTGCTCGCCCTCGTTGGCGGCACCGCTGCCATCCTCGACAAGGAATTCCTCGCCGAGAACATCGCCAACTACGCCAAGGTGCGCGAGATGGTTACCAAGGAACTCGCCGGTCTCGGCATCAAGTTCGCCGAGCCCAATGGCAGCTTCATCTTCATGGAAACCGGCATCGAAGCCGTTGAGTTCCAGAAGCTGATGCTCGCCGAGAAGATCGAAGTGGGCCGTCCTTTCGCGCCCATGACCAAGTGGGCCCGCGTGAGCATCGGCACCGAAGACGAGATGAAGCGCTTCCTCGTCGCCTTCAAGAAGGTCATGACCGCCCAGGGCAAGTTGAAGGGTTGATTTTGGTTTAACCAGGTTGGAATCGGCTGCGGTGGCTTAACTCGCCTCGCAGCCGATTTTTTTTGTCCGGTTCTCCTTTGTTAAAGTGATCCCAAAGTGACCGAAAATTGGCCGAGGACGGCCAACGCTACATTGTCCAATCAGCGAAATGGCCGGTTTTTTGTAGAGTTGGCCGTCCCCGGCCAAAACAACGGTGAAGCGCATCTGCGGCGGAAACTTTTCAACCCGGTTTACAGGGCGACCTACTGACCAACCCACGCATGACGGAGCAAGCGGAGTTTCGGGATCGGCTGGGCGCGCAGTTGTGCGCCGCGATCCAGTTTGTGCTCACCGCGCAATCGTTGCTGATGATCCCGATGTTGCCGGCCTTTGCCGAGCGGCACGGGCAAAGCGGCGGCAGCGTGGCGCTAATCCTCGTGGTTTATGCGGTGGTGATGGGAGTGGGCACCGGGTTGATGGGGCCTTTGTCGGATCGGGTGGGGCGGAAAAAAATGATCTTCGCCGGTTCGGCCCTGACCGGGCTTTGCCTGACCGGGCATTTTTGGGCGCATGATTTCGCCACCTTGCTGGTTTTGCGGGCGCTGACGGCGGTGGGGCACAGTATTTTGATCGGGGCCTTTACTTGTTTCGTGGCCGACCGTTTCCCGCACAAGCAGCGGGTGAAGGCCAACGGGCGCATCCAACTCGGTTATATCGCCGGGCAGACGGCGGGGGTATCGGCCGGGCTATTTTTACTGGATCGAGCGGGGCCGGAAGGCGTGCTCGGCTTGTGGGGGCTGCTTTTGCTGCCGATCAGTCTGGTTTTTGGCTGGGTGGTCGGGCCGGAGCGCGAAGGGGACCTTGCCCCGGTCGCGGTGCGTTTGCGCTGGCGCGATCACGTGGAGGCCTGGCGCGGACTCACCGCGAACTTTGGCACGGTCAGCACGCTGACGGCTTATGCGCTGATGTTTGTGGCGGCGCATGCGTTTCTGGTCGTTTTTCCGCTTTGGGGACATGACCGCTTGGAGTTTAATTCCGAGACCCTGGGTTTTGTGTTTTTGGCGGGTGGCATCGTGCAGGCGCTTTTTCTGGTGGTGCCCGGCACCCCGCGTTTTGCCAAACGGCACGGCTCCTTGATCGTGGGCTCCTTGCGCTGGAGCGGCTTCGTGGTGATGGCGGCGGCGCTGCGGCCGGAAGCGGCCGGGGTGATCATCGGGGTGTATCTATTGTTTTCCGCTTTGCTGGCGGTGCGCATGGGGCCCTTGCAGGTGGCGATGTCGGGCATCGCGGCCCGGCATCACCGCGGCACGTGGATGGGCTGGGTGCAGTCAAGCGGCCAGGCGGGCCGGGCGGTGGGGGCGTGGGTGGGCGGCATGTCGTATTCGTTTTTGGGGGTGCGGGCGGTGTTCGTGATCGCGGCGGGCATGTTCATCGCCTCCGCCCTGCTTTTTGCGCGCGGGCGGGCCTTGAAAGATACGGTCGTGGTCGAGGTCTCTTGAGCGGCTGGCACGTTGACTGCTTGGCATAGATTCCGGCCCGGCCAAACCACCGCGGCCCACAACAAGCCACAATGACCAACAAACCCCTCACTCGCAGAGACTTTATCCATTTGGCCGGACGATATGGCGGCACCGCATTTACCGCCATCACCGCTCTCGGCATGATCAGCAAAGCCTCCGGCCAAGGCGTGGTTTTGGCCGACCGGCCCAAGTTGAGCAGCGGAAAGAAAGTTTTGATCCTTGGTGCCGGTGTGGCGGGCATGACCGCCGCTTACGAACTGGCCAAGCTCGGTATCGACAGCGTGATTTTCGAGGCCGGCAAACGCGCGGGCGGACGTTGCATCACCATCCGCAAGGGCGACGTCGTGGAAGAGACGACCGGCGTGAAGCAGGTGTGCGAATTTGACGACGACCAATATTTCGATCCAGGTCCGGTCCGTTTCCCCCAGTGGCAGGTCACGATGGACTACTGCCGTGAGCTCAAGGTTCCGATCGCGCCCTTCGTGGGCCTGAACGAGAACGCCTACTACCTGAGCACCAAAGAGGGCGGCTTGAAGAACAAGCGCGTGCGCATCCGCGAGGCCAAAACCGATTTGCGCGGCTACACCGCCGAGCTGCTCTCCAAGGTCGTGGATCAGGCTTCGCTCGACCAGCCGCTCGACGCGGCGGACAAGGAGAAGCTCATCGAGTTTCTGCGTTACGAGGGCGGTTTGGATAAATCCAACAAGTACACCGGCCACAGCCGTCGTGGTTTCGAACTCTGGCCTGCTGCCGGTTTGCAGGATGGTACCTTGGGCGAGAAGCTCGGTTTTAAGGATTTGCTCAACTCCGAGCTCGGTCTGCTGTTCCACCGAGCCAATGACTTTCACTACCAATCCGCCATGTTCGCTCCCGTGGGCGGCATGGACAACATCGCCAAGGCGCTGGAGCGCGAAACCAAGGACAAGATCATCTATGGCGCCAAGGTGAAGGAGTTCCGCAAGACTCCGACCGGCGCCAAGGTGATCTACACCAAGGATGGCACCGATACCGAGGTCACCGGCGATTATCTGATTTGCACGCTGCCGCCGACCATCCTGAAGCGCATCCCGAACGACTTCTCCGTGCCGGTGAAGAACGTGGTCAACATCGTGCCCTTCCAGAACTCGGGCAAGATCGGCCTCCAGTTCAAGCGTCGCTTCTGGGAAACCGACGACCGCATCTTCGGCGGCATTTCCTGGACCGGTCTGCCCAACGGCGAGATCTGGTATCCCAACCACGGCTATTTCAAACCCAAGGGTTTGCTCACCGGTTACTACGTGTTCGGTCCGGTGTGCGACCAGCTTGGCCGCATGTCGCCCGCCGAGCGCACCGAGTTCGCCCTGGCCAACGGTTCGCAACTGCACCCGCAATATCGCGAGGCCTTCGAGACCGCCATTTCCTACAACTGGGCCACGATCCCGAACATCGAGGGCTGCCTCGCGCACTTCCCGCAGGCGATGATCAAGACCTTCTATCCGCTGCTGGTGAAGCCGGATGGCAATTTCTACATCGCTTCCGACTGGGCCAGTCACCTCGGCGGCTGGCAGGCCGGTGCCTTCGAGGCCGCGCGTCTCGCGGTGGACAGCATCTATAAACGCTCGGCCGCCTGAGCCCCTTTTTATTAACGTCATGCAGACTCAGGGGTTTTCCCTTCAGCGGCCCGCTCGTTTGGCCGCCCTCGTGCTTTTGCTCAGCGGGTTGGGCCTGGGCTCCGCTTGCTCGAAAAAGCCGGAACGTTCCGCCGGCTCGGTTAAACAAGGTGCCGTTGTCAAAGTCGCCGCCGGTTCAGGTGCCGCTGCGGTGGCGGCGGCCGGAGGCGATCGCAACACCGTCCTGGCCGCCATGGCCAAGGACAAGAACCTGGTTAAGTTAGGCGGCGAAAACTTCGAGATGTTTTGCGTCAGCTGCCATGGCCGGCCGGGCGCGCTTTTGCCCGGTGTGGCCGACGCCTCGCCCTCCAACCTGTTTGACCAGGCGTGGTTTCACGGCGGCCTGCCGTCCGAGATCGAGAAGACCATCGTTCAGGGCTTTAACGACAAGGGCATGCCGGCCTGGGACGGCATGCTCGAGAAAGACAAAATCGAGTCCCTCGTCGCGTATATCTATTCGTTTCAAACCGCTTCGAAAAACTAATCCATGATCACCACCGCCAAACTCCGCACCGCATTTGCCTCGATTGGCTTCCTGCTCTTGGCGGGTGTCGTCTCGGCCCAAGCCGTTGCCGCGCGCATCCCCACCGAGGCAACCTACGACGAATACATGGATAAACTCATCCAGGAGTATTCCTTCTTCACCGCCAGCAACGTCTGGCTGCTGGTGTGCTGCGGATTCATGATCCTCATGCACCTCGGTTTCCTCTGTTTGGAGACCGGCCTGAATCGCTCGAAGAACGCGGTCAACATCCTCTACAAAAACGTCTTCATTCTCTCCATCGGCATGGTGCTCTACGCCTTGACCGGCTTCAGCACGATGTATCCGCCCGATACTTTTAACGGCATTATCCGCCTGGGAGGCTGGATCGGGGTCGATAAGACCAAGTTCCTCGAAATCATGACTACCAAGTCGGGTGCGAACATCACCTACTGGGCCGACTTCCTCTTCAAGGCGACCTTCGCCGCCACCGCCGCCACCATCGCCTCCGGCGCGGTCGCCGAACGCGTGAAGCTGGTGCCCTTCATGATCTACACCGCCGTGATGGTCGGTCTCTGTTTCCCGGTCGCCGGTTCCTGGACCTGGGGTGGCGGCTGGCTCGCCCGCCACGGTTTCGTGGACTTCGCCGGTGCCTCGGTGGTGCACGTTTTCGGCGGGTTCTCCGCGCTGGCCGCCGTCCTGGTGCTCGGGCCTCGTCTCGGCAAATACCTGCCCGACGGCAAACTCCGCCCCATCGTGGGCCACAGCATGCCGCTGGCCGCCATCGGTGTTTTCCTGCTCTGGTTCGGCTGGTTCGGCTTTAACGGCGGCTCCGTCCTGAACGCCCAGCCTGAGCGTATCGGTCGCGTCTTGGTCGTCACCGCGCTCGCCGGCTGCACCGGCGCGCTCAGCTCGATGATTATCAGCCAGATTCTCCTGCGTCGGCCTGATCTCTCCATGGCGCTCAACGGCGTGCTCGCCGGTCTGGTCAGCATCACCGGCGGGGCCGACTCGATCGAGCCGCTCTGGGGCATGGTCGCGGGTGCCATTGGCGGCGTGATCGTGGTGTTGTCGGTCATTTTCTTCGACAAGATCAAGGTGGACGACCCCGTGGGCGCGATTTCGGTGCACGCAGTCTGCGGACTCTGGGGCACGGTCGCGGTGGGCATCTGGGGCAGCGGCAAACTGCTCTGGCAGGTGATCGGCGGCCTTTCCTACGCGCTCATCGCGTTCGTGGTCGGCTTCGCGCTCTTCTCGCTGCTCAAACTGACCTTGGGCGTGCGGGTGACGGAGGCGGAGGAAATCGAAGGTCTCGACCTCGCCGAGCACGGTCAAAAAGCCTACACCGAAGAAAACCACGGGGTCTGAGGATCTCCGGCCATGTCCGTCATTCACTCATCCCATCGCCCCGGCCTCATCTGGGGCATTTTCGGAGCGGCTTTGGCGCTCTGGTTCGGGCTCGCCTGGACCGTGGTCCACGAGCATCCCGAATTCAAAGTCGTTAAAATCGCCAAGACCGACCTTAAGCCCATGTCGGTGGTGGCCCAGCCCGGCACCTCGTATTTCTTCACCTGGGGTGTGACCGCGCGTCCGCGCTCCAAGCTGATCGCCCAGCGCTCGCTCCCTGAGGAAGAACGCTTTGGCAACACCTTCCAGCAGACCCACAGCGTGCTGACCAATCTGCGCGACGACTTGGAGCAAGTCGGCCTGAACCTGCGCGACGTCGTACACGTGCGCGCCTACGTGGTGGGCGACGCCGAGAATCCGCCTGACTTCGAGTCTTCGGACCGCGCTTTCCGCGATTTCTTCGGCACCGCGCTCCAGCCCCATGTGCCGGCCATCACCAAGATCGGCATCGCCCGCCTCTTCCTGCCCGCCTACCAGACCGAGATCGAGTTTATCGCCGCGTTCCCTCCCGGCCGTGGTCCGCTCGTCCCCGGCACCCGCCCTTGGCTGAACCAGGAGCGTCTGCGCCGCGTCGAGACCCGCCCCGAGTGGCGCTCGATCGGCCGTCCGATGTTTCAGATGAGCACTGGCAAGGCCGTCATGGGTGGTCAGGCGCTGGCCGTGACTTCCGCGCTGCAAGCCACGCCCATCAACCCCAAGTTGCCCGAGGCGGCCTGGACTTATGGTACGACCGCGCAGCAGTCCACGTCCCTGATCAAGCGCGGCGAGGCCATGCTCGCGACCGCCGGCATCGACTACAAAGACGTGTTTTTCGTGCGCACCATGATGTTCCCCGAAAAGGGCGTTAACATCGGCAGTAATTTCGCCCTCTTCGGCAAAGAATACGGCAAATTCTTCAACAACGCCGCCAATCCCAACCGTCCCACCCGCACCGTGATGTCGGCTCCCGGCTACGCCTACCGCAAGGAGGCGCTCGCGCTGGAAATGTATGCTTTGGCCAAAGATCCGGCCACTGCGGTGCCCGAGGATGCGCGCCTCAAAGCCTACCCGCGCCCCGGCCAGCCGATCAGCGATGTCGTGGTAGTTTCTCCCCGCGCCGCGCTGGGCTGGATGGCGGGCATCGTTGAGCCTGCCGCCGGCAGCTTGGAAGCGCAGGCGACCGCCTGTTTGCAGACCTTGGAAACCCGCCTCACCTCGCTCGGCGGCGGCTTGGGCGACGTGGCCCACATCCGCGCCTACATCGTGGCCAAGGATATGGAGCCCCGGCTTGCGGTGGCGGGCTGGATGAAGGCTTATTCGGCCATGTTCGGCACGGAAAAGAATCCTCACAAACCCGCCCTTACGGTGCTCCCCGTAGTCGCCTTGCCCGGCGGTGGTCTGGTCGAAGTCGAATCGCTCGCCGCGCTTCCCCCTTCGGCCGCCAAGAAATAATCCGCTCCCTGTGATCGCCGCGCCCGCAGCCGCCCCGGTCTGGCGTCACCCCGTGACGGCCGCACCGCTTGACACCTACCTCACCGACGACGCGGTCGCGGTGGATCGGATTCTGGCCGCCACGCAGCGCACCTACGAACAGTGGTCGCGCCTGAATCCGGTGCAGCGCGTCGCCCCGTTTCTGCGCCTGGCCGAGTTGCTGCGTTTGGAAATGCACGAGCTCGCCCCGATGATTTCGGGCGAGATGGGCAAAACCCGCCACGAAGCCGAGGAGGAGCTGGCCCAGTGCGCCCGTATTTGCGACCACTACGCGGCGGTTGCCCCGATGTTGCTGAAGGACGATGAAGTGCAGACCCGCGCCGGACGTCACCTCGTGGCGCGCTGTCCCATTGGCCCAATCCTGGCGGTGTTGCCCTGGAGTTTCCCGTTTTGGCAGGTGTTTCGCACCGCGATTCCGAATCTGGCGGCGGGCAACACCGTGGTGGTAAAACCCGCGCCGAATGTGCCGCGCTGTTCCCTCGCGTTGGAGGATCTGTTTGTTCGCGCCGGCATGCCGGCGGGCGCGCTTTCCATGGTCCACGTCGAACCCGGCCGGGTGGAGCGTTTGGTGGCCGATCCGCGCATTCGCGGCGTGTCGGTGACGGCGGGAGTGGTCGCGGGTCGCGCGGTGGCCGAGGCGGCGGGGCGTCATCTTAAAAAAGTCGTGCTCGAACTCGGGGGCAGCGACCCATGGCTGATCATGGAGGACGCCGATCTGGATCAAGTGGCGGCCGACATCGTGAAGGCCCGTCTGCGCAACAACGGCCAGTGCTGCATCGGCCCCAAGCGCGTGATCGTGGCGCGCTCGGTCAAGTACGCGCTGGCGGAGCGACTGGTGGAGCGCCTGACCAAGCTCAAGTTTGGCGACCCGCTTGCCGCCGGGGTGGATTTGGGGCCGATGGCGCGTTTCGATCTGCGCGACCGCGCCCATGAAGTGGTGCAGGAGGCGGTACTAAAAGGTGCCAAGGTGCATTGCGGCGGCTACGTGCCCGAGCTGACGGGAGCGTTTTATCCCGCCACGCTGGTTTCGGGCGTGCGTCCGGGCATGAAGCTCTTCGACGACGAGATTTTCGGCCCGATCGTGGTGCTCTGCGCCCACGACGGCTGGCAGGAGGCGGTGGCGCTGGCCAATCGCAGTGATTTCGCGCTCGGTGCGGCGATTTACACCCAGGATGAAGAGCGCGCGAAAAAGACCCTGCTGACGGAGATTTCCTGCGGGGTGGCGGCGATCAACTCGATCCCGCGCTCGGATATGTCCTTGCCCTTCGGCGGCACCAAACACTCCGGCTTCGGCCGCGAGCTGGGTTCGGCCGGCCTGACCGAGTTCACCTGCCCCGTGACCCTGCGCATCGGGGCTTGAGGGGGGAGGTAGGTAGCTGCCAGAAACGGGCTTGCCTGTCTGTTGACAGAAATCTGTCACGCTACCACCTTTCTGTTCATGCAAACCACCTTACGGCTCGATGATCGCCTCTATCGCGCGGCCAAGGCCGAGGCGGCGCGTCAAGGTATTTCGCTCACCCGCCTGGTCGAGGACGGCATCCGCCTGCGCCTTGGAACCAAACCCGCCGCTCCGGGGCCCTATTCTTTTCGCGTCCTTGAAAGCCCCGGCTTTTGCCCGACTGATGAGGAGCTGCGCCGCCTCGCCGACGAGGACCAATTGGCCCACGACCTCAAAAAACTCGGCCTCCCCCCGACCCCGTGAGCAAACTTTACCTGCCGGACTCCAATGTGCTCATTCATGCATTGAGGAAAAACTCCGCCGCCCATCCGAGTTGCCGGCAATGGCTCCTGGATTGTGTTCAGTCCGGGGCTGAAATCGGGCTCACCGAGCTCGTCGAAACCTCCCTCCTGCGCATTGCCACCCATCCGAAGGTTGGTGCACTGGACGTCGGGCAGGTCTTGAGCTTCTGGGCTGAAGACCTCTGGGCCTATCCCGGCACGCTCCGGCTGGCGGCGGGAAAACCGCACCGGGCGATCCTGAAGAAACTCGTTTCGGACCTCTCCCTCTCCGGCAACGACCTCAACGACGCCTGGCTCGCCGCCCTCGCGATCGAACACGGTGCCATCCTCATCAGCACGGACGAAGGATTTAAACGCTTCCCCGGCCTCATTTGGCAAAACCCCGCCCGCGTCTGAACTTGCCGCCGCTAATATTGTCCGCGACTTGAGGCTCGCTGGTGCTGGTTGCGTTTCTTCCCCGCTGCATGCTTGCCTCGGCTTGGGACGAAAAACACCGTTCCCGCGTTCATGCATTTGGCGATTCCTCTTTCTCATCTCGGCTTGCTGGTCCCCGGCCTGAACCTCGCCGGCCCGGCCGACCAGATCACCGCGCGTTTGCGTGAACACTTTGCCTTCCTTGGGCCGGTTACGGTTTCGCTGGCTGGCGACCACGTTCGTATCGAGGTGCAGCCACCCCAAGCCGCCAAAACCGACGAGGCCGGGCGCCTTGCCGAGCGCGCCGCCAAACGCGCCCGCGAAGGCGATTTCGCCCGCGCCGCCGAGCTCTACCAACGCGTCCTGCAACTCCAGCCCTCGCTCGCCGCCGCCCACCGCGAATTCGCCATGTGCCTCATGGAGCTCGGCCGCCTCGACGCCGCCAAAGACGCCCTGATCGACGCGCTCAAACTCGCCCCCGACGACGCCTGGAGCTTCGTGATTCTGGGCAATGTTTACTCCCGTCTCGAACAGCCCGCGCTGGCCAAGCGTTTCCAACTTCGCGCCCTTGAACTCAAACCCGGCGACGCCTGGGCGCTCAACGGCCTCGCCGCCGCCGAAATGGCCTTGGGTGAAACCGCCTCCGGGCTCGCCCACTTTACCGAGGCCACCCGCCTCCACCCCTCCTTCCCCAATGCCTGGCTCGGCAAGGCCAGCGCCGAACATAAGGCCGGCCGCCCCGCCGACACCGACCTCACCCTGCGCGGCCTGTTCGCCCACGCTCTGGCCGCCGATGCGCGCGATCAGCCCGTATTCACCCAGGCCCGCCGCCTCTTCCTCGAAGCCCAGACCGTCTTGGCCGTTCAGCAGGAATCCGACGCCTTCAAAGCCACCCAGGCCCTTCGCGTCGAGGTGGAAACCCTTTCGGGTCACGCCATCGATATAGTTGAGGAAAAACTCCCCGCCGGAATCGCCGGCCGCGCCCAAATGGCGTGGAAACACGGTCGAGCGCGCCACCGCATTTCCCTATGTCCGCAAGACCCCCCCCCCCCCCCGCGCGCTCGGTCTCAACCGTTTCTTCGCCACCACCCCCGCCACCCAGGCGGCCGCCCGCGCCGACCTCGCGCCTGATATTCGGCGCATTGCGAAACACCTTCCGCGGCCCGACACAGCCGACGCTCTCGCCGCCGAACTCGTAGCCGGCACCTGCGGACTGGTTTTCAATATTCCGCTCGATCTCCTTATCGAGCGCCGCCTCCACGCCACCCGCTCCGCGCTGCGCGCCATCCAGCTGCTCTCGCTGCAACGCCTCGCGCAAGAAGCCGCCGAAGCCACCCTGCGCCCCGAGATTCGCAAGATCACCCCGCCGAAAATCTTCCGCATCGCCTGCACGCTCAACGGACTCGCCGCCCTTTTCCTCGACGACCTCAGCGGCGGCGCGACCGACACCTTCGCGCCCTACGCCGCCCTCGACACCGCCGCCACCTCCCGCCGCCTCTGGACCCGCTGGCAGGAACTCGCCGCCACCTGGACGCCCGCCGCCGAATACACGTGGGTGGACGAGTTTGCCGAAGTCCTTGGCGTGCGCGCCTGGTTCACGTGGAAGCCCGACCCCGGCCCCGCCGCCAGCGTGACCGATAGCGCGGCTGAGACACCCTTTCCTAGCCGTGTCGAAGAGCCCGACCTCACGCTAGAAGGCACGAGCAACCCCGAGCTTCTCCGCGCCAAACACCCCGCCGCCGTCTGGTTCCTGCTCGATGCGCTGAAGCGTTTTACCGCCATGAGCACGGAGGAGATTCACGCCCTGACCGTGGAAGCCTCCCGCATCGGCGAGGAAGGCCTGGACTACGCCAGCGCGGATAAAAAATACACCCTCCGCGCCCTCCCCGGTGAACAGTTCAGCGGCTTGCAACTCATGTGTTTCCTGTTCGCGGGCATCAAGCGCCTTGCCCCCACCGCTGACCCGCAAATGGACCTGGAGGCGCCCTTCGCCGCCGCCCTCGAACACTTCAACCGCCGCACCGACGGCCAAACCAGCTGACCCGCCATGCCCACCCTAAACTGGATCGGCAAAGACGCCGTCGTTAACCACCACCGCGAAGTTCCCTATCGCTTGCTCCGTGACGTGCCCGAACTAGGCTGCGGCGACCCAGGCTCCGGGAATCTCCTCGTTGAGGGCGACAATCTCCACGCGCTCAAGGCCCTCCTGCCCTACTACGCCGGGCAGGTTAAATGCATCTTTATCGACCCGCCCTACAACACCGGCAACGAGGGCTGGGTTTACAACGACGCCGTCAACAGCCCGCTCATCCAAAAGTGGCTCGGCGAAACCGTCGGCAAAGAGGCCGAGGACCTCTCCCGCCACGACAAATGGCTCTGCATGATGTATCCCCGTCTCCAACTACTGAAACAGTTTCTGCGCGAGGACGGCTTGATTTTCGTGGCCATTGGAACTGATGAACTTGGGCATCTTTGCCTGCTACTGGACGAAACTTTTGGTCGGGATAACCGCATTGCAATTGCGGCATGGGAAACTTCTTACACTGCCAACCAAACCGCCAAGCACATCTCAGAAACAACCGATTACATCCTTATTTATGGGAGGAATTTCAATTCAGCCACAGTCGGTAAAGTAGGTCGAACAGAGGATCAGCTGGCGAAATTCAAGAATCTCGATGGTGATAAACGTGGCCCGTGGAAGCCGGAAAATCTTTCGGCAGGCAAATTTTACGCCGCTGGCCAATTCCAGATAACAGGGCCCACTGGGAAACAATTCACACCACCGACTGGCCGATATTGGCGATGCAACGAAGCTCAATTCAACGCATGGCTCGCAGATGGGCGTATCACCTTTGGCAAAGACGGAAACGGGCGGCCAATGCTAAAGAAGTTCCGTGAAGAAATTACACGGGGACTAACGCCATCTACATGGTGGAATCATGCCGAGTTTGGAACCGCCAAGGAGGCGAGCTTAGATCTAAAGAATATATTCCAAGGAGAAGCAGCGTTTCCCACTCCGAAGCCTGTAAAACTCGTTGAGCGCATCCTTCAAATCGCCAGCTCCGCAGGAGATTTAATTTTGGACTCCTTCATGGGCTCAGGTGCCACCGCCCATGCCGTGCTTAAGCTCAACGCCGACCAGCCCGACCAGCCGCCGCGCCGCTTCATTGGCATCGAGATGGAGCCCGCCATCGCCAAGGACGTCACCGCCGAGCGTATTCGCCGCGTCGCCACCGGCTACACCAATGCGAAAGGCGAAGCCGTTTCCGGCCTCGGGGGCGGCTTCCGCTACTGTCGGCTCGACGCCCCGCTTTTCTCTGCAGTCGGCGTAATCAATCCCGACGTGCGTTTCGCCCAGCTGGCCCGACACGTTTATTTCACCGAGACTGGCGAGCCCCTTCCGCGCGAGCGCGTGCCCAACACCCCGCTCGTCGGTGTGTACAACGGCACCGGCGTTTACCTGCTCTTCAACGGCATCCTCGGCGATAAGTCGCGCGACGGCGGCAACGTGCTCACTCGCGCCATCCTTGCCCGACTCCCGCCCCACTCCGGCCCCAAGGTCATCTACGCCTACGGCTGCCTCCTCGGCGAAGACCGGCTGCGCGCCGAACAAATCACCTTCCGTCAGACGCCCTACGAAATCACCACTTCATGAACCTCGCGCTCAAAGGCTACCAGACCCGCATCCTCGGCACTCTGCGCGAATACCTGCGCGAAGTCGCGCGCACCGGCGATCCACGCAACCCCTTCGAGAAGATCGTCGCGGCCAATGCGGCGAAAGCAGTGCCCTACATTCCGGTCCAGATTCCTGGTCTCGCGGGCGTCATGCCGTATGTCTGTCTGCGTGTGCCCACTGGCGGCGGCAAAACGCTCCTCGCGGCTCATGCCATCGGCAGCGCCGTGAAGGATTACCAACGCGGCGAGCGCGCCGTCGTGCTGTGGTTCGTACCCAGCAACCCGATCCTGGATCAGACCCTCGCGGCCCTCAAAAACCCGCGTCACCCCTATCGCCACGCGCTGGAACGCGGCGACGGCGCGGCCAGCCCCGGTGTCGGCGCGGTTGAAGTTTTAACCATCGAAGAGGCTCTGCGCGTCACCCCCGCCACGCTCGACGGTACCACTGTCGTAATTGTCGCCACCATCCAGGGATTCCGCGTGGACGATACCACCGGGCGTAAAGTCTTTGACCCGATGAACGGCCAGCTCGACGAGCACTTCCGCGTCGTCCCACCCGACCGCGTGGCCAGCCTCGAAAAAGGCCCGGACGGGAAACCCGCTCGCTCGCTTGAAAACGTGCTCCGCCTGCGCCGCCCCATCGTGATCGTGGACGAGGCGCACAACGTCCGCACCCCGCTTTCGTTCACCACCCTCGGCAAGCTTCAGCCGTCCTGCATTCTTGAATTTACCGCCACGCCGGATCGGGAGAAAGCCCCGTCCAACGTGCTGCACCGAGTGTCCGCCGCCGAGCTCAAGGCGGCGGCGATGATCAAGCTCCCCATCCGCGTGGTCACCCGTCCGGCCGGCGAATGGGCCCGTCTGCTGGCCGAGGCGCTTACCCTTCGCAAAGATCTCGAAACCATCGCCGGTCGCGAAGGACAGGCTACAGGCGAATACCTCCGCCCCATCGCGCTCATCCAAGCCCGCGACGTGGACCACACCGTCGAACTGAGGAAGCACCTCGAAACCGAACACGGTATCCCGGCCACCGAGATCAAAATCTGCACCGCCAAGCTTGATGAGCTAAAGGACGTGCGCGACCTCGCCGCACCAGATTGCCCCGTGCGCTACATCCTCACGGTGCAGAAACTCCGAGAAGGCTGGGACTGCCCCTTCGCCTATGTGTTGTGCAGCTTGCAGGAGACTCGTTCCGCGACCGCGATTGAGCAAATCGTCGGCCGCGTGCTACGCTTGCCCAAGGCCAGTTTCAAAAAGGAGCCTGCGCTCAACGAAGCCTACGTTTTCTCTATTTCACCCACCCTGGCCGAAGTCTTGGGTGAGCTGAAAGGCGCGCTGGAGCTGCACGGCTTCACCGGCACAGAGGCGGAAAAACTTATTATCTCCGGCGGAGAAGGCGGCGGCACCTTACCACTGCTTGCCCAACCCGTGGTCGTGGCCATCCATCCCGAAGACTTCGACACGACACTAGTGGCGGCCCACGCCCCCGCCCTGCTTGGCAAAGTCTCGTTCGACGTAAAAGCAGGCACCCTCACCGTGCAGGCTCCGCTCACGGAAACCGAAAAAGCATGGGCGGTCTCCTGCGTGAAGGAACCGGCCATGCAGGCGCAAGTCACGGCGGCAGCAACGGCCGTGGCCGAGGAGGTCGCAGCCTGGGGTTCAGGCGGAAAGATCGCGACAAACCAGAACGGAATGCAGCAAAGCATCGTATTTCGCGTTCCGCTGCTGGCCATTCGGCAAGGTGATTTGCTGGAGCCGTTTGAGGCGACTCACCTGCTAGAGAGGCCGTGGCGTTTAAGTGAGCGCGATGCCTCGCTCTCCGAGGTACTCTACCCCGCCAAAAGATCCACCGGCGAACTTGGTTTAGTTGACGTGGACCAAACGAGCGGTCGCGTGAGCACTGAAAAAACTGATACGCTGGAGGAAGGTGACGACAAAGACTTCGTCGGTCGCCTGCATCAGCATGTCATGGCGCTCACTGGTGGTAGCGATTGGAGCTTTGAGCATCTGATCGTCTGGCTGGATAAAAATCTGTTCCGTGATCCCGAGGAGCGAAGGGAAATCATCGGAACGGAATCGGCCCTGTTTTTGCGCAAAGCCATCAACGGGCTCATCGCCGCCCGAGGACTCACCGACATTGGTGGATTGGTCCTCGACCGGCACCGTCTTGCCGAGGCGCTGGCCCAACGTATTCGCCAACACCGGGAGGCGGAACGCCATGCGGCGTTTCAATCGCTGCTTCTTCCCGAATCGGAACTAACCGTAAGTGACGAGGTCACGCTCGATCTCGCCACCACACGTTACGAACCAAGCTGGCTTTACGACGGTGGCCACAAGTTCACGAAGCACTACTACGCTCCGGCACCGGGTGAATTACACAGCAACGGCGAAGAGTTTGAGTGCGCAGTGTATTTAGACGGTCTTTCCGAAGTGAAAACTTGGGTGCGAAACCTAAGCAAAAAAGGGCCGTTTTGGCTCCGCCGTTCGACTGCGAACTTTTACCCCGATTTTGTATGCCTGCTCACGGATGGCCGTATTTTGGCGGTTGAATACAAGGGCGCACACTTGGTGACCGCCGACGAAGCTAAGGAAAAAGCGGCGGTGGGTGCAGTTTGGGCATCGCGAAGCGGAGGGAAATGTTTGTTCGTCATGCCTGCCGGCAAGGATCTGGCCGCGATAAAAAGCGCCATAGCCAAACTATGAGCACAGGGCCGCAATTTAGGGGCAGGTTTATTTCGGTGCCCAAATCCTGACTATTACCGCCGCTTGCTTTGATTCATCTTTTTGAGCGTCGCCCGGAAATCGAAAGCTCGTGCGATGCCGTCTTTCTTACCGATGCGCCAAAAGGTCGGCGGCTCGTTACTCGCCGCCAGCTCACACATCTTCGGATAGGCATCCACGATGCACCGTGCTTTGTCCTCGCGGCTCCCGCCGTTGAGACCCCGCAGCATAAAGACGTGTGCCCGAGACTCCGCCAGTTGATGCAGAAATAGCGGCGTGCGAGTCGTGTCATCGTCCCCGGTCACCAGCAGCCAGCCCGACGTGCCTAGCTTGGCCAGCCAGTCGTGGTCTTCCGTTGTATCGGGAAAGCGTTCGTCGTGCAGCACCACTGGTATGCCTGCCGCCTTGATCAATGCTTTGAACAAGCGCCCGCCGGAATTGCGGTCGATGAATACCGTGGGTCGAGACGCCTCAGGCGGCATACCGCGTCGTCCAGCGTATAGCGTCCTCGATCTCCGCAGCCGTCACGCCGTAGTCAGCCGCGAGATCGGTCACATGTTCACCGGCCTCAAAACGCTGCGTGATGGCCTGCACGGACACGCCGCGACGGGCCAGAACCGGGCGACCAAACCCCAAAGACGGCGAGAGCATGATGGTCTTTTGCTCCTGGCCCTTAATGAGCGGGAAAAACCGATCAGCGAAGCCATCCTCGCCGTGGACGATCTGCTTAAGGCCTTCGGCGATCACATGGCGGTTCACGTGCTGGCCACGCTCCGAAAGCGAGAGCAGATAGTCGTCTTGTTTGACGTAAAGATGCTGCCGGTCGTGTTTGAAATTCTCGTGGGCGAGGAAAAGCAGATTACCGCCCTCGCCGCGCAGATAATCCATCGCGTCGCGCAGCCGCTTAAGCGGAATCCCGTAGCCCTTGCGGATCGCGAGCAGCATGTGCGCCTCCACCAGATCGATAAACGAGAGGGGGGCACCGGGCTGTTGAGTCGCGGGAAGCGCGGGGGCTGATTTCCTGCGGCCGGTCTTGGTCGAAAATTCGCGGCCATGGAGCCACGACCTGAGCGAGGAAGGGTTCGTGCCAAGAATGCGCGCCGCCTCAGCCAGCGGATAGGCCGGCTGCAACTTTATCGGATTGGGAGCGAGCTGAACCACGGTTAGACCCAAATCTCTCCTTCCTCCGAAGCCAAGCGAAAGGGTTCTCAAAATCGAGGTTGTTTGGTCGAGGCCGCCATTAAGGATAGGTTAATTTTCGGGGGCACATGACCCGAAGACCGGCCGCCGTGGCGCGTTATCCGGTGTGCCAAATGGTCGAAAGTCTCCCACTCCGTTTCAAAACCCCCTCACAGTTGTTTGAGACCTGCCTGAATCCCCCTGCTGCCTAAAACCCAGGCGAAGACAAAATTTGGCAGCCCCTTACAAACCCCGTCTTGCCCATGACCGCCGGGTGTTTTGGGTTCCTGGTGAACTACTGAACATGCGTATGCATCGTAGGTGGTGTTTTAAGGCGGCCCTCGCGGGCCGCCTTTATTTTTTGGGATAGCACACGAAGAGCATGATGGCACATAGGTTAATGGGTTTGGGGCGATTTTTGATCCCTGCCTTTGGGACTAAAATCGCCCGCCCTCTCGCTCGCGCCTGGAGCACCGCTTGATCCAATACATTGCACCGTGCTTACTCAGGGGCATATGGGTGGACATTTTTTTGGACAAAAATGATGCGTATGGCGCGTAACTCGTTGCTTGAAATAAAACAATGTGTGAGTCTATGTGGACATAAATGCGGACATTTGAGAAGACACACCCTTGGATTCGCTTCCGAATAAATCTGGCAGAAGTGGGCCCGGAATTCTGGCTGTGCTTGGGGGAGGCCGCCTCCAAGTGTGAGCATCTGGCGCGAGTGCCCCTGCGCCCCGCGACCGCCGAAAAGCTGCATCAACTCTACCTCGCCAAAGGTGCGGCCGCGACCACCGCTATCGAAGGAAACACCCTTTCGGAGTCCGAGGTCTTGCGAGCGGTCGAAGGCAGGCTCGAAGTCCCCCCGTCCAAGGAATACCAGAAGCAGGAGGTCGAAAACATCATCACTGCCTGCAACCAGATCAGCCGACAGTTGCAGGAAGGAGGGTTGCCCGCGCTAAACGGCGAACTCATTCGCGCCTATAACAGTCAGGTGTTACAAAATCTGCCACCCGGCGAAGACGTGACGCCCGGCGAATACCGCCATCACTCGGTGCTGGTCGGGAATGTTTATCGCGGCGCACCAGCTGAAGATTGCCCGTATCTGGTGGACCGTCTTTGCGAGTGGCTCGCGGGCGATGATTTCGCAGCTAAGGAAGGGCTTGAGCTGGTTTACGCAATCATTCGGTCCGTGCTGGCCCACGTTTATCTCGCTTGGATTCACCCCTTCGGCGACGGCAACGGCCGCACGGCACGTCTGATCGAGTTCCACATTCTTTTGGCGGCGGGCATGCCCTCGCCGGCGGCACATCTGTTAAGCAATCATTACAACGAAACCCGTCCCGAGTATTATCGCCAACTTGATGCCGCGAGTAAATCGGGCGGTGACTTATTGCCCTTTTTGCGCTACGCGGTGCGTGGATTAGTGGACGGGTTGCGCGCTCAACTCACTTTCGTTTGGGAGCAGCAGTGGGATATCGTCTGGCGCAATTACATCCACGAGCTTTTCCAAAGCAAAACCAGCGCGAGCGACACCCGTCAGCGGCACCTAGCCCTCGATCTTGGCATGCGCAACGACTGGGTAAATATCGGCGAGATCACCGAGCTCACTCCGCGTCTCGCGAAAGCTTATGCCAATAAAACGCCGAAGACGGTCCAGCGAGATCTCAACGTGCTCGCGGCAATGAGCGTCATCTCACGTGAACCGAAACGCGTTCGCGCCCGTCGCGAATTGATCTTCGCCTTTCTCCCCCTGCGCAAAATCGTAACCGGCGATAAATCCCAACATAAACAGCCCTCCGGCAGCAATTAGTGAAGGGTTTAGTTTCGTGGGCACCTGACCCGAGGATTTGCCACCGAGGCGCGTTATCCGGTGCGTCTTTCTCCTCCGCTTTTATCGAAAGCACGCATATCCATTCCAGTGCTTGATCACCGGAAAACCGGGGCTCCAACCTCAAACAATTGCCTTCACGTCCCGATGTAGCCCCCCGTGGACTTCATAGATAAACTCTGGCGCGCGGTTGGGAGGCGACGCCATCAGCCCGCCACGTCGAAAATTCCGTTTGTCGCCATCCCTTGAGTTTTCGGCTTCAGGCCCGACTTTACCGCCCCGGAATCGCGACGGTGGCGCGGAGGCCGGGTTTCAGGGCGGCGTCGGCGTTGTCCAAAAGGACTTTGACGCGCATCAGGCCGCTGGCGGCGTCCACGCGGGGGTCCACGAAATCCACCTTGCCGGGGAAAACCCGGGTCGCGTCCGCCACCGGGCAGCGCACTTCCATGGTCTCTCCCAGGCGGAGCGCCCCGGCATCCTCGGCCCGCACGTAGAATTGCACGTAGAGGCGGGAAATATCCACCAGGCGAAACAAGGGCTGGGAGGCGGCCACGGTCTCGCCCGCTTCCTGGTGTTTCTCGACCACGATGCCGTCGAGCGGGGCCTTGATGGTGCGCTGGGCCAGCACTTCGGCGGCTTGCTCGTGTTGCAGGCGGGCGAGGTCGAGCTCGATCTTGGCTTTCAGGGCCTCGTCTTGGGAAATGATGCTGTCGGCCGAGAGGTTCTTGGAGCCTTTGTAGTCGAATTCACGTTTCTCCAGCGCGGCCTTGGTGCGTTGGGTGTCCAGCTCTTCGATACGGGAATAGAGCTGGGCGAGGGTATCGCCCGCCTTCACGCGGTCGCCCTCTTTGACCGCGAGGCGTTCGATGCGGGCCTGCACCGGGGCCGAGACCACGACCTCTTTCAAGGGCAGCACCAGGCCGGGGTATTCGATGGCGGCGGCGGAAAGGGCGGCGGCGCTGGCGGCGAGAACGGCGGCAAGGGCGTGGGGGGAGAGGCGGAGGCGCATGGAGGGAGCGGGGAGCAGGGAGGCGGGAGCGGAAATGACCAATGACCAATGACGGGAGGGCTTAGTTCTATTTTGTTAACTTGGAAACATTACGGCGGAAATACCTGGAAATGGCCGAAAAAAGGCTCAAAACGCGCAAAACAAAGCATTCATTTTTTGCGACTTCTGCGACTTTTTGCGGTCAAATCTCGTTTTAATAAATTAGAATCAGGCAGGGTGGCTTAGTTGGCGGCGAGGTCGATGCGGAGGTGGTCGGGGAGGGTGCCGACGACGAAGTGGTATTGGATGATGGCTTTGTTCAGGTCCACCAGGGCGGCGAGTTCGCGGGAGCGGGCGGAGCTGAAATCGCGCTGAGCCTGGGCGACGTTGTAGCTGGTGGTCATGCCGGAGGCGAGGCGCTTGGTCTCGACTTCGACGGCGTTGCGGGCGAGGCGCACGGTGTCGGCCACGAGCAGGTTGCGTTGTTCGGAGTTGGTGATCTCGCGCAGGGCGTTGTCGAAGGCGCTGAGCAGGGTGATCTCGGTGCGCTTGAGGTTAAAGAGGGACTGGGCTTTGCGGCCGCGGGCTTCGGCGAGGCGGGCTTTGCCGGTGCGGTCGCCGATGGGCACGTTGACCACGATGCCGACGCTGAGGTTGGGTTGGTCTCGGTTGTCGTAGTCGCGGTAGGCGTCGAAGAAGCCGTTATCCATGCCCATGTAGCCGATGGAGGCCTTGAGGTCCACGCGCGGGTAACGTTGGTTTTGGGCGTAGGCCACGCGGATGTTTTCGCTCTTGGTGGTGGCGACGGCGGCGAGGTAGGCGGGGTTGCGTTCGAAGAGGACAACGAGGGCGCGGTCGCGGTCGGCGCCGAAGGGCTGGGCGGCGACGATGCCCGGTTCGACGAGGAAGTCGGCCGAGGAGTCGTCGAAGTTGTCGCGGGTGATCTCGCGCAGGGTGTTGCGGCGGCCGGCGAGGAAGTTTTGCGAGAGCAGCAGTTCTTCGCGGGCTTCGGCCAGGCGGGCCTGGGCCTGGGTGACGTCGATGGGGGCCATGCGGCCTTCGTCGAAGCGGCGCTGGTTGTCGCGCACGAGGGCTTCGGCGACGGCGACGGCTTCCTGTTTAACACGGATGTTTTCCTGGCCGAAGGCCATTTCGAGGGCGGCCACGGTGACATCGCGCAGCACGCGTTGCACGGTGGTTTCGAGCTCGTGGCGGGCGATCTGGGTGGCGGCTTTTTGCAGGCGGACTTCGGCGAGGTTGGCTTTGAAGCCGAAGTCTTTGAGCAAGGGCTGGGTGATGGTGAGGGTGGTGTTGGAGGTGTATTCCGGGGTGTAGAGCGGATTCGGCGTCATCTGAACGCCGAAGACGTTGGTGCCGGGGCGGCGGATGGTGGTGTTGTCCGCGCGGTCGGTGCCGGTGAGCAGTTCGTATTGGGTGCCGGTGGGGAGTTTGCCGACCAGGCCGGTCTGGGTGCGGTTGATGTCTTCCTCGTAGATGCTGGCATAGCGACCGCCGGCCACGGCCTCGGTCATGGAGCTGTTGGAGTAGTTTTGGGCGCGCTCGCTGGTGATGTAACTGTAGCCGGCGACCCACGACGGATCAAAGGCACCCCAGGCGCCGCTCACGCGGTATTCGCCGATCTGGGGGTCGATGCGCTTGGCCTTGATTTCAAGATTGGTGTTGAGCGCGGCGATTAGCAGCGCGTGCAGGTCCATGGTCGGAACGGCAGCGGAAGGCTGGGTCTGGGCCGGGCTGGCGTCGGGCGTGGTTTGGGCCGCGAGAGGGAGCGCGGTGCTGGCGACCAGGGAACACAGGACAAGGCGGGACAGAAACATAGAAGACAGGGTTTAGGGCGTCGAACGCGGGCGGGTAGCGGACGCAGTCGGGGCGATCACTGGCAAATACAAAAAACGCGTAACCGGAGTGTCACGAAGCCGGCGGGGAGTTGGCGCAAAAGGCAAAGAAAGGGTTGAGCACGAAGGGGACGGGCCTCAGTTAAACCGGCTCACCCGTTTTTTTTGCCCCACTCGAATCGTATGCAAGATCTGCTCCCTTCCGGCGTTTCGCTCTCCGACGCCCTCGCCCGACTCGAAGCCTGCCGCCTGTTCGCGGGTCCGCCGCGCGAGTTCTGGCCGCTGTTTGCGCGGACCTGCGGGCAACTCGCCGAGGCGGCGGGCGCGCGGGTGTTGTTGCGCACGCCGGGCACGACTGATTGGCGGCTGGTGGCGGGCTGGCCGGATGCGCGCACCTTTCCGGCCGCGATGGGCGGTCCGGCCTTTGAGGCGCTGGCCGAGCAGGCGCGGCGCGAGGGCATCGCGGCGGCTCCGGGCGCGGCGGGACACGAGTTTAACGCCGGTCTGATCCTGCTGGCGCTGGCCAGCGGCGGGCGTGAGGGCGAGGTGTGTCTGCTGGCGGCGGCGGTGCAGCCGGGCACGCGCGAGCGGCTGGCGGCGGCGGGCGCGGTGCTGCGCCTGGCGGCGGATACGCCGCTGCTTTATCAACGCCAGCGGCAGCTCGAACGGGCCAAGCGCGAGGTGGCCGACTACGCGGCGGCGCTGGAAGTGCTGGCGGCGACCAACGTGCACACGCGTTTCCTGAGCGTGAGCATGGCCTTGGTAAACGAGCTGGCGGCGCGCCACCGCTGCTCCCGCGTGAGCCTCGGCTGGCGCGATGGCGCGGTCATCCGGGTGAAGGCGGTCAGCGGCACGGACAAATTTGAGCGTCGCATGGAGGTGGTGCAGCGCCTGGAAGCGGCGATGGAGGAGGCGGCCGAGCAGGACGAAGAGTTGTCCTGGCCGGCCTGGCCGGAGACGGACGCGGTGCTGCGCGACCACGAAGTCTATGCCGCGCGCGAGCTGGTGCCGGCGCTGCTTTCGGTGCCGGTTCGCGTGGCGGGCGAAGTGCGCGGAGTGCTGACGCTGGAACGCGGCACCGAGGCCGGGTTGTTTACCGAGGCCGATGCGCTCGCCCTGCGTGTGGTGGCCGATCAGGTGGCGCGCCGGCTGGACGACCTTAACCGCAACGACCGCTGGTTCGGGGCGCGCTGGGCGGCGGAGACGCGCGAGTGGCTGGGGAATTTCCTCGGGCCCAAACAGACTTGGTTGAAAACGGCCGCGATCGTCGGCGTGGCGGTGGCGGGCTTCAGCCTGCTGGTGCCGTTGCCGTATCGGGTAAATGCGAACTTCATCGTGCGGGCGGACGAGCTGCTGCACTTGCCGGCGCCCTACGAAGGCTACCTGGGGTCGGTTTCGGTCCGTCCGGGCGACTTGGTGCGCAAGGGCGACTTGCTGCTCAAGCTCGACACCAGTGATCTGCTGGTGGAGCGGGCGGCGGCGGCGGCCGAGCGCCAGCGTTTCGCCAGCGAGGCGGAAAAAGCCGAGGCGGACAAAAAGCTGGCCGATCTGCGGGCCGCGCGCGCGGCCCTGGCGCAGGCGCAGGCGCGGCTTGATCTGGTGGATTATCGTCTCGGCCGGGCCGAGATGCGCGCGCCTTTCGATGGCGTGGTGGTCGAGGGCGATTTGCGCGAGCGCATCGGCGCGCCGGTTAAAATCGGCGACGTGCTCATGAAGGTTTCCAAGCTGGAGGGCCTCTACGTGGAGATGCGTGTGCCGGAGCGCGACGTGGATCTGATCGCGGGCAGCCGCAGCGCCGAGGTGGCCTTTACCACCCGGCCCGAGGATACGTTCGGCGTGGCGGTGGAGCGCATCGAGCCTGCCGCGCAAGTGGAGCGCGAGGGCAGCGTGTTCGTGGTCACGGGCAAGCTGGACCGGAGCGCGGACTGGCTGCGGCCGGGCATGAGCGGCGTGGCCAAGGTGGAGAGCCAGCGCCGCACCCTGGCGTGGATCGCGACCCACCGGCTGGTCGATTTCCTGCGTCTGAAACTGTGGTGGTGAGCGGCGTGTTAATCACGTTTCCCCACCTGTTTTTCCCTCAGCCCTTTTGTTTTTCGGTTTTTCCCCATGAGTGATGCCCAACGCGCCATCTTTTCGGAATCCTGGCACCGTGTCGCCGGGCAGCGCCTGAAGCTGCGGCCCTCCGTGGCCATACACCGGCAGACCTACCGGGGCGAGCGCTGGCATGTGGCGCAGGACGGGTTCACCAACGCGTTTTTTCGCTTCCGTTCCGAGGCCTACGATTTCATCGCCCGGCTGGATGGCACCCGCACGGTGGAGGAGATCTGGCTGGGCTGCGTGCAACGCACCCCCGAGACCGCGCCCGGCCAGGGCGAGGTGGTGGCTTTGCTGGCCCAGCTTTATCAGGCGAACCTGCTGATGAGCGACACCTCGGCGGATACCGCGCGTCTGTTTGCCCGCCATGAAAAACGCCGCAAACAGGAGATGGCCGCGCAGCTTTTCGGTATCTTTTTCCTGCGTATCCGATTACTTGATCCCGACCGCTGGCTGAGCAAGGTCTGGCCCTCGATCAGCTGGCTGGCCACGCGCGGGGCGGTGGCGGCCTGGGGCGTTCTGCTGCTCGCGGGTTTGACCACGGTGGCCGGCCAGTGGAGCCGGGCGATAGACCAATCCCAGGCGGTGCTGGCGCCGGGCAACCTGCTTCTGCTCTACGCGGCCTTTACCATGGCCAAGCTCATCCACGAGTTTGGCCACGCCTTCGCGGTCAAGGCCTTCGGCGGCGAGGTGCACGCGATGGGCGTGACCCTGCTGGTTTTTACCCCGGTGCCCTACGTGGACGCGACGGCGGCGTGGGCTTTTCCCGAGCGTTGGAAACGCGTGGTGGTGGGCGCGGCGGGCATGATCCCCGAGCTGGCCTACGCCTCGCTGGCCGCTTTCGTCTGGGCGTGGACCGCGCCGGGCACGCTCAACAGCCTCGCCTACAACACCATGGTCGTCGCCTCGCTTTCCACCCTGGTGTTCAACTTGAATCCGCTGCTGCGTTTCGACGGCTACTATATTTTGTCGGATTTAACCGATACGCCCAATTTGCAGGCGCGTTCCTCGCGTCAGTGGCTGCACCTGTGGGAGCGCCACGCTTTGAAAGTGAACACGCTGGAAAGTCCGGCGCGCACCCCCGCGGAGGCCACCGGGCTGACGGTGTTTGGCGTGGCGAGCTACGTGTACCGCATGGTGGTGACGGTTTCCATCATCCTGTTCGTGGCGGACCAATACTTCGGTCTCGGTCTGCTGGCGGCGGCGCTGACCATGGCGGGGGCGTTTATCCTGCCGGCGGTGAAGGCGTTTAAATATCTGGGCAACGAGCCGCGTATCGAGCGCAGCCGCAAACGCGCCTGGGCGCTGGCGGGCGGCGGCGCGGCGGTGGTGCTCGGGTTTCTGGCCTTGGTGCCGATGCCGTATCACTTCCGGGCGCCGGGCGTGGTGCGGGCGGCGGGCTCGGCGGATGTTTACGCGCCGGTGTCGGGTTGGGTGAGGGATTTGAAGACGCCGAGCGACAGCACGGTGACCGAGGCGCAGGAATTGGTGCGGCTGGAAAGTCCCGAGCTTGTGCTGCAACTGGCGGCGGCGCGGGCGGAGCTGGCCCAGGTGGAGGCGCGCGAGCGTCAGATGCTGTCCGCTCTGGCGGCGGGCATCGAGCCGATGCGGCTGCGTCGCGAGGCGGCGGAGACGGCGGTGCGGCGTCTGGAGACGGACCAGACCGCGCTGGCGCTGGGCGCGCCGGCGGCGGGGCGCTGGGTGGCGCTGCGCACCGAGGACTGGGCGGGCATGCACGTGGCGCGCGGCACCCGGCTGGGCGAGATCGTGGGGCCTGGGCCGGAGTGGGAGTTTTTCGCGGTGGTCGGGCAGGAGGATGCCAGCGCCTTGTTCGGCGCGGCCAAGGAAGGCGCGGAGGTGCGTTTCCCGGGTTCGTCGGGTCGCGATGCGGCGGTGACGGAGTGGCGGGTGGTGCCGGGCCGTCAGGAGCAGTTGCCCAGTCCGGCGCTGGGCTGGCAGGCGCAGGGCCCGGTGCGCACCCGTGAGGACGATTCGCGCGGATTGCGCGCGGACCAGCCGTTTTTCCTCGTGGTCGGGCGGGTGTCGGCCGCCGACGTGGACGCGGGCGAGGGCCCCTTGCTCTGGCAGGGGCGGGTGGGGGCGATGCGTTTCGCCCGGCCATGGACGCCGCTGCTGGTGCAGTGGGCGCGCGATTTCCGCCAGCTCTTGCAGACCCGTTACCAGCTGTGAGGCGCGAGTGCGTTTCAGACTATTTATAATCGCTTAAAACTCACCCGATCATGGCCGCACCCCTGACTGAAGTTCGCCGCACGGAAATCCCGGCGCGGGAAAAGTTGCCCAAGGGTCTGGACGCTTGGGTGCATCGCGCCCACGGAATGTGGAAACGGCGGCGCAGCCACGGCGCGGAGCTGTTGCTGGAGGCGCGGCGGCTGCACGCCGAGGCGGAGTTGCTGCGCGAGCTCAGTGACGGCGAATTACGGGCGCGCATGCAGCAGGCGCGAGCTACCCTGCGGCGGGCGGGCGCGGAGGATTTGACGGCGGTTTTTAGCGAAGCGTTGCCGGTGGTGGCGGAGCTGGCTCATCGCAGCCTGCGTCTGCGGCCTTATCCGGTGCAGCTGATGGGCGCGCTGGGCTTGGCGCAGGCCCGGCTGGTGGAGATGGCCACGGGCGAGGGCAAAACCCTCACCATCGGGCTGGCGGCGGCGCTCATGGCCTGGCGCGGGCGTCCGCTGCACGTGGTGACGGCCAATGACTATCTGGCGGGGCGCGACGCGGAGACGATGCAGCCGCTCTACGCGGCGTGTGGGGTGACGGTGGCGGCGGTGACCTCGACCCTCGGACCGGTCGAGCGGCGGGCGGCCTATGCGGCAGGCGTGGTTTATACCACGAGCAAGGAGCTGGTGGCGGATTTTCTGCGCGACCGCATCGTGCTCGGGCCGCTGGCCGATCCGGGTCGGCGCACCGTGGCGCGCTTGATCCGGGGCGCAGGTGGCGCGGCGGCGGAGACCAACGTGGTGCAGCGCGGGCTGCACACCGCGATCGTGGATGAGGCGGACAACCAGTTGATCGACGAGGCGGTGACGCCCCTGATCATCAGCCGTCCGCAGGAGGACGCGGCGCTGGTGGCGGTGTGCCGCTCGGCGGATTCGATCGCGTCCGGGTTGCTGCCCGGCGAGCATTACGAACTGGATACACGGCACAAAGAGACGCGCCTGACCGATGCGGGCCGGGCAAAGATCGCGGCGTGGTGCGCGCAGGCGGGGCCGGGGCGGTTTCACCAACCGGCGTGGATCGGAGTGCTGGTGGTGCAGGCCTTGCAGGCGCGGCATTTTTTCCTGCGCGACAAGCAGTATGTGGTGGTGGACGGCAAGGTGGTGATCGTGGACGAATCGACCGGTCGTCTGATGCCCGGGCGTTCGTGGCGGCTGGGTTTGCACCAGGCGGTGGAGGCAAAGGAGGGCGTGGAGATCACGCCGCCCAACGAGTCGCTGGCGCGGCTGAGTTTTCAGCGGTTTTTCCGGCTGTTTCGTCACCTGTCGGGCATCACGGGCACGGCGGCGGAGGCGGCTCCGGAGTTTTGGCGGGTGTATGAACGCCCGATGGTGGTGGTGCCGCCGAACCGGCCCAACCGGCGCGCTGCGTGGGCCTCGCGCTACTACGCCACGGCGGACGAAAAGTGGGCGGCGGTGGTCGCGGAGATCGAGCGCCTGCACGCCGAGGGTCGGGCGATTCTGGTGGGCACGCGGAGCGTGGCGGCGAGCGAGCACCTGGGGCAGTTGTTGAGCAAAAAGTTTCTCAGCTTCGCCCTGCTCAACGCGCACCGGCACGCGGAAGAGGCGGCGATCATTCATCTGGCGGGCGATCCCCGCTCGATCACGGTGGCGACGAATATGGCCGGGCGCGGCACGGATATCCGGCTGGGCCAAGGCGTGGCGGCGGCGGGCGGCTTGCATGTGATTTTGACCGAGATGCACGACTCGCCGCGCATCGACCGGCAGCTGCAAGGGCGCGCCGGGCGGCAGGGCGATCCGGGCAGCACGCGTTTGTTTGCGAGCTTGGAGGACGAATTGGCCGAGCGGTTTTTGATCCGGCCGGTGCGAAAGGGTTTGCTGCGCTGGCTGCGGGCGCGGGCCGAGCCGGATGGCGGGGTGGGGGAGGGCCTGGTCGGCTGGTGGTTGCGCCGGGCGCAGCGCGCGGCCCAGGCGCAGTCCTACCGCCAGCGCTGTCTGGTGATGGAGCAGGATCAACAAATGGCGGAGGCGCTGATTCCCGGGCAGGGCCTGGATCAGATTTGAGTTTGTGCGTGCGCGTGAGGCCGAAACGAGCCGAGTCGAACCGAGGCTGGGTTTGCCCAAGCGCGTTTTTTGTCCCATGGGTGTGCGCGTGCGTTTTTGTTCTCTAGTCTTCCGGGGTCTGGCTGCGGGCTGGGCGGGCTTGTGGCTGGCGGGCGGCGGTGCGGCGGCGGCGGATGTGAGCGTGTATTCGCCGCATTATGTGGTTTCGACCTACGCGGGTTATGCCGGACAGGGTAACGCAGACGGGGCCGGGTTGACGCAGGCGCAGTTTGCCTATCCGCAGGGCGTGGCGGTGGACGCGGCGGGCAACCGCTACGTGGCGGATACGGTGAATCACACCATCCGCAAAGTGACTCCGGCGGGCGTGGTGAGCACGCTGGCCGGGCTGGCGGGGGCGCAGGGTTTTCGTAACGGGACGGCCGGCGAAGCGTGGTTTAACAGTCCGCTGGGCATCGCGGTGTCGGCTGACGGTTCCAAGGTGTATGTCGCGGATACGGGCAACCAGGTGTTGCGCCGCATCCACACGGCCACCGGTTTGGTGACGACGGTGGCCGGGGCGGTGGGCGAGGCGGGGGTGGCGGAGGGTAATGAGACCAGTGCCCGTTTCAGTTCGCCCGCCGGCTTGGCACTGGCGGCGGAGGGCACGCTTTACGTGGCCGATGCGGGTAATAATCGGGTGCGCAAAGTCGTGTTCGGAACGGGTTTGGCGGTGACGGTCACGACGCTGGTGCCGGGCCTGAGCGAGCCGGTGGCTCTAGCGATCAACCAAACGGGCACTGAGCTTTACGTGGCCGAGGCAACGGGAAAGCGGGTGCAGCGCGTGACGTTGCCGAGTGGCACCGCGGTGCCGGTGGCGAGCTTTGTTAGCCCGCCCTACGGATTGGCCTTAAACCCTGCGGGCACCGAGCTTTTCGTGGCGAACAAGGAAAAGAACACCTTGGCGAAAATCGCATTGGCGGACAACACGGTGAGCACGGTGGCGGGCACGGCCGACATGGCGGGCAGCGCGTCCGGGGCGGCCTTGGGCATGGCGAAATTCCGTGTGCCGACCGGGCTGGCTTACGATGCGGTGGCGGGTGGCGTGGTGGTGGCTGACACGTTTAATTCGCAACTCCGGCTTTATGACCCGGTGGCAGCCACGGTTACGACTCTGGCCGGCGCGCCGGAGGCCAAGAACAGCACCGACGGCGCGGCGGCGAATGCGAGGTTTAATACCCCGGCGGCGCTCGCGTTGCATACGGACGGCACGCTTTACGTGGCGGATCGGGAGAATCACTTGATCCGCAAAATCACCCCGCAGGGGGTGGTGAGCACCTTGGCGGGTGCGGCCGGGGTGGCGGGATCGGCTGATGGCACGGGCGGGGCAGGGGGGACGGCGCGTTTTAACCACCCGTCGGCGCTGGCCTTAAACGCGGCGGGTACCGAGCTGTTTGTCGCCGATGCCGGAGGCGTTGGAGAAACGACGACGGGCCGAGTGCGGCGGATCGTGCTCGGAGGCGGCGGCGGGGTGACGGTCAGCACCTTGGCGGGCGTTTTTAACGAACCTCGCGGCGTGGCCCTCACGGCGGCGGGCGTGCTTTATGTGAGTGAAACGGGGGCGGGGAAAATCTGGTCCTATGCGACGCCCAGTTCCGGCCCAGGGGAGTTTTTAAGCGGGCTGAATCGCCCTTGGGGATTGGTGGCAGACGCGGCGGGTGCTGTATATGCGGCAGAAAGTTATGGGCATTCCGTGAAAAAACTGACGCCCGGGAGTCCGGTGCAGCTTGTGGTATTTGCGGGTTCGGCCGCCGGGGGGTTCGGTGCCAACGACGCCACCGGCACGGCGGCCACGTTCTTGTATCCCAACGGCTTGGCCCGGGACGCGGCGGGTAATCTCTACGTGGTCGAGCAGGGGAATGCGTTGATTCGTCGGGTTTCGTTGAGCGGCGTCGTTACCACCTTGGCCGGAAGTCCCCGGCAACCGGGCTTTGCCGATACTGCCGAGGCGTCGGCGCGCTTTAACGAGCCCTTGGGCGTGGCGGTTTCCGCCGATGGCAGCACGATCTACGTCGCTGATGGTGATAATCACTCGATCCGCAAACTCAGCCTCCTGCCGACGCCAACTCTGAGCGGATCTGCGACGCCCGGCGGCGTTTTTGGCCAGGCGTTTACCTATAATATCCAAGCCGCTCCGGCGATCACGGCCTATGGCCTTTCCGGCACCTTGCCGACCGGGCTGGGGTTTGATAGCGGGCGCGGGCAAATCACCGGAACCCCTACGGCGGTGGGTGTTTATAGTGTTACCGTGAGTGCGACCAACGCCACCGGAACGACCACCCAAAGTCTGAGCATCACCGTCGCCAAGCAAACGGTGACGATCAGCTTTCCCGTGGGCGGCCTGAGTTCGCGTTGGGATGGAACGGCACGCGTGCCCATGGCGGAAACCTCCAACGGCACCCACACCGTGACCTTTACCTACAACGGCAGCGCCACCCCGCCGACCAAGGTGGGTACTTACACGGTGGTCGCGACCGTGGATGAGCCGGCCTTCACCGGCACGGCCACGGGCACGTTTACGGTTTTGCCTCCGGAGGCTTACACCGTGGGGCCTTTGCCCGGCGGGGCGGGAGTGGCCGCGGATGCGCTGGCGGTGGATGGCGCGGGTAATGTGTATATCGCCGATGCGGCAGCGGGCCTGATCCGTAAGTTGAATCCTGTCGGGGTTTTGAGCGATCTCGCGTTGACCGGCGCGCCCGAGGGCTTCGCTCCGACCGGTATCGCGGTGGCGGCGGACGGGACGCTTTATGTGTCGGATAGCGGCACCGGAAAGCTATTGGCGGTCGCTCTGAACGGACAGGTCTCACAGGTGGGTGAGAGCGTTTTTCCCGATCCCGGAGCATTGCAGCTCAGTCGTGACGGCACCAAGTTATTCTTGTTAAGTGCCGACTCTAATGGGGGTTATGTCCGAGAAATTAGCCTCGGCACGGGCACGGTTGTGTTTTTGGCGACCTTTGTGGACGGCCTTGAGTACCCGCAAAGTGTGGCGGAGGCGCTGGACGGCACCTTGTACATCGCAGATTCCGCTAAAAATCAGATCTTCAATATCTTACGGCCTTCGATCAGCGTCTCTTCTTACGCGGGTTCGACCCAAAATCAAAATGGTGCCAGCGACGGCATAGCTGGCAGTGCGCGCTTTGATGCACCTTACGGAGTAACCGTGAGCACCGGCGGAGTCTTAATCGTCAGTGATTCCGCAAACAATACCCTGCGTCGAATCGACGTCGCCACCGCGACGGTCAGCACAGTGGCGGGGCTGGCGGGCGAGCCTGACAGCTTAGTCGATGGTACAGGCGCCGTAGCCCGTCTCGCCGGACCTCGCGCGCTGGCGCTTCGCCCCGACGGCGCGGTGGTGTTCGCCGATAGTACCAATAACGCCCTCCGCCTCGCCACGCCCCCGCCCAGCGTGCCGGTCATCACCAGCGCTTCGACCGCGCAAGGCACGCAATCTTTGGCGTTTACCTATACTCTCACCGCCAGCGGCACCCCGATTACGTATGCGGCAACCGGTTTGCCGGGCGGCCTGGTTATTGATTCCGGCTCCGGCGTGATCTCCGGTACACCCACCCAATCCGGAGTTTTTAGTGTCACGCTGAGCGCCGGCAACGCGGTCGGCGATGCGTCGGTCACCCTCACTCTCACCCTTGCCCCGCCCGCTTACCAAGTTTGGCAGACCCTGTATTTTACGCCAACCGAACTCTCCCAGACGGCGTTGGGCGCGGCCGCCTCCGACCCGGATGGGGATGGATTCTCCAATTTGATCGAGTACGCTCTCGGCACTAATCCCCGGTCTGCACTTTCCGTCCCCACGATGCAAAGTTCGGTTAAAAACGGTTACTTGCAATTAACCTACAACCGCTTGCGGGCCCATCCCCCGGCGTCTTTGGCGTTTACCCCTGAGGTGTCCACCGACTTGCAAACCTGGCAGTCGGGTACGAGTTACTTGCTGGAAGTCAGCGTGAATGCGCTCGATTCGGCGCGGGAGCAAGTGGTGGTGCGCAGTTTAAGTCCGCTCGCGTTGACTGGCCGCAGTTTTTTGCGGCTACGGATTGCCGTCGTCATGCCGTAGGTCGTGTCCGGTTAATTGTTAAAATTTCTCGGAAAGGGCTTGCCGACAATGGGGTGAAGTATGCATCACAGCACCCTATTTTGTTTCCGTTACCTGATTTTTTGTCCCCTTGAGCCGAGGCCTACCCTCACGATCCGTCACCAGTTCCGCCTTCGTTTTGGAGGCATTGGAGGGCCGTCTGTTGCTCTCGGCCACCGCGTTGGACCAGACCTTGTTGGCACCGGCAACCGGAGCTTTGGTTGCTAACTCCACGGTAGAGCTCGCTTCGGTCGGCCATGCCGCGGCGGTAGCCGTCCCGGTGGTGAATGATTCGGACAGCCTTTTTGCCGATCTTCCCGAAGTGGCCCCACCGGTTGTCGAATCGACCGCCCCTGCGGTCGAGCTCAGCGCGGTCGAAGCCCCGGTTGTCGTGGCCACTGCTCCTGCGCCGGGCGTCCAAAATCCTGCGGATTCGCCGGTTTCCCCTTTGCCCACGGGCACGGTGCCCGAACGCTTGATCATCACCTCCAACCCCTCCCAAGGGCCTCCGGTTAAGCGGATTCTCACTCCCGACACCCTAAATTCAGATCTTCTCACCGTTGAGGCACAACAGCGCCTGAACGGTGTGGGTGTTTACGACCTCTCCTTGGTCAACCACGGCACTTTCGCCCCGGGTAATTCCCCCGGCACGACCAGCGTTACCGGCACCTTCACCAACGCCTCCGACGCCACCTTGGAGATCGAACTGGGCGGAACAACCGCCGGTTCCCAATACGACCAAGTCGTCGCCACCGGCACCGCCACCTTAAGCGGCACCCTCAAGGTTTTTCTCTACGACGGCTTCGCCCCCACCGTCGGTCAGACCTTCACCATCCTCACCTCCGCCGGAATCACCGGCGACTTCGCCGACTTCGCCGGCCTCAACATCGGCAACGATCTTTACCTCCGCCCCTCCATCGTCGGTAACAACTACGTCCTGACCGTTGTCGCCGGTCCTGCCCGCCCCTTGGTCTTCGTTCCCGGCTTCGGCGGCTCCTTCCCCACCGCCGCCGCCTTCGGCGAATGGCTCACCACCCGCGGCCTTGCTCCTGATAAGCTCACCCTCGAACCGATCGAGAACACCTACGGCAGCATTATCAAAACGCTCGAAAACGTCGGCTACGTTATCGGCCAAAACCTCTTCATCGCCAACTGGGACTGGCGTCTGGCCGTAGCGCCAAAAGATGGCGCCAACGACGGAGTCGTCACCCTCACCGGTTCCAACGGCGGGGCGGTTGCCTTGGCCGACACCACCTTCGCCACCGGCATAGACTACCTCGGTTATGCGATGAAACAGGCGGTCGAGACCTGGGCCACCAACCACAGTGGAGCCGCCCCCGCCGAAGTGGACATGCTTACGCATAGCACCGGCGGCCTGGTCGCCCGTGCATATATCCAGAGCACCGCCTACAACCAGACCTACACCACCTCCGGCACCTCCTACGACCTGCCCGAAGTTAAAAACCTCATGCAAATCGGCGTCCCCTCCCAGGGCGTCGTTCAGGCTTACAACTTCCTCGCCGACAACTTCGGCCTCTCCTCCGCCTCCCGCCTCGCCGGCCTCGTCGCCAACCTCGCCTTCGACGCCGTCAAATCCGGCTCCACCATCACCGGCCCCGATGGCAACATCACCCTCGCTTCCATCCAAACCGCCGGCCAGCCCGACGCCGCCAAATTCCTCCGCGCCTACTTCCCTTCCCTGATCGATTTGACCGGCACCTTCGACTTCCTCGATACCAACTCCACCAACGCCGTCAGTTATGTGGACGTTAACTCATCGCCCACCACCTCCCTCCTCCTCGATCTCAACGATGGCCTCGGCTTGGACGGCGCCACGGGCATCGACGCCAACACCTTCATCGACCGTCTCACCGGCGAGCTCTCTATTATATATAGTAGCGATCTGTCCTCCCCCTCATCCCTGCAAGCGTACACGGGCGGCGTCGGCTCCATCGTCGGCATGGCATCCCCCACCGGTCGCCTGCCCGGTGCCTCCGAAATCTGGTATCAACAAGAATTCACCGCCACCGGCGACGGCACCGTGCTCGCCACCTCCGCCTGGGGCCAGTTCGACACCGAAGCCAACGCCGGACGTATCGCCAAGCTCAACGAAGTCGAAATCACCGGCGGCACCGCCTCCACCTCCGGCCACAGCGCCCTCACCTTCAACACCACCGCGCTCACCCACGTCCTCACCCAGCTCGGCTTCACCAGCTTCACCTCCGTTCTCGATACCAACGAGGCCCACGGCACCGCCCGGCAAGCCGAAGCCCTCCTCCATTACGCAGTCGGGTTCTTACTCGCCGACGTACGTACTCTAGAGGACGCCTACGATCTCTTCACCACCAGCCTCGACGCCATCGACGGCATCATCAACGCCGTCTCCTCCGCCGATTACACCGCCGGTTTTGATCTGCCCACCGCCGCCTTCACCCTGCCCAACGTCACCTTGGACAACGTGCTCTTCCTCGGCACGCCGGTCATCGCGCTGAGTGCCGGCACCTTGGCCAACCCCCGCTACCAGTCCGGCACCCTCGACGCCAAGATCACCTTCGCCGTTGGCTCCGCCTCGCTCTTCCCCGGCGGCACTGTGTTCAGCTCTGTCAGCGACGGTTCCGACGGTGACGCCAACGGCCTCGTGGGCACCTACAACTTCGCCACCGGCCTGTTCGCGTTCACCCTGGATCAATTCATTCTCAATGTCGGCTCAGCCTTCGGCCTCAGCGCCACGGCCGTCACCGCCGCCCTTAATCCAGCCAGCTCCGCCGAAAACGCCTTCTCCTTCAGCGTCACCGGCGGACGCTTCACCCTCGGCGCCGGCATGATCGCCCAAGGCGACTTCTCCTTCTACAAGGGTAACGACTCCCTCGTTCACGCCGCCGCCTCCTCGGTTGCGGCTTTCGTTGGCACAGGTTTTGGCACCGGCACCCCGGTCGGCCTTTCCATCGCGACCGGTCTTTTTGGCCTCCAGCTCAACCCCTCCACTTCTAAATACGCCCTCGCCGTCCAGGGCGCCGTCTCCACCTCCGGCCTCTCCTCGCTTGGTCTCAGCTTAAGCGGCACCTTCAACCTCCTCGTCTCCAATTACGCCACCGACCAGACCTTCACCGTTGGCGTCGGCGGCTCCGCCACCTCCGTCACCGTCGGGGCCAACTCCCTCTACCTGCGCGGCTCGGCCACCCTCAACCTCGGCTCCGGTTCTGCCTATGTCTCCGGCATCTTCGACTTTGCCCAAGACACTTCGCTCATCACCGCCTCCGCCGCCTCCGTCACCGCCTTCTTTGGCAACGGCTACGCCACCCCCGCCGCCACCGGCCTGAGCCTCACTTCCGGTAAAATCGCCTACCGCATTAACTCCGCCACTCTCGACTACGCCCTCGGCGTCGAAGGCACCGCCGCCATCATCGGCATCGCCGGGCTCAGCGTCACGGGCACCTTCCGCCTCCTCTCCTCCACCTTCGACACCGACCAGCTCCTCAGCTCAACCCTCGGCGGCACCACCTACTCCTTCAACGCCCCCGCCGACACCCTCTTCGTTACCGGCTCGGTTGACCTCAACATTTCCGGTTTCGCCGTCCTGCGCGGTGCCTTCACCTTCAATCGCACCGCCACCACCATCACCGCCGCCGGCACCGACCTCACCGTCTTTATGGGCACCGGTTTCGGCACCGGCTCCGCCACCGGCCTGCAAATTACCGGCGGCCTCTTCGCCCTCCGTCTCGACCTCCCCACCGGCAAATTCGTCGCCGGCGCCAGCGGCTCTGCCTCCTTGGTTGGCGTGCCCAACGTCACCTTCTCCGCCACCGGCTTTACCTTCATCGCCAACCAATTCGACACCGACCAGGCCCTCGTAGTCGGCGTCCCGGGAAACACCGTCAACCTCACCGCCACCGCGCTCTCTTATTATATGAGCGGCACCGCCGCCCTCGCCCTTGACGGTGCGGTCTTCGTCTCCGCCGACTTCACTTTCGCCAGCGCCCCCGCCGTCGTCGATTGGGTCCAGGGCCTCATCGCCGCCGACACCTCCGTGGTCGAACTCGTACCCGCCTCCGCCGGCCAGCCCGAAGAACAACTGCTCACCCTCACCGCCGCCGCCCTCGCCTACGGCACCTTCACCCTCACCTACGACGGACAGACCACCGTCGCCCTCGCCCTCGCCCTCAACGATACCGCCACCATGGCCGTCGCCATTCAGACCGCCCTGCGCAACCTCTCCAATCTCGCCGACAACGAAGTCACCGTCACCTACGCCGGCAAACCCGCCAGCAACGACTACGCTTTCCGCATCCGTTTCGCCGGGGCCTTGGCCGCTACGAATGTTAACCAGATTACCGTAGCCGTCTCCACCTCCGGCACCCTCCAGTCCCAAGTCTGGGACGTTGCCCTCGGCTCCGCCACCGGCACCTTCTCTTTCACCCTCGGCTCCGCCTCCACTTCTCTCACCCTCGTCGGCACCGAAAACGCCGCCACCGTCGAGGCCGCGCTCAAGGCCGCTCTGGGCACCCTTTCGCCGCTCACCCCAGCCGCCCTCACGGTCGCATCCCAAGGCTCCGGCACTTACCGCGTCACCGTCGGCGGCGACCTAGCCGGCCAGGCCATCGGCACCCTCGCCGTCTCCACCTCCCTCCCCGCCGCCACTACCTCCGTTGTCCGCACCACACCCGGCTCCACCGCCCAAAACGAAGTCGTCGCCCTTTACCTCAACGACCCCTCCGGCACCGCCGCCGGAACCTATACCTTGTCTTACAACGGCCAGACCAGCGGCACCCTCCGCTTCGCCGACAGCATGGTCGATATGAACCGCCAGCGGATTGAGGACGCCCTCGAAGCCTTCACCGGCATCGGCCCGAATAACGTCACGGTTACCTTCGACTCCGCCTCCACCATCCGCCGTCAGCGCTACGTCATCACCTTCAAGGGCGCGCTCGCCGGTCAAAACGTCTCGGCCCTCACCGCCAACGACACCCTTTTCCGTGGCGGTTCGGTCGAGCTCGTCACCGTCACCCAAGGCTCCGCCGCCGCCAGCGAGACCCAGACCGTCTCCATCACCTCCGCTGTTGCCGCCACTTTCACCCTCAGCCTTACCCGCTCCGGCACCACCTACACCACTTCCGCCCTCTCCACTTCCGCGAACGCCGCCGCTGTCCAGGCCGCCCTTAACACCGCCCTCGGCTCGGCGGGAACCACCACCGTCACTTCTAGCTCCGTCGGCATCTGGATCGTCGGCTTCGGCGGCGCGCTCACCGGCACTTCCCCCCCACTTCTCGTCATCACCCCGACCCTCACCGCCGCCAACGCCTCCGTATCCATCATCACCACCGGCGGCACCCAGTCCGCTTCCGGTTCGGCCTTCACCGCCGCCACCTCCACTTCTCTTTCCGGCAACACCGCCGGCGGCTCCATTCAAGAGGTCACCGTTACCGCCGATGTCGCGGGCGGCACCATGACCCTGAGCCTCACCCACAGCGGCTTCACTTATACCACCGCCGCGATCTCGACCGCCGCCACCGCCGCCGTCGTTCAATCCGCGCTCGCCACCGCCCTCTCCGGCCTCGCCGGAGCCACCGCGACCGTCACCTCCGCCAGCACGGGCGTCTATCGCGTCGCTTTCGGCGGCACCCTCGCCGGCGTCTCGGTCGCCCTGCTTGAAGTCAGCGCCACCTTGCCCGCCCCCCCTGCCGCGCAAACCGAGATCCTCATCGCCGCCACCAACGTCACCGCCCTCGTCGGCAACGGCTACCAAACCGTCACGGTCGTCGCCTCGGCCGCCGACACCTTCACGCTTTCTTTTGTTTACGGCGGCACCACCTACACCACCGCCGCGATCGCCACCGGCGCCACCGCGACCACGGTCCAAACCGCCCTCACCACTTCCCTCGGAGTCCTATCCGGCGCAACCGTAGCCGTCACTTCCCCCTCCGCCGGAGTCTATCGTGTTTATCTCGGCGGCGTGCTTGCCGCCACCACCGCGCCGCTGATCACCGCCACTCCCGCCCTCGGCACCACCACGATCACGGTAACCGCCGCCACCTCCGGCGTCAGCCTCACCGGCGGCACCCTTGCACTCGTTCTTTATCCCGACACCGATAAATACGCCTTCGCCGCGCGCGGCACCGCCACCGTCACCGGACTGGCGGGCGTCAACCTCAGCGGCACCGTAACCGTCATCACCGGCAATCTTGCCACTGACACCACCTTGGAAATCTCCACTCCCGGCGGCACCGTGGTCGCCGATATTGCCGCCGGAGTTACCCAGGTTTACGGCAACCTGACCTTTGACTTCGGCGGTTTCGTCGCCGGCTCGGGAAATTTCACCTTCACGCACTCCGCCGATCTGCTCACCGTTGAGGCCGATAGCGTCACCGCCTTTGTGGGTACCGCCTTCGGCACCCCCGGCGAAACCGGCATCAAGGTCACCGCCGCCGCCCTCGCGCTAAAGCTCGACCTGGCATCCGGTCTCTACGCCTTCGCCGCTCGCGGCACCGGCAGCCTGGTCGGAATAGGCTCCGTAACCCTCACCGGCACCCTTGCAGTCGAGTCCTCCACTTACGCCACCTCCACTTCTCTCACCGTCGGCGGCACCACCCTTACCCTTGCCTCCGCCACCAGTCGCGTTACCGGCACCGCACTCACCTTTGACTTCGCCGGCTTCGTCGCCGGCTCGGGCGATTTCGTCGCCACCAAGACCGTCGCTCAACTTGACTTCGCCGCCTCCAACCTAACCGCGTTCGTGGGCAACGGCTACGGCACCGCATCACCCGCCGGTCTGCGCCTCACCTCTGCCGACCTCGGCCTGCGCGTCTTCCTCTCCACTTCCCGTTACGCCCTCGCCGCTCGCGGCACCGGCGAACTCCAGGGCATCACCGGCCTCACCCTCGCCGGTTCGCTCACCGTGCTCACCGGCACCTCGCTCACCGACCAAATCCTCACCTTCGCTGGTTCGCCCACCACCGTAACTGCAGGCACCAGCGCCGTCTCAGGCACCGGCATTACCCTCTCCGTCGGCACCTCGCTCCTGCTCGCGGGCGACTTCGCCTTCACCAAATCCGCCACCGAGCTCAACCTCGCCGCCACCGGCATCACCGCCTTCGCCGGTCAGCATTACAACAACTCCGGCGGCACCGAGACCGGCGTCAAAGTCACCGCCGCCGTCCTCGCCCTCCGCGTCGATCTCACCACCGGTCGCTACGCCCTCGGCGCGCGCGGCACCGCCGCCATCGTCGGCATCACCGACTTCGCCCTCAGCGGCAACCTCACCGTCATCGCCTCCACTTATACTACCGACCTTGCCTTCACCGTCCCCGTCGGCGGCACCGACCTCACCCTCACCGCCGTCGCCAACTCCCTCGCCTTCACCGGCAACCTTACCCTCACCGTCGCCGACTTCGTCGCCCTCAGCGGCAACCTCACTTTCTATAAAGACGACACCCAGCTCATCCTCGCCGCCACCTCCGTCACCGCCTTCGTCGGCACCGGCTCCACCGGCCTCACCGTTAGCAACGGCCTGATCGCCCTCCTCTACGATTTCACCTCTGGCGACTACGCGCTCGGGGCCTCCGGCACCGCCGCCCTCACCGGTGTGTCCGGCCTCACACTCACCGGCACCCTTGAAGTCGTGGTCACCACCTTCGCCACCAATGTGGAACTCGAAGTCGGCGTCGGCGACGACATCGTCGCCCTCACCGCCACCGCCGGCGTCACCACCGTGCGCGGCTCCGCCACGGTTAACCTCGCCGGGTTCGTCGCCATCGAAGGTACCTTTGCCGTCACCAAGACCGCCACCACCCTCGCCGTAACCGCCACCTCCGTTACCTCTTTCCTCGGCACCGGCTTCGGTGCCTCCGCCGCCGTCGGCGCTTCCCTCACCGTCGGCAACCTCGGCCTCCTCCTCTCCACTTCCGGGCTGACCACCGGCCAATACGCCCTCGCCGCCACCGGCACCGCCGCCCTCGTCGGCGTCCCCGGCCTCGCCCTCACGGGTAACATCGACGTCCGCCGCAGCACCTTCGCCACTTCTCAAAACGTCACCCTCAACTCCGTCTCCACCGCTGTCGCCGCTAACGCCCGCACCTTTGAAGGCACCGGCCTCACCCTGGCTATCGCCAGTCAGGTCTCCCTCTCCGGAAATCTCGCCTTCGACCTCTCCACCTCCGACGTCGTTGTCCTGGGCACTTCCCTCACCGCCAGCCTCACCCTGGGCACCTTCTCCGCTGGCTTCTCCTCCGGCACCCTCGCCCTGCTCGTCCGCGGCAACGGTACTTTTGCCGTCTCCGCCACCGCCTCCACCCTCAGTCTCTCCGGCGCGGGCTTCGCCTCGGCCACCGCAACCGCAGTCACTTTTGCCTACAACAACACCGGCATCGACCTCGTCGCCGCCCCGCGCGTGCTTACCATCGGCTCGGCCGGCGCTTCGCTCGACTCCGCCCTCGGCACCACCGCCTCCCCCTACATTGCCCTCGCCGCCACCGGCGTCTCGGTGCAACTCGCCGGCCTCGTCACCGCCACCGGCAATTTCACTTTCAGCCGCGCCACCACTGCCGACGGCGATGCCGTCGTCCGCATCGCCGTGGCCAACTTCGGTGCCACCCTCGGCACCGCGTCCACCACTTTCCTTACCCTCAGCAACGGCTCCGGCGCACTGCTCGTCTCCACCGCCGCCGGCGTCACCTCCACCGCCGCCACCCTCACTGTCAGCGCCGCCCTCGCCAATGTCCCCGGCGTCACCCTCGGCGCATCCACCTTCACCCTTGAGTTCAATACCGGCACCGCCGCCGTGAACGAAACCTTCACCGTCGGCGCTTCCACCGTAGCCCTCGACCTCCCCGGCGGCGTGTTTGTCCGCGTCATTGCCGACCCCATCGACCTCACCATCGCCGGCACCACCCTGACCGGTCGCATCGCCTTCGAGCAGACCCGCGACTCGCTCAACGCCAAGACCACCGTCCTTTCCTTTGCCGACGTCACCATCGCCGCCTTCAGCAATGGCCAGACCGCCGCCCCAATCAGCATCATCAACGCCCGCGGCATCGCCGTCCTCACCTCCGCCGGCATCGGCGCCAGCCTCAGCTTCCTCGCCTCCGCCGGCATCACCGGCATCTCCGCCAGCAGCGAGGTCGTGCTCGAAATCAACAATACCAACGCCGCCGTGGACGCCGAGGGTCCTTTTGGCGCCCTCCACCTTTCCGCCGGTATCTACCAGAGCATCGTCCTCAACAACCTCTCCATCGTCCTCCCCGGCGTCGAAATCTCCGGCGACTTCAGCTTCCGCACCGTCACCATCGGCGGCTCTTCCACCCAGATCATCGTGGGCAACAACGTCACGGTCTTCGTCGGCAACAACTCCGGCGGGGCCCGCATCGGCCTCGAACTCGCCGACGGCCAGGCCGTCCTCATTCGCGCCGGCGCGCCGGGTTCGATCACCGAGCTTGGCTTCGTCACCGGTCGCGTCCGCCTCGTCGGCGTCCCCGGCTTCACCGTCGATGCCACCATGACCCTCCGGCTCAACGAGACCGCCGCCACCTACGCCGCGTCCTTCACCTTGGACGGCGAGACCGTTAACCTCGACTTCGCCGCCGACGAGGTCGCCTCCGGCGGCGTCGCCTACGCCCAGGCCACCGCAACCGCCGTGGACCTTAACCTCAACGGCTTCGTCGTGCTGCGCGGCGACTTCACCTTCACCCGCACCGCCTCCACCTTCGTCGCCGCCGGGGCCAACATCACCGCCTTCGCCGGTTCCGGCTTCGGCAGCGCATCCGAGACCGGCATCAAGATCACCGCCGCCCGCTTCGCCCTCCGCATCGACCTCGCCACCGGCAAATTCGTGGTCGGCGCCCAAGGCACCGGTTCCCTCGTCGGCGTGCCCAACTCCACCCTCACCGCGACCCTCACCGTCATCGTCAACCAGTTCGCCGCCACCCAAAACCTCACCGCCGGTCTGAGCGGCAACACCGTCGCCCTCACCGCCGCCGCATCCACCACCGCCATTTCCGGCAACGGCACCCTCAACCTCGCCGGCTCCGTGGTCGTAGCCGCCGACTTCACCTTCCAAAGCTCCCCCGCCATCGCCGATTGGATCGACGGCCTCTCCCAAGGCCTCACCACCTCCGTCACCGAGGTCGTTCCCCCCGCCTCCGGCATCGACGAGGAACAACTCCTCACCCTGACCTCCGTCGCCCAAGCCTACGGTACCTTTACCCTGACCTACGCCGGCCAGACCACCGCCTCGATCGCCCTTGCGCTCAACGACCCCACCGCGATGGCCCTCGCCATCCAGACCGCCCTGCGCAACTTGAGCAACCTTGGCGACTCCGACGTCACCGTCGCCTACGCCGGCTCTCCCGCCACCGGCCAAAACAGCTTCCGCGTCCGTTTCACCGGCACTCTCGCCGCCACCAACGTCGCCCCGCTCACCGTCGCCGTCTCCACTTCCGGCACCGTTGAATCCCACGTCTGGCGCGTCTCCCTCGGCGCGTCCATCGGCACCTTCACCTTCCAGCTCGGCGGCTCCGGCCCCACCTCCGCCCTCACCCTCACTGGCACCGAAGCCCCCGGCACCGTCGCCGCCTCCCTCCGCGCCACCCTCGCCACGCTTTCGCCGCTCACCGCCGCCGCCCTCACCGTCACCTCGCTCGGCGGCGGCGATTACCGCGTCGCCGTTGGCGGTGCGCTCACCGGCACCGTGCTTGGCGCGCTTTCCGTCGCCACTTCGCTGCCTACGCCGACATCGTCCGTCACCGCCTCCACCTCCGGCAACACCGGCGTAAACGAGATCGTGGTCATCACCCTCAACGATCCATCCCTTGCCGCCACCGGAACTTACACGCTGTCCCTCGGCGGTAAGACCAGCGCCCCCATCCGTTTCGCCGATAATCAGGTGGAGATGAACCGCGATCGCATCAAAGCCGCCCTCGAAGCCTTCTCCGCCATTGGCACTGGTAACGTTTCTGTGGTTTTCGACAGCAACCCCAATCCAATTACAGCCCAGCGCTACATCGTCACCTTCCAAGGTGCCCGCGCCCGCCAAAACATCGGCGACATTACCGCCGACTTCTCAAAGTTCCGCAGTGGCTCCGTGACGGTCTCCACTTCTACCCAAGGCTCCGGTCCCGCCAACACCACCCAGACAGTCACCGTCGCCTCCGCCGTCGCCGCCACCTTCACCCTCAGCCTGACCCTCGGCGGCACCACCTACACTTCCAGCGCACTCGCCACCTCGGCTAGCGCCGCCCAAGTCCAGGCCGCCCTCAACGCCGCCCTCGGCAGCGCCGGTTCCACCACCGTCACCTCATCCGGCTCCGGCATCTGGACCCTCGCCTTCGGCGGCGCGCTCGCCGGCACCTCGCCCCCCGCCCTCGTTGTCACCCCGACCGTCACCGCCCCCTCCGCCTCCGTTACCGTTCTCACCACCGGCGGCACCCAGACCCCCTCCACTTCCGCCCTCACTGCCGCTATCACCACCGAACGCCAAGGCGGCATCGCCGGTGGCTCCGTGCAAGAAATAGCTTTCACGTCTGACGCCTCCGCGCCCGGCACCTTCACCCTTTCGCTGGTTTACGATAACCGCACCTACACCACTGCTTCGCTCGCCCTCGATGCCTCCGCCAGCGCCGTGGCCGCCGCCCTCACCGCCGCCTTCGGCACCCTCCCCGGCGCGACCGTCAGCGTGACCTCGGCCGCCGCCGGCCAATACCGCATCGCTTTCGGCGGCACCTTCGCCGGCGTGGCGCTCAACCTCCTCAAAGTCACCGCCGAACTGACCCCGCCGCCCGTCACCCTCCAGCAAATCCTGATCGGGGCGACCAACGTGACCGCCTTCCTCGGCACCAATTATAACAACGTCGGCGGCACCGAAACCGGCATCAAGCTGACCACCGGCACCCTCGCGATGGTGCTCTACCCCACCACCGACGAATACGCCCTGGCCGCCCGCGGCACCGCCACCTTGGTCGGCATCCCCGGCATCACCTTCAGCAGCACGCTGACCCTGATCACCGGCAACCTCCCAACCGACACGACCCTTTCCATCCCGGTCGGCCTCGGCACCGTCACCGCCGAAATCCCCTCGGGTATCACCCAAGTTTACGGCGACCTCACCCTCGACCTCGGCGGCTTCGCCAGCGTCTCGGGCAGCTTCACCTTCCAAAAGACCGCCACCGACCTGGTCCTCGCCGCGACCGACGTCACCGCCTTCGTCGGCACCCACTTCAATAACGTCGGCGGCACCGAAACCGGCGCGAAGCTCACCAACGGCAACCTCGCCGTCCTTGTCTCCCTCGAAACCGCCACCCTCGGCCGATACGCCTTCGGTGCCTCCGGCACCGCCGCCCTGGTCGGCATCCCCAACGTCACCGCCACCGGCACCTTCGAAGTCATCCGCTCCACCTTCGCCTCCGGCACCGACACCACCCTCAGCGTCGAAGTCGGCAGCTCCACCCTGACCCTCACCGCCGCCGGAGCCACCAGCCAGGTCACCGGCACCGACCTCGTCCTCAATCTCGGCGGCTTCGTCGCCGCCACCGGCAACTTCACCTTCCTCAAGACCTCGACCGACCTCGACGTCACCGCCACCTCCGTCACCGCCTTCGTCGGCACCGGCTACAACACCCCCGCCGCCACCGGCCTCCAAGTCACCTCCGGCAGCCTCGCCCTCACCGTCCTGCTTGCCGACGGCACCTACGCCGTCGCCGCCCAAGGCACCGCCGCCTTGGTCGGTGTGCCCTCCGTCACCCTCACCGGCACCCTGACCATCCAGACCGGCACCTACGCGACCGACGTCACCTTCACCGACTTCGGCGGCGTCACCGGCACCGACCTAACCGTCACCACCGGCACCACCAACGTCACCGGCACCGACCTCGTCCTCGCCTTCGCCGACAACCTCCTCCTCTCCGGCGACTTCACCTTCACCAAGTCCGCCACCGAGCTCTCCCTCGACGCGTCCAACGTCATCGCCTTTGCCGGCACCGGCTACGACACCGCCTCGGAAATCGGCGTCAAAGTCACCGCCGCCGCCCTCAGCCTCCGTCTCGAACTGGCCACCGGCCGCTACGCCGCCGCCGCCCGCGGCACCGTCGCCCTCACCGGCATCGCCAACGTCTCCGCCTCCGGCACCGTCATCGTCGTCACCTCCACCCAGGCCGCCGACCGCATCTTCACCCTTTCCTCCACCTCCGTCACCGCCACCGCCGGGGCGACCTTCATCTCCGGCACCGGCCTCACCCTCAACCTGGCCAACTTCGTCACCGTCACCGGCAACCTCACCCTCTTCAAAGACGACTCCGAGCTGATCGTCGCCGCCACCGACGTCACCGCCTTCATCGGCGCGTCCGGCACCGGCCTGAGCCTGACCGACGGCCTGATCGCCCTCATCTACGACTTCACCACCGCCAAATATGCCTTCGGTGCCTCCGGCACCGCCAGCCTCACCGGCGTGTCCGGCGTCACCCTGACCGGCACCCTCGAAGTCATCGTCAGCACCTTCGCCTCCGACCTCGAACTCGAAGTCGGGGTAGGGGAGGACATCGTTTCCCTCACCGCCACCGCCGGGGTCACCCTCGCCCGCAGCACCGCCACCCTCGACCTCGCCGGCTTCGTCGCCGCCACCGGCAGCTTCACCGCCACCAAGACCGCCGACACCCTCACCCTCACCGCCACCGGCCTGACCGCCTTCCTCGGCACCGGCTTCAACACCGGCTCGGAAAAAGGCGTGAAACTCACCGCCGGCAGCCTCGCCCTCACCCTCGATCTCGCCACCTCCGACTACGCCCTCGCCGCCCAAGGCACCGCCGCCGTGGTCGGCTTCTCCGCCCTGAGCCTCTCCGGCACCCTCGCGGTCCAGCGCAACACCTTCGCCACCGCCAAGACCCTGTCCCTCGCCGGCATCGACACCACCCTGGCCGCC
>JAPLTN010000057.1 GCA_026398135.1 Verrucomicrobiota bacterium
CCCAACTCCTGGCCCACCTCGGCCTGCGCCTGCCAAAAGGCACTCGCGAAATCAGCAATGTAGTGCCGAAAATCGCCCCTTAAATTACACAAGTGCCTCAAATACAACAAAACTATCTTTCAAACTGCGGAACTCGGGTTAGGTTTCAGTCGCTGCTTCGGGCATTCAGCCCAGGCACTTCACCGCCAGCTCGCGCAGCACGGCGGGTTCTTCCTTGGGACGGGAAAGGATGCTTTCAAACGCCTCGGCCAGCGCGAGCTGGATGTCGATGTGGTGTTTGAGCGTCCAGGCCTTGGCCCCGGCGGCGAGTTTGCCGACATACCAGGGGTTCTGGCTAAAAAGGTTGGCCGCGTTTTTCTCGCCCGCGCCGATGAAGTGCTGGCCGAAGGCTTTGGCCGCGCGCTCGATGGCGGACTTGTCCGGCCCGCGTCCGCCCTGCGGGGCGAGGGCGCGGAGCTGGATTAGCAGGCGGTTGCGGTTCTGCATCGAGGAGAGCAGCGGGCGGGCGCTTTCGCCGGCGAAGAAATGTCGGTCAAAGGCCGCCAAAGTGCCGCGCAGGTCGCCTTGAAAAAACCGTTCGGTGGCCTCGAAAAAATCGCCCTCCGCGAGGTTGGGCGTGAGCTCCTCCACGTCGGCCTCGGTGACGGCCTTGCCGGAGTCGGCGTGGGCGGCGAGTTTGTTGACCTCGCTGACGAGGAAACGGGTGTTGGCCCCGCTGCGCGCGAGCAGGAGGGAAAGCGCGTCCCGGTCGATGGTGACACCCAGGGCTTTGGCTTCGGCGAGCGCGGTGGCGGCGAGCGCTTCGGCGGCGTCTTCGGGATTGGCCGCGCCCACGAAGGTGAAGTCGGCGGTCTTCTCGCACCATTTGAAGAAACTCTTGCGCCGGTCGATGGGCGAGGCGGTGAGGAGCACGGCGACCTCGGCGGGATTGACGGTGGCGAGCACGCTTTGCAGGTGCTCGACGGCGGTTTTCACCGTCTCGGAATTACCGGTACGGGAGTCGCCGAGGAAGCTCACGTCCTTGAACCAGACCAGGCGGCGGCCGCCGAACATCGACACCGTCTGAACGCTGTCTCGAAAACGGGCGATGGCGGTCTCGACCTCGTCCACCGTGTTGGCGAAGCCGTCGATGGTTTCCTGGGAAAACTCATCGGGGATGTCGCGTGCGAGCTCGGAGTGGCGCACGCGCCCGAGCCGCCCGACGAGGAAATCGTCGGCCCCGCAGATGAAGATAAAAGGCGCGGCGGCGGACATCGGAGCGTAAGCCTGGGCGGCAGCTCAGGCGGAGGGACGGCCGGCGGCGAGGCGTTCGGCGATGGGGCCGGAAAACTCGATGGTCTGGGTGGGGAAGGCGAAGTTGAGCCCGCGCTCTTCAACCATGCGCATGATGGCGAGATTGATGCGCTCGCGCAGATCGAAGGTCTTTCGCGCATCGGGGTCGGCCGCGAAGTAGATGATCTGGATGTCGAGGGAGAAGGCGCCGTAGTTCAGGAAGTTTACCGTGATAAAGTCCTGATGCACGGCGGGGTCGTTTTTCAGCAGGGCGCGAATCTCTTCGAGCAGCCCTTCGATCTGGTGAGACTTGGCGGAGTAAGTTAGGCCGATGGTCTGGTCCACGCGGCGCTGGGGCATGCGGCTGAAGTTGTTAATGGCGTCGGAGGCGACGGTTTTGTTGGGGATGACAATGAGAGAGCGCTGGGGGGTGCGAAGCTTGGTCGAGCGCAGGCCGATGTCCTCGACCGTGCCTTGGTGGGCTCCGATTTGCACGAACTCGCCGATGCGGAAAGGCTGGTCCACGGCGACGACGACCGAGCCGAAGACGTTGGCCAGGGTGTCTTGGGCGGCGAGGGCGAAGGCCAGGCCGCCGATGCCGAGACCGGCGAGGAAGGCTTTGACGTCGGCCCCGAGCGACTGGGCGGCGATGAGCACGCCGAAGATCAGGAAGAGCGCGATGACGGTTTTCTTGATCCACGGCATGAAGGCGGCGACGGCCGCGCCCTTGGTTTTGGCCGCCTCGTGGAGGTGGTCGAGGATGCTGGATAGGGTGTTGATGAAGAACCACAGGCCGACCACGGCGAAGGCGATGGTTTTGAGGTAAACGAACGCGGCGTCGGCCTCGGGCGAGAGCTTGAGGACCTTGATCGCGATTACCGTTCCGAGCACGGCGATGATGGCGGCCACGGGGTTTTGCCAGGCGACGATCAACTCGTCATCGAGCGTGGTCTCGGTGCGGGCGGTGACGCGCTTGAAGAAGCCAAAGACGAAATTGGCCACCACCTTGCGCAGCACGTAAAACAGCACGGTGATCAAGCCGGCGATGGCCCAGTGTTGCCAGGTGTTGCCCGAGCTCTTGACCCCGAAAACGGCGAGCGCGAGGTCCACCAGATGTTCGACGAAGTCGGGCGCGGCGGGTTTGGCCGCGCCGCTGGCAAGGGCGGCGGCGGCTTGGGTGGATGCCGAGTTGGCGGCGTCGGCGGCGGTGTCTTGGGCGCGCAAGGTCAGCCCGAAAAAGCTGAAAACAAGAAAGGAGAGAAATGCGAAAGAGAGGCGCATGGTCGGGAGAAAAGATGGGCGGGCAGAACTAGCGACGCCTGATTTTCCAAGTCAACCCATGCACCGCGCACGCGGCGGAAAGTCGAGTCGGAGGCGAGTGGGGTGGGGCGAGTAGGGGACGAGGGGTGGAAGAGGTGGTAAAAAACGACGCGTTCTCCGGTTTGGAGAACGCGTCGCCCCGGGCCAACGGGTGTCTGATGCGGATTTACGTCACCGCGATTTTACGGGGTTTGAGCGCCTCGGACTTCGGCAGGGTGACCCGGAGCAGGCCGTCACGCAGCTCGGCTGCGATCTTGGCGGGCTCGATGGTGTGGTCGTGGTTTAGCACAAGTTCATAGGTGGCCTCGGGTGTCGCGGTGGGCTCGTCCGAAGCGGCCGCAGGTTTTAAGTCGTAGCGGCGCGCGGTTACATGGATTTGGTCGTGATCCACGGTCAGCTCCAAGCCGTCCTTGGCGACGCCGGGCAGCTCTACGGTGAGCGCGAAGGCGTCCGGCGTTTCGGAGATTTTATAACGCGGGGCCAGCGCCGAGTTATCGCACGTTGCGGCACCGGAGGTGACCTCCTCGAAGAGGCGGTCGAGCGAGTTCCCAAGGCCGCGAGCAAAGGCGGGCGGGAAAGCGTGAAGGGCGGGCGTGGTGTAACGAATGAGTCTCATGGGAGTGTGTTAGTTGGTTTGTGTTTGGATTTGATAGAAACGAACGGCACAGGCTTTTGCAGGGCGAATGCCGACGGATATTGCTGTTTAAATTGTTTTAATATAATGTATTGTGAATTTAGATTTTAGCGGCGGTGGGAAAGCTTGTCCGGGTGGGTGTCGCTGCGGTGGGCAAAGCTGTCACAAAAAACGCGTGCCGGGCGGGCCGCGCTCAATCACGGTGCCGGAACGATCATGAGTTTCGACTTCGACACCGTTCTTCCCCGCCTCGGCACCGACTCGCAGAAGTGGCAAAAATATCCCGACCGCGACATCCTTCCGATGTGGGTGGCGGATATGGATTTTCGCGCCGCGCCGGCCATTTTGGACGCGCTGCACCGCCGGGTGGAGCATGGGATTTTCGGCTACGCCCGGCCGGTAAAGTCCACCGTGGACGCAGTGGTGAATGCCTGCGCGACCCGCTACGGCTGGACGATTGATCCTGCGTGGATCGTGTGGCTGCCGGGCTTGGTGTGCGGACTCAACGTAACCGCCCAAGCCTGCGCGGCGGCGGGCGAGGAAGTTTTGTGTCTTACGCCGGTGTATCCGCCGTTTATGACCGCGCCGAAAAACTCCGGCCGGGTTTCGGTGCCGGTGCCTTTGGTCTTGCGTCCGGGTCCGGCCGGGCTGGGTGACGGCGTCTGGGCGATCGACTGGGATGCGCTGGAGGCAGCGGTGACGCCGCGAACCAAGCTTTTTTACCTGTGCAATCCGCACAATCCGGTGGCGCGGGTGTTTCGGCGCGAAGAGCTAGTGCAGCTGGCCGAGTTCTGCGCCCGCCATGACCTCGTGCTCTGTTCCGACGAGATTCACTGCGACCTGATTCTGGATGCTTCGCTACCCCATTTACCCACGGCGTTGGTTGCGCCGGGGCAAGCGGCGCGGACCATCACGTTGATGGCCCCGAGCAAGACCTATAACGTGCCCGGGCTCGGCACCTCGTTCGCGATTATTCCCGATTCGGCCTTACGCGCCCGTTTCGTGCGGGCGACGGCGGGCATCGTGGCAGAGGTGACGACGCTGGGTTTTGCGGCCTGTGAGGCGGCTTACCGCGATAGCGAGGACTGGCGGCAGGCGCTGCTGGCGGCGCTGCGCGGTAATCGCGACCGCATCTTTGCGGCGTTGCGCGGGGGCGAACTTCCGGGGGTGAAAATCGCCGCGCCCATCGAGGCGACTTATCTGGCCTGGTTGGATGTCACGGCGCTGGGGCTGACCGATCCCGTCGGGCATTTTGAGGCGCACGGCGTGGGGCTGAGCGATGGGGCGTTTTTCGGCGCGCCCCGAGGTTCGCACGTGCGGATAAACTTTGGTTGTCCCAGGGCCACGCTGGATGAAGGCCTGCGCCGCATGTCTGCCGGCATCGCTGCGATCTGATAGACCGTCCCGGATCAGGTTAAGAACCGTTCTGCCTGTTTTGGGTCTGGCGGTTCGTCGGCCCGGAACTCCACGCGGCCAAAAATCCTAAAGCGCACCCGGGCTACGGCCCGATAGGCGGTATCGCGCCAGGAAACCGGCACCGCTGCCAACAAGCGGGCAACGAGGCGCCACCCGCCACCCAGCTTGGAGAGTGTTGCGATCACCCCGCCTGTGCGCAGGGAATAATCGGGACCATTGATTTCGGGCATAAAAACCAGGCTGTCGAAATCGGTCGGCGGCAGCCCGCACCGGCGCAATGCGGCCTGCGCGAACGCACCCTGCAAGGGCGCGAAACGCAGCACAGCCCGACGATCTGCCCGCGCCAGCCAGCGTACCAAGGCGCGGCACAGTCCGCATTCTCCGTCGTAGAACAACACCGCCCCGCGAACGTTCTCCATTCGGTAACCTTGTCGCACGACAGCCCAAACGCAACCCGCCCGCCCATGCCTCACGCGCCCCCCTACTCCCCCCGCCCTATGTCCCTCTGCTCCCTCCGTTTTTTCCTTCTCGCCTGATTCCAGCAAAGTGTAACCAATTTGGTTACACTTTGCTGGAATGCCCTCAATAAAATCTCCTCCACCACACTTAAGTTCAGGTAGTGTTCAGCTTCCGCTTGGCCCCTCGCACAAACTTGCCCTCAGCCTCGTTGAGCTCCTTGGCGATGCCGCCATTGCCGCCGCCGCTATGGCCGCTCGGGCCACTTATGACGCCACTTTCCGCCGTAAGCGTGGCCCGCGTCGAAAAGTCCGTCCCGGCCTCGACACCCCGCTTTGGAATGCGTTAGCGCCCGAACTGCGTCGCGCGCTCCTGCCCTACGGTGCTAAAGCCCGTCTCGCCCGACACCTCGGTATCCCACGCCAACGCCTCCAAGACTACTTAAAGGCCGGCGCACGTGTGCCTGACGGCGAGATCACGCTGCGCCTTCTGCACTGGCTCGGTGAGATGCGCGCCGGCCGCGATCCTTCCGGCATCGTCCCGCCGGACCCTGATATATTTCCACCCGGAAAAGTGTAACCAATTTGGTTACACTTTCCGATTACGCACGCGGTGGGTTGGCGTTGCGACACGCGCTCTTGCGAAAGGCGTGCGGGCACGGCTCGCTAGGCGCGCTTTCACTTCCATGCGTCTCGGACCGCTCACGCTTTCCTCCAACCTTTTTCTGTCGCCGCTGGCTGGTTACACCAACCTGCCGATGCGTCTCACCGTGCGCGAGCTTGGCGGGTTGGGTTTTGCGACGACCGATCTGGTGAACGCCCGCTCCTTGATCGAGCGCAACCCGACCGCGCTGAAGCTGGTGGCCAGCGCTCCGGGCGACCGGCCTTGGGCGGTGCAGCTTTTTGGCGCGGTGCCGGAGGAGATGCGCGATGCGGCGGTGATTTGCCAGGAACTGGGGGCGGACGCGGTGGACATTAACATGGGCTGCCCGGTGAAAAAGGTGGTCAAAATCGGCGGCGGCTCCGCCATGATGACCGAGCTGGACAAGACCGCCGCGCTGGTGCGCGGCATGATCGCGGCGGTGAAAATCCCCGTCACGGCCAAGATGCGGCTGGGCTGGGACGACCAGAACCTGACCGCGCCGGATCTGGCGCGCACGCTGGAAGACGCGGGCGTGGCGGCAGTCTTCGTGCACGGGCGCACGCGGGCGCAGGGCTTCGCCGGGCAGGTGAACCTCGCGGGCATCCGCTCGGTGGTGCAGGCGGTGAAATCCATTCCGGTGATCGGCAATGGCGACGTGACCACGCCGGAGGCAGCGCGACACATGATGGCCGAGACGGGCTGCACCGGGGTGAGCATCGGACGCGGTGCGTTTTACGATCCGTGGATTTTTAAGCGCACCGACCACTTGCTGCGTACCGGGGAGCTGTTGCCCGAACCGAGCTTCGAGGAGCGGGTGCGGGTGTTGCGCATCCACTTCGAGCGGTATATGGAGTTTTACGGCGAGGCGCACGGGGCGCGTTTGTTCCGGCGGGTGGCGCCGTGGTATGCGCGGCGTTTCGGTCCGGCCAAACCGTTCAAACAGGCGATTCTGGGCATCACCTCGCGGGCGGATTTCGAGCGGGCGCTGGCCGAGTATTTCGTCTGGCGGGCGCGGTTTTGCGACGAGGCCGGACGCCTTTTGCCGCTGTATCAGCCCGGCCCGATGGTGGCTTCGTTTATGCGCGATCCGGATGATCCGGTTTTCGCGCGGGAGTCTATTCCGGTGCCCAAAGGACCAGTCGAGAACTGGTAAACTCCGGTTCCGGTTGGGGCGCGGATCGCTCAGTAATCAGTACTTCACGCGAACTTGGGCGCCGGTACGGTCCTCGAAAAGGAGGTGTTTGGTGTCGGCGTCCACGCCGACGAATTTCACGCCAAGAGCGGAGTCGATTTCGTCGCCAACACGAACGAGTTTTCCACCGATCAAGGCGCGGGCCGGAGAGCCTTGGAAAACTCCGCTGATGGCGGGCCCCAAGCCTTCGGCGTAGCGCACGAAGCGATTGCTGGGGGCGGGGGGCAAGGTGGGTGCGGGTGGGGGAGTCACGGCAGCGGGCGGAGTGGTCGGAGGCGTAATGGCTGTGGAAACCACGGGGGGCGCGACGACGGTGGCCTGAGGCTGGACTGGGGCGGTGTCAGGCGGCGGCGCGGTCGGGGTGGGCTTGGGTTTGGCAACCACAGGAACCGGAGGGGCGGCGGGCTTTTCTGCGTTGGGGCTTAGGTAGAAATAAAGGACGCCGCACAGGGCGCTTATGCCGACGGCAAACAGTAAAATGGGCCGCCGTGAACGCTGGAGGTTTTTCGCCTGCTGGAATTGGGCGGTGCCGGGCATGAGTGGTTTGCCGGCCGCGACGGGGTGTTTGGATAACGGGGGGGGCGGGGCGTTTAATACAGTCAGGGGCGGCGCCACCGGCGGGAAGGGTGCCGGGACCGGGGGCGCGATCGGGCTGGGCGCTGCCCCAATGACTGGTGCGAAGGGGGGTGGGGTAGGAAGCGGGGGCGGAGTGGCGGGTTTGGCGCTGGCGAAGGGCGCGGCGGTGGCTCCGGTGCCGAGGGGCGGAAGCGAGGGAATCGGGATGAGTGGCGGGCCGCTGATTTCGCCTAATTCAGCAAGGGGGTCGGGTAGCTCCGCCGGGGTGGGCGGGGGCGGGAGCGGGGGCTTGGCTCCGACGCGTAACTTGATGCCGGAACCGGGTGCGGCAGGTTCGGACGAGGTCGGCTGGGGCGTGGGGGCGGGCGGAGCCGGCGGAGCGCTGGCGACGGGCTCGGCGGGGGTGGCGGGTTCTTTATTGAGCGATAAGGTGGGACGCCGACGCGGGGCTTGGCTGCCGCCGGACGGAGGCTCCGGCGAAGCCGGCGCTGCGGTGGGCTGGGCTTCTGGTGCGGGCGGAGCCGGGGGTTGAAAGCCGGGAGCGGCAGGCCGTTTCAGGCGAAGGGGAGAAACGTCTTGGGCAGGCTCTTCGCTCATAATGGGAATACCGTGTAATGTGTTTAGCGAATCGCCGAGGCTCAAAAACAAAAAAAGCGGCGCACCTAAAAAGGTGCGCCGCCCGGAGTTTTACAGGAGCTGGAGCGTAAGCCCGAGCGGGACGAATCGCTTAGTAGCGACGATCGCCACGGTCGCCGCCGCCGCCGAAGCCACGGCCGCCGCCACCGCCGCCGCCGCCGAAGCCACGACCGCCGCCGCCACCGCCGCCGAAGCCGCGACCGCCGCCGCCGCCGCCACCACCGAAGGAGCGACCAGCGCCCTCTTCCTTGGGACGGGCCTCGTTCACGGTGAGAGCGCGGCCGCCGAGGTCGGCGCCATTCAGCTTCTCAGCAGCGAGCTTGGCTTCTTCTTCGGTGCCCATGGTGACGAACGCGAAACCGCGGGGGCGGCCGGTCATCTTGTCCATGGCGACGTAAACGTCGGTCACGGAACCGAATTGACCGAAGGCGGAGCGGAGCTCGTCCTCGGAGGTTTTGAAGGACATGTTACCGACGTAGAGTTTGGAGTTACCCATGATGTTTGATTTCGTCCGCTGACCGTCTCTGCCAGACCGTTCCCGACCATCGGGTTTCAAATCATCTCTAGAGCCTAACTCTACTGACGACTCACCAGTTCCTGTCATCTAACGTTTCGCTAACGATGCGAGCGACGACACGAAGAATTTTGTTATTAGCAAGAATAATTTTATTTTGACGTAGCTGTAAGTTGCCGAATGGCGGCGCTTTTTCGTATTACGGATGCGAAGTTTTTTACGTGGGCAAATTGCGTTTCCCGGACCTTGGCGATAGTTGCACGCAGGTCCTTTTTTTAACTCCATAACCATGTTTGCTCCGCTCACGCGTTTCTTTTTGCGCCGGTCCGATGTCTCCGGGTCGGTTCCGATTATCGTTCAGGAGGTGAGGGTGGAGCATCCTCGCGAGTTGAGGAGTCGGCGTTCTGAGTGGGTCTTGGCGGTTGGTTGGGTGTTGGTTTTGGCTAAAAGCATCGCGGTCTATTGGTTATGCGGACGTTACGCCGTGCCGGTGAATCCGTGGTGGGTGATTGCGCCGACCCTGGGTTTTGCCGGGGTGTGCACCGGATTGTATTGGCGGCGTTTTTAGGGAGGGGAGCATTAGCGCAGGGTTGCCAGCCTAGGCTGGCCGGGTTTGGTGGCGGCATGCCTTCTGTTTCTGGATTACGCAGTCCCTATGTTCGGGTTGGTCGCCTGGTTTATTTTGGCCGGATGCTGGATAAGATTCGGCTCCATGCCCAAGGGGCTTTGCCGCCGGATTATGTAACGAATCTCGGCGACGCTAAGCCGACGGTCTTTGATGGCCGGATATGCCGGTTTCTTCGGGTGCGGTTCGTCGATTTGCAGACACAGGTGGTGGCGCGTCCGGATTGGAGCGACGGCGAGGTGTTGGCGTGGGTCGAGGAGCAGTCGGTGGCGGCGGGTCACGCAGCGCGCACCGACGAGGAGTGCGAAATTTTTAACGCGTTTCTCTCCAAGCGGGGCTGGCGTGATGCGGGGAGCGCGATTCTGGCGCAACGTGCGGCCGAATCTGCGGTGACGGGCAAACCGATTGCGACGATGTTTGACTACATCGATTTCGATGAGGGGCGCGATCCGGTGGCGGAGCGTGCCTGGGAGGTGAAGCCGGAGGTGATCGTGGTGATGGGTGTGGCCGGAGCGGGTAAAACCACCTTGGGCCGGGCGCTGGCCGCCCGGCTGGGGTGGGCGTTTCTGGATGCGGATGCGTTTCATCCCGAGGCCAACTTGGCCAAACTCCGGGCTGGCTCGCCCTTGGACGATGCGGATCGCGCACCGTGGCTGGCCGCCTTGCGCGCCCGGATCGAGGCGCAACTGGCGGGGGCGGGGCGTCTGGTGCTGGCGTGTTCGGCGTTGAAGCAGGCTTATCGCGACACGCTTTGGGTGGATCGTTCGCGGATGCGGCTGGTTTTTCTGGATGGGCCGGCCGAATTGGTGGCCGCTCGTTTGGCTGCCCGCGAGGTGAGCGAGCCGGGGCACCCGCTGGCGGTGGGTATGCTGGCGAGTCAACTCGCCGCATTGGAGCCGCCGGCCGATGCGGTGCGCGTCGAGGTGGCTCGCACCACCCCGGAGCAAGTCGCCGCCGTTTGTGGCGCGCTGGGGCTTTGATTTCGGGCGTGACCATAAGCACGTCTGGTGTGCCCCAACTGCTGAGCTTACTATTACGACCAAAGACTTATTAAGAACTAAAGCGGGGTGCCGAGCGGGTCGATAGCGAGGGTCTTGAATCCATCCTGATCCCCACCCCAACCATGAAACTATCCGCCCTCACCATTGGCCAACGTGTCGCCTTTGGCTTTTCACTGCTCCTCCTCCTTGGTGCCGCGCTCGGCGGCTTTGCCACTTGGGAAATGCTTGGCGCCGCCAAGGGCGCGCGTTTCCTATCTTCTGCGGTCGCCCCGCAAGCCGACGTTTCGAGTAATTTAGCCCAGGCTTCGGCGCTTACTCAGCGCGCCGTGCGCACCTACAGCCTTACGGGCGACGATAGCCAGTTGGCCGAAGCGAAGAAACGCCTCGGCGAAGTGAGCTCGGCAATGGAAGCGGCGCGCAAACTCAGTTCCGAGCAACCCGAACTCACCGGTCTGCGCGATGGCGTGGCCGAGGCGACCAAGGCGCTCAAGCATTACGAAACCCAATTTCAAGCCACGGTCGCCAACATGGATGGTTTGCATAAAATCCGAGACCAACTGGATGCGTCCGCCACGAAGTTTGTGACCGAGATCACTTCTTATATCAACTCGCAGGACCAAAAGCTCGCGGAGGAAATCGCAGCCGGCGCGACCGCCGATAAGCTCGAAGACCGACGCAGCAAAACTGAGCTCTCCAACCAGGTGGTGGATTTGGGTAACACCATCCGCGTCACCACCTTTAAGGCGCAGGCTTTGCGCGATCCGGCCTTGATCACGACCGTGATGCCCAACTTTGCGAAAATCGAAGAGCTGCTCAAACGCCTCGTCGCCAGCACTCAGCAGGAAGCCAATCTCAAGCAGCTGGCGCAGGTGGGTGCCGCCGCTTCCGGGTATCGCGAAGCCATGGATGCGCTGGTCAAAAATTTCGCCGAGGCCAAAACCATCGGCGATGCCCGGATCCTCGCCGCCAACGAGTTCGACGCCGTGGTCGAGGGCGTGCTCACCAAATCAATCAAGCGCACCCTCGAATACGCTACCTCGTCGGCCGCAGAACTGGGCAAAGCATCGAACATCATTATCGCTAGCTTGGTCGCGGAAATTTTCCTCGGCTTGGTCGCCGCCTTTTTGATCATCCGTGGCGTCAACCGCGCGCTCACCCAAACCGCTGAGTCGCTTTCGCAAGGTTCACTCCAAGTCGCCGCCGCCTCCGGTCAGGTATCCTCCGCCAGCCAGTCGCTTGCCGAGGGTTCCAGCGAACAGGCCGCCTCGCTGGAGGAGATCAGCTCATCGATCGAGGAACTCGCCAGCATGACCAAGCGCAACGCCGACAACGCCCAAGCCGGCAAGGCCTCCGCCGGTCACGCCCGCGCCGCCGCCGAAGCGGGTGCGTCCGAGATGGAGCGCATGCAGGGCGCGATGAACGCCATCCAGCAGTCCTCCAACGACATCTCGAAGATCATCAAGACCATCGACGAGATCGCCTTCCAAACCAACATCCTCGCCCTCAACGCCGCCGTCGAGGCCGCCCGCGCGGGCGAGGCCGGGGCCGGCTTCGCCGTGGTGGCCGACGAGGTGCGCTCGCTCGCCCAGCGCTCCGCCGTTGCCGCCTAGGAGACCGCCGACAAGATCGCCGACGCCTCCGCGCGCTCCGCCCAAGGCGTGGAGCTCTCCACCAAGGTCGCCTCCGGCCTGCAACAAATTCTCGATAAGGCCCGCGAGGTGGACCGCCTGGTCGCCGAGGTCGCCACCGCCTCGCACGAACAAAGCGAGGGGCTTACCCAGATAAACATCGCCGTCAGCCAGATGGACAAAGTAACCCAAGCCAACGCCGCCGGAGCCGAGGAAACCGCCTCCGCCGCCGAAGAGCTAAACGCCCAGTCCGAGGAGCTGCGCAACGCCTCCGCCCAGCTCGCCGCCTTGGTCGGCGTAACGGTTAACAATGCTCCTGTAACTCATCACCAGCCCGCCCGCGCCTCCAAGACGGTTACCGCCACCAAAGCCGAAACCAAGCGGCCGCTGACGAATTCCTCACCCCGTATCCACAGCCCCGCCACCAAACACCTGGCCGAGAGCGCACCTTCGGGCGCCCGCTCTTCGCACGAGCACCTGAGCTTCAAGGACTGAGTCGCCGCCGGTTTACGGTCACGCCGGGTTTGCGTTGCGGCCAATGCCCCTATCCTTGCGGCACTCATGCCCAACGCCCTCGCCGCCGCCCAGTCGCCCTACCTTCGCCAGCACGCCGATAATCCCGTGGATTGGCTGGAGTGGGGCGAGCCCGCCTTCGCCTGCGCCCGCGCCGAGGACAAACCCATCCTGCTCTCCATCGGCTACTCCACTTGCCACTGGTGCCACGTCATGGCGCACGAGTGCTTTGAAAACCCTGCTATCGCCGCCCAAATAAACCGGGATTTCGTCGCGATCAAACTCGACCGCGAGGAGCGTCCCGATGTGGACCGGGTTTACATGACCTACGTGCAGGCCCGCATCGGCTCGGGCGGCTGGCCGCTCAACGTCTGGCTGACCCCCGAGCTCAAACCGTTTTTCGGGGGCACCTATTTCCCGCCCGACGAACGCCATGGACGCCAAAGTTTCCCCGCCCTACTGGAAGCCATCGCCGGTGCCTGGCGTGACCAACGCCCGGCCCTCCTTGGCGAGGCCGAGCGTGTCGTCGCCTCCCTGCGCCAACACTATAAAAACCGCGCCGCCTCCGTGGCCGACTCTGGCGGCCCGGGCTCTGCGCCAGCCGAGACCGCTTCAGTCTCATCGCCCGCCGTCGCGTTGCCGCCTTTGCACGAGGCCGCCGGCGACGCTTTCGAACGCGGATTCATGCATCTCTACGAAAGCTTCGACGCGGAAAAAGGCGGTTTCGGGGGCGCGCCCAAGTTTCCGCGAGCCGGCAATCTGGAGCTTTTGCTGCGCGTCGCCGCCTTAAATCGCGCGCCAGCTGCTCGACACCGCCCGCGCCACCGGCGACGAGCGCCTGGCCTGGGCGGCGCGCGGCGTATTTGACTACCTGTTACGCGATTTGGCCCATCCCGCCGGGGGATTTTATTCGGCCGAGGATGCCGACAGCGATCGCTCTCCAGCGGACGGCGGTGGCCACGCCGAGGGCGCGTTCTACGTCTGGTCGAAAGCCGAAATCGACCGGGTGTTGCCGCCCGCCGTCGCCGCCTTGGTGTGCTCCCACTTCGGCATCGAGGCCGGGGGCAACGTCCCGGCCGGGCTCGACCCGCACGGCGAGTTTACCGGGTTTAACATTCTTAAGCAGGTGCGCCCCTTGGCGGAAACCGCCGCCGCGCTCGGGCATGATATCGAAGTCGCCGCCGACCGCTTGGGCGAAGCCCTGGAGCGCCTGCGCGCGGTGCGCACCCAGCGCCCGCGTCCGCATCTCGACGACAAAATCCTCGCCGCCTGGAACGGGCTTGCGCTCACCGCGCTGTCCCGCGCCGCCGTGCACCCCGCCGAATGCCTGGCCGACAAACGCGCCTTCTATTTGGAGGCCGCGCTGCGTTGTGCGCGCTTTATCGAGCGCGAATTGATCGACCCCACGACCGGTCGGCTGTTGCGCTCGTGGCGCGAAGGTCAGGCCGCGATTGATGGCTTTGCCGAAGACTACGCCTGCGTGACCGCCGGTTTGCTCGACGTGCATCAAGCCACCTTGGATTCGCACTGGCTGGCGCTCGCGCAAAAGTTGCAGGCCACCCTCGACGCCCGCTTCTGGGACGAGGCCGAGGGCGGGTATTTTTCCGCGCCTGAGGGCACCGAACTTATCCTGCGTTTAAAAGACGACTACGACGGGGCCGAACCCACCGCGTCCTCCGTGGCGTTGGGTAATCTGGTGCGCCTCTCCGTGCTCACCGGCGAGCCTGCCGCCGCCGCCTCGTCCGCGCTGGCCCCTTACCGTCACCGGGCGGAGCGTCTGGCGCAGGGTTTTCGGTCGCAGTGGAGCACGGCCCCGCACGCCCTGCCGGTGATGTTGTGCGCGTTGGCCGATTGGTTGGCGGAGCCGGCGCATGTGGTGTTGGCGGGCGACCCGCGTGATCCGGCGTTTACCGCCTTGGCCAGCGCGGTGCATGGCGCGCCACCGATAAGTGCGCCGCTGCACCTGCTCACGCCGGACTGTGCGGAGTGGGCGGCCGGGATGACCGCGCAGGATGGTCGCCCCACCGCCTACCTCTGTCGCGATCTAGCCTGCCAGCCCCCCGTCACCACCCCCTCCGCCCTTCGCGCTTTGCTAGATTCCTGAATTTATAAATAATTGATAACGAAAGACCCCAGCAACAAGTAACCTATTAGGTTACTTGTTGCTGGGGTCGGCGAGCGTTGGGCGGAGGAGAAGACAGTGGCGGGGGCTGAGGCTGGAGGCGGAGGGAGGGAAAGGCGGGGGCGGCGGGTGTGATTGGGGTTTGCCGTGGGGGGGCTGCTTGTTTGGCTGTGGGGATCATGCCGCTGACCGATTCCTCCGAAGCTACCCCGCCTTCCCGCTACGACGACCAGCCCGCGCTCGGCGACATCAAGATCAACCACAACGTCGTCGCCGGGATCGTTCGGTTGGCGGCTTTGCGCGTGCCCGGCGTGGCCGGGGTGGGCGGGGGCATCGTGGACGGGATCAGCGAACTTTTCGCCAAACGCGAATCCGACCATCGCGGCGTCAAGGTGACCGAGGACGCCGAAGAACATTACTACATCGAAATCCGCCTCGTCGTCGCCTACGGGGCCGAGATCGGAAAAACCGCCTACGAGACCCAGGTCGCGGTGCGCAAACAGGTCTCCGGCATGACCGGCAAAGACGTGCGCAAGGTGGACGTGATCATCGAGGGCGTGCGCCTGATGGCGGGTCAGCCCGGCGTCGAGGACAAGTCCGACGACTCCTGGCCCGAGCCTTCCGCCACGGATTAAAACCGCGCTGACCCCATGAACGACTACACCACGTGGATCGAGGTGCTTTGGAACGACGCTCCACGCGATCTGGCGTTGTTGTGGACCGCTTTGGCGCTTTGGGTGCTGCTGATTCTGGTGCGCCCAGCGCGCACTCTGGTTTTGCGCAAGACCGACGGTGGCCGGTTGGAGATTTCCCGACACGCTTTGCATCGGCTGCTTGAGGCGTGTGCGGAGCAGTTAAAAGGCGTGGTTCACGCCCGGGCGAGGGTCTGGCGCAGCGGCGGAAAGTTTCACACCATCCTGCATTTGAAGGTGCGTCCAAATGCCAAGCTCGATGCGATCCAGGGCTACCTTGAGCAGGAAGTCGGTGATATTTTTAGGGTTAACTTGGGGCTGCCCGACGCCGCCGGGCGAGTGCGGGTGAAGGTCACGGGCATCGTGCCTGAGACTAAAGATTTTTAATCTCTTCCGTTTAAGGCCCGGCCCAGGTCGGTTCGACGTGCACGGAGACGTCGGTGATGGCCAGGCCGGCGCCGATCAGGCGATCCTGTACGGCGTGGGCCAGCACGTGGCCCTCGCGCACGGAAATCTCGGGGTCCACCCGGATCTGGATGTCCACCAGCACGGCCAGTCCGCTGCGGCGCACCCGGCATTTATCCAGCCCGCGCACACCGGGCACGGCGGCCGCCAGTGCGCGCACTTCGTTTTGCAGGGCGGAGGGGGCGGCCGAGTCCATGACTTCGTCCAGGGCGCGGCGCAGGATAATGAGGCCGTTGAACGCGATCACGATGCAGGCGATTAACGCGGCCCAGTCGTCGGCCGACACGTAGGCCGGACCGCCGAAGACGGCGATGGTAATACCGATGAAGGCCGCCGCCGAGGTGAGGGCGTCGGCGGCGTGGTGCCAGGCCTCCGCGCCCAGCGCGGTGCCGCCGCTTTCGGCCCCGGCGCGGGCCATGCGGCGGGAGAGCAGCCATTTGACCACGATGACAAAGACGAGCAACGGCAGGGTGCCCCAATGCGGGGCGTGGTGCGGGGTGAGGATTTCGCGCACCGATTCGATGCCGATCCAGCCGGCGGCGAAGAAGATAACCAGCGCCACGGCGAGCGAGGCGAGCGGCTCGGCTTTGCCATGGCCGTAGGGGTGTTCGGCGTCGGGTGGCTTGGCCGCGTAGCGCAGGCCTGCCCAGACCACGAGCGAGGAGCAGACGTCGAGCAACGATTCGATGCCGTCGGCGATCAGAGCGTAACTGGAGCCGAGCACGCCGCCGGTGAATTTCAGGGCGGCCAGGCCGATGTTGACCACCACGCCGCGCAGAACCAACCGCGCTCCGAGCTGGGCGCGGGTGCGGGCCAGCGCGTGGGCGTCGAGGCGCAGAGGAACGGGCGGCAGTTCAGGGGCGTTGGCCACGGGAAGGGTGGATGTGTGGGGCGCGATGAAAGGCAGGCGCGGACTCAGTCGGCGCGCTCCAAAAAGCTGCTCACCAAGGCATAGAGTTCGGGGCTTTCGAGCAGGAACGAGTCGTGTCCGAGGTCGGTGGTAAGTTCGGCGTAGCTGGCGCGTTTGCCGGCGCGTTGCAGGGCGAGCACGATGGCCCGGTTTTGCTCGGGCGGGAAAAGCCAGTCGCTGGTGAAGCCCACGACAAGGGTCTCCGCCTTCACCGGCGCGAAGGCCTGTTCCAGGGTGCCGCCGTGGGCGGCGGCGAGGTCGAAGCCGTCGATGGCGCGGGTGATGTAAAGATAGGTGTTGGCGTCGAACCGGTTGATGAAGCTTTTGCCTTGGTAACGCAGGTAGCTCTGGACCTCGAAGTTGACGTCAAAGGCGGCGGCGGACGCGGCGGACGCGCCTTCGTCGCCCATCATGCCGAGGAAGGCGGCGTCTTCGGGGGACGTCGCGCCGGCGGGGGCGGGGGATTTTACCGTGCGGCGTCCGAATTTCCGATCCATGGAGGCATCGGAGAGATAGGTGATGTGGGCCATCATGCGGGCGATGGCCAGGCCGACGCGGGGGCCGCCGCCCTTGGGGTAGTTGCCCTGGTTCCACTCGGGATCCTGGAGGATGGCCTGGCGGCCGACCTCGTTGAAGGCGATGGCCTGGGCGCCTTCGCGGGCGGTGGTGGCCATGGCGAGGACTTTGTCGCAATAGTCCGGATACTCGATGCCCCATTGCAGGGCTTGCATGCCGCCCATGGAGCCGCCGAGCACGCAGCGCAGGCGGCGCGCGCCGAGGTGGTCGAGCAGGAGTTTTTGCGAGCGCACCATGTCGCGGATGGTGACGGCGGGGAAGGTGATGCCGTAGGGGCGGCCGGTGGCGGGGTCGGGCGAAAGCGGACCGGTGGACCCCTGGCACCCGCCGAGCACGTTGGCGCAGACGACAAAGTGGTGGTTGGTATCCACCGCTTTGCCGGGGCCGATGAGGTTGTTCCACCAGCCGGGTTTTTTGTCCGCGAGGGAGTGGATGCCGGCGCAGTGGTGATCGCCGGACAGGGCGTGGCAGACGAGCACGGCGTTGTCGGCGGCGGGGTTGAGGCGGCCGTAGGTTTCGTAGCGCAGGGTGAAGCCGGGCAGGGTGCGGCCGTCGTCGCAGCGGAAGGGGGCGGCGGAGGTGAAATCTCGCGGCTCGACCAGGCCGACTTCGCCGGGTTCGGCGAGGGTGGCGGCGGAGTTAAAGTCGTCGTCGAGAGCGGCGTCGTTCATGGGCGGGAGCGATCAGCGCGAAGAGACGCGAAAAGGGCAAAAAGATAAGCCGGAAAGACGCCGAAAGAAAAACCGGCGTGAAAAAGGCGTGTGTCAGCTGGTGGCCGGCGGGGCGGCGAAGACGGCGCGCATGGCCTCGGCGTAGCGTTTCATTTCCAGTTCGGTGCCGATGCTGATGCGCACCCACTCGTCGTAGGGCGGGAAGGGGCGGCCGACGAAGAAGCCTTTTTCGCGCATGAGGTCCTGGAATTTGCGAATCGGGATGCCGGTGCGGTGGAAGACGAAATTGGCGCAGGAGGGCGTGTAGGGCAGTTTGAGTTCGTCGAGCAGGGCGCAGAAACGTTCGCGGCCCTCGGCGATTTTGCGCCGGCTGTAGGCGGGAAAACGGGTGTCGCGCAGGCTGACGCGCGCCGCCGCCACGCCCAGGTAGTTGAGACTGGACATGCGTTTTTTTTCCAGGCGCTCGATAATCTCCGGCGTGCTGACGGCGTAGCCGATGCGCAGGCCGGCCAGCGCGTACATTTTGGAAAAGGAACGCAGCACCATGACGGGACGTCCGGCCTGGCTCCAGCGGGTCTGGGTTTCCTTCCGGTAATCGTCGCCGATCAGTTCGAGGTAGGCTTCGTCCACCAGCACGGGGCAGCGTTGGGAGACGCGGTCGATGAAGGCGGAGAGGGCGTCGGTTTCGAGCTTGGTGCCGCTGGGGGTGTCGGGATTGCAGACGATGACGAGGGCGGTGTCGGCGTCGATGGCCGCCTCCATCGCTGCGAGATCGTGGTGCATGGAGGCGGTGTGCTTTATCCAACGAATGTGCGCGCCTTGGCGCTCGGCGTATTCGGGGCATTGCAGGTAGCCGGGGTCGGAGGCGACGAGGTTTTTTCCGGGCGCGCCGTAAAGGGCGCCCAACATGGAGAGCACTTCATCGCCGCCGTTGCCGACGATGATTTCCTCGGGTTTTACACCTTCGATGGCGGCGATTTCCTCGCGCAGGCGAATCTCTTCACGGAAGGGGTAACGGCAGCAGTTGGCCGCTTCGCGCATGACTTCGGCCACCACCTCGCGGCCGGGGCCGAAGGGGTTTTCGTTTCCCGCCAGATTGATTATCGCCCGCTCAGGGTCGGCGGGGCGGCCAGCGGCCGCTGCGGCCGGGGCCGACTGCGCAGCGAGGGTTCCACGACCTAGGTAAAAGGCCGCGCCGACGGCACCGAGGCAGCGAAGCCAGTTGCGGCGAGTTAAGGGTAAAGATGACTGCTCCATGATGGGTTTCGGTTAGCTGCATTCAGGCCAAAGCTCACGTCATTAAAAAATGTTATCATTCGCGTGCATAGAAACCGCTAATTTTAATACCCGACAAAACTTCGCCGTTCTGCACCGGCATGAATACTCATCATGCCTGCTGGCACGAAGGATGCGTTGAGAGAATCAGCCGTTTTGGCCTCACCAACACTAACCCGTATCGTCCCATGATCCTCAGCCGTTCCCTCACCGCCGCGCTCGCTCTCGCGATTGCCGCCCCTGCCGGTCTCATCGCTGGCAAACCCACCATCAACGATGGCGCGACCCGTATCAGCTCCAACGAAAACGCCTTCGGCTTCACTCCCAAAGCGCTGGAGCGCATGAAAGAGGCTCTCGACGCCGGCAACTACTACAACCGTAACGACGTGGACGATCTGATGAAGCTCATCGCGTCCAAGGAGGGTCTGGAGAAGAAGAACGTTCTTACCACTCCTGGTTCCGGTCCCGTCCTCTTGATGACCGCATGGTCCTACGCCAAGGCTGGTACCAACGTCGTCACCACCCAGATGGGCTACAGCCAGCTGGTTAACGAGTTCGTCGAGCACGGCGGCGATGCCAAGTATGTGCCCTTGAACGACAAAATGGGCTACGATTTCAAAGCCCTCGGCAAAGCCATCGATGACAAGACCTCCATCGTTTACATCTGCAATCCGAACAACCCGACCGGCGTGCTCGCCGATCCCAAGGAACTCGCTGACTTCGTGTTGAGCGTTCCGGACAAGATCCTCGTTTTCGTGGATGAAGCCTATCTGGAGCTTTCCGATGGTGGTCTGGCCAAGAACTCGATGTCCAAGCTCGTGAAGCTCAGGAAGAACCTGATCATCTCCCGCACCTTCTCCAAGGGCCATGGCATGGCCGGTCTGCGCTGCGGCTACGGCCTCTCCAGCCCCGAGGTTCTCGCCAACCTGCAGAAGTTCTATGCTGGCACCCCCAGCTACCTGGCTGCTATCGCCGCGCAAGAAGCCCTCAAGGACGAGGCTTTCCTCGCTTCCAATGTTAAGAACTACGCCACGGTCCGTAACTACGCCAAGAAAGAGTTCGACCGTCTCGGCATCAAATATGCCGAGCCCAACGGCGCGTTCGTCTATTTCCACGCTGGCATCAAGAGCAAGGAGCTCGTGGACAAGTTGAAGGCCAAGAAGATCCTCATCAGCGGCTCCCGCGAGTCTGGCGTGCCAGAAGGCACCTTCGGCGATTGGGCCCGCGTCAGCATCGGCAACCAGGCCGAGATGGAAGTTTTCTTCGGCGAGCTGGAGAAGATCCTCGGCAAGTCGTGATCCTTTTCAGTTAACCGCGAGATTTTGCGCGTGTGGCCGCCACCTTCGGGTGGCGGCTTTTTTGTTTGATGACTTTTAAGAAAAACGGCCGCCGCGACGAAGTTCCATGCAGTTGTAGGGCGGGGTCGCCGCACCCCGCCGTAGCGTGACCAGGTTTGCGAACGGCGGGGTGCGGCGGCCCCGCCCTACATTTCCGGCTATGGTTTTTGTTTTAAATGCCTCGGGCGCCCGGAGCCTGCTTCGGCGTTGCGATGCGCCTCCGGTGTTACATAGTCGGGCCTCGTGGAAACCCCGACCTTCACCCCTTCGGAGCGAGCCGCCTTTGCGGCCTTGCTTGATGATTCGAGCCCCGTGGTGCGGCGGCGCTTGTTGGATCATTTCAGCGGACATCCCGAATCCTCCCGGGCGTATTTATTGGAATTGGCCGAGGCCAAAAACCGTACGCTGGCCTGGCATGCCCGGTGGTTTCTCACCGAGCTGCGGTTTAGCGACCCAGTCGCCGAGTTTCGCGGGTTTATCCAGTCGCTAAATTACGAATTGGAGACCGGCGCTCTGCTCCTTGCCCGCACCGTGTTGCCGACCGTGGACGCGGGGGCATGCACCGAGGCATTGGACCGGCTGGCCGAGCGTTGTCGGGAGTTGGTGGCCGAACCGTCCTCCGTGCGGGAACGCTGCCGGGTGATCAATCGCGTGCTCTATCACGAAGCGGGGTTTCGCGGTAATGTGGAAAATTACACCGACCCGCTGAACAGCCTGCTGCCCGAGGTGCTGACCCGAAAAAAAGGCATCCCGATCAGTCTTGGGTTGGTGTATCTGCTGGTCGCCGCGCGGCTGGGTGTGCCGCTGGAACCGGTCGGAATGCCGGGGCATTTTGTGGTCGGGTGTTTTACCGAAGAGCCGACCTTTTTCATCGATGCGTTTGAGCAGGGCGCTTTCCGCACTCCGGCGGAGCTTTTGCTCCAGTTGCGCGCCCAAGGCATCGAGCCCAGCCTCGGGGACCTGGCCCCTGCGCCGGTGCGCGAGGTCTTGGCGCGGTGTTGTCGGAATCTGGTCAACCACTACACCGCCGCCGGGGATGAATCACACGCGCGCCTGTTTGCCAGTTTCGTGGCCGAGTTTGACGCCGCTTACGAGAGGCACAGCGCGTAGCCGACCTTGCGGTTAATGGGTAGGCGAGGAGGGGGCGGGGCCGGGATTGCTGGTTAAAATATCCATCGTGGGCGTTTCTGGTTTTGCTCCGCGCGCCGCTTTTTGCGCGTATCTCCCTCGCGCATGGATACCGCCGCTACCTACACGCTCGCCGACCTCGCCGCCTGGTCTCATCCGGGCGTCTCGCTGGCCGTGCTTGGTTATCCGATCAAGCACTCGGTCAGCCCGGCGATGCACAACGCCGCCCTGGCTGAAATGGCGACGCGCGAAGCCTCGTTTGCCGATTGGCGTTATGTTCGTTTTGAAGTGCCGCCGGAGGAGTTGCCCCGCGCGCTGGCGCTGCTGCACGAGAAGCGGTTTCTCGGGGTAAACCTGACCTTGCCGCACAAAATGCTCGCGGTCGCGCAGATCGCCGCCATCGACCCGGCGGCACAGCCGGTCGGGGCGGTGAACACCCTGCGCTGGCGCGCCGACGGTTGGGAGGGGTTTAACACCGATGGCTACGGCCTGGCGTCGGGCTTGCGCGAGGATTTGGGCGTCGAGCTGGCCGGCGCCGATGTGATCCTGCTCGGGGCAGGTGGCGCGGCGCGCGGCGCGGCGGTGGAGTGCCTGCAACGCGGGGTGCGTTCGCTCTGGATTGCGAATCGCACTCGCGAAAATCTCGACGCGCTGCTCGCTCAGCTGGCCCCGTTGGCGGGGGGCGCGACCTTGCGCGGGTTCGTCCCGGCGGAGGCGTCGGGCGTGGGCTTGCCTGCTGGTGCGGTAGTGGTGAACGCGACCAGCGCGGGGCTCAAGGCCGGCGATCCGCTGCCGATTGATCTCGCCGCGCTGTCCAAGCCACGGGCGGTGTATGACATGATTTACAACCCGGCGGAGACCGCGTTCCTCGCCGCCGCGCGCGATCGCGGCCTGCCGGCGGCCAATGGCTTGTCGATGTTGGTGCATCAAGGAGCCCGCGCCTTGGAAATCTGGACCGGTGGCCCCGTGCCGGTGGCGGCCATGGCTGCCGCCGCGCGGGCGGCGATGGGGCGTTGAACCCGGTTCGCTTTTGCGTTGGGTTTGAGTGGTCCGGGGAGCGCCTGCGTCTCGCAGGCTGTTTTCGGCGTCTCGCCGGAAACTCGGATCGCAGGGCGGGACGCCCTGCGAAGCACGCGATACGCGTACGCACCCCGGACCTTTGCCGAACTCGGAATGGGCCTCAACGTGAACGTGTTGAAGAGCAGCAGCTACGTGCGCGGGCAAAGCGCAGGTCAGGCCTCGACCAGGTCTTTCTCCACCCGGAGATTTCCGATGATGAACTCCTGCCGCTTGGGGGTGTTCTTGCCCATGTAGAATTCGAGCAGGTCGGCGCTGTTGTGCAGGTGCTCCAAGGTCACTTTTTCGGCGCGCATGTTTTCGCCGATGAAGTCCTTGAACTCGCCGGGGCTGACCTCGCCCAAGCCTTTGAAGCGGGTGATCTCGGCGTTTTGCCCCAGCTTGTGCAGCGCGGCCTGTTTCTCGGCTTCGGAGTAGCAGTAACGCGTCTCCTTCTTGTTGCGCACGCGGAAGAGCGGCGTCTCTAAAACGAAAAGGTGCCCTTGGGTGATGAGCTCGGGGAAAAACTGGAGGAAAAACGAAATCAGCAGCAGGCGGATGTGCATGCCGTCCACGTCGGCGTCGGTGGCGATGATGACCTTGTTGTAGCGCAGGCCGTCCATGCCTTCCTCGATGTTGAGCGCGCTTTGCAGGAGGTGAAACTCCTCGTTTTCGTAGATCACCTTCTTGGTCAGGCCGTAGGTGTTGAGCGGTTTTCCCTTCAGGGAGAAGACGGCCTGGGTGTGCACGTCGCGGCAGGCGGTGAGGGAGCCGGCGGCGGAGTCGCCCTCGACGATGAAGAGCGAGCTTTCCTCGGCGCGTTTGTCCTTGGTGCCGAGGTGGGCGCGGCAGTCGCGGAGTTTTTTGTTATGCAGGGAGGCTTTTTTGGCGCGTTCGCGGGCGAGGTTGCGGATGCCGGCGAGTTCCTTGCGCTCGCGTTCGCTCTCCTCGATTTTGCGCTTCAGCTCGTTGGCGACCTCGGGATTGCGGTGGAGGTGGTTGTCGAGCTGTTTGCCGAGGAAATTGGCCACGAAGTTGCGCACGCTGGGGCCGCCGGGGCCGACGTCGGCGCTGCCGAGTTTGGTCTTGGTCTGGGACTCGAAAACCGGCTCCTGCACGCGGATCGACACGGCGGCGACGATGGACTGGCGGATGTCGGCGGCGTCGTAGTCTTTTTTGAAAAACCCGCGCAGGGTCTGCACCAGGGCGTCGCGAAAGGCGGCGAGGTGGGTGCCGCCCATGGTGGTGTGCTGGCCGTTGACGAAGGAGTAGTATTCCTCGCCATAGTGGCCGGCGTGGGTGAGGGCGACCTCGATGTCTTCGCCCTCGATGTGGATGAGCGGGTAGAGCGGTTCGCCGGTGAGTTTTTTGGTGAGCAGATCGCGCAGGCCGAACTCGGATTTGTAGGCCTTGCCATTGAACACGAGGGTGAGCCCGCGGTTCAGGTAGGCGTAGTTCCAGAGCATCTCCTCGATGAACTCGGTGCGGAAGCGGAAGTCCTCGCCGAAGAGCGCGGTGTCGGGGGTGAACTCGACCAAAGTGCCGTTTTTCTCGGGGCCGAGGGTGGCGATGATTTTGGATTCTTTGACGAGTTTGCCGCCGGCGAATTCGGCGGTCTTGGTCTGGCCGTCGCGGATGGCCTGGGCGCGGTAGGAGGAGGAGAGGGCGTTGACCGCCTTCTGGCCGACGCCGTTCAGGCCGACGGATTTCTGGAAGGTCTCGGAGTCGTATTTGGCGCCGGTGTTGATGATCGAGACGCAGTCCACGAGTTTGCCCAGCGGGATGCCGCGCCCGTAGTCGCGCACGCGCAGGGAGCGGTCGGTGAGCTCGACCTCGATCTTTTTGCCGAAGCCCATGGTGAACTCGTCGATGCAGTTATCGATCGTCTCCTTGAGCAGCACGTAGATACCGTCTTCCGGGTGGGTGCCGTTGCCGAGGCGCCCGATGTACATGCCGGGGCGCAGGCGGATGTGTTCGAGCGGCGAGAGGGTCTTGATCGAGGCTTCGGTATAGGCGTTGGCCATGGGGATGCGAAAAGTAGCGGGGAGTGAGTAGAGAGGAGCGAGTGGTACGGAGAAACGGTGCCGGAAGGTTAGGAGCGAAGAAGGCGCGTCTTGGGCAAGGGAAAAGGCGGTTTTAACGGAGGGTGCTTACGCTGCGTTTTCAACCTCGCGCAAAAGCGAGTCCGAACGGCGGTTTAAAAGGCAAAGTGTAACCAAATTGGTTACACTTTGCCTGGAGCTGCTGTTTCGGGGTTTAGAGGGTGGCTATGATTAAGGGTAGGGGCGGGGGCGGGGTGTCGGCGAACGTGATGGCGGCGGCGAGGGCGGCTTGGGCTTCGGCGAGGGCGGCGGGGGAGGCGGCGTGCACCCGGCCGAGGAGGTCGCCGACGGCGAGGGGTTCGCCGATTTTGGCCAGGTGGGTAAAGCCGACCGCCGGGTCGATGGAGTCTTCGGCGCGGCGGCGGCCGGCTCCGAGGCGCAGGGCGGCGTCGGCGATGGGGCGGGCGGCCACGCTTTGCACAAAACCAGCGCGAGTCGACAGGACGTCCCCGATGCAGGGGGCGGCGGGCAACACGGTGGCGGGGGCGTCGCAGACGCGGGGGTCGCCGCCTTGGGCGACCACGATGGCGCGGAATTTTTCCAGGGCGGCGCCGCTGGCGAGGGCGTTTTCCAGGCGGGCGCGGGCGGCGGCGGGGTCGGGGACGATCTCGGCGAGCAGGAGCATTTCCACCCCGAGGGCGTAGGTGACTTCCATGAGGTCTTCCGCACCGGGCGCGCCGCGCAGGCAGGCGATGCTTTCGGCGATTTCGACGGCGTTACCCACCGCTCGGCCGAGGGGCTGGTCCATGCGGGTGAGCAGGGCGCGGGTGGGTTTGCCCATGGCGCGGCCGATGGCGCACATGGCCTCGGCGAGGGCGCGGGCCTCGGGCAGGGTCTGCATGAACGCGCCGCCGCCGAATTTCACGTCGAGCACGAGGGCGTCGATGCCCTCGGCGAGTTTTTTGGACATGATCGACGCGCAGATCAGGGGCAGGCTCTCGACCGTGGCGGTGACGTCGCGCAGGGCGTAGAGTTTTTTGTCCGCCGGGGCGAGGTCGCGGGTCTGGCCGATGAGGGCGCAGCCGATGCAGGCGACCTGGGCGCGGTAGGCGTCGAGCGAGAGGTCGGTGCGGAAGCCGGGGATGCTTTCGAGTTTGTCGAGGGTGCCGCCGGTGTGGCCGAGGCCGCGGCCGGAGATCATGGGCACGGGCACGCCGCAAGCGGCGACCATGGCGGCGAGGGGCAGGGAAACCTTGTCGCCGACGCCCCCGGTGGAGTGTTTGTCCACTTTGCGGCCGGGCACGTGGGAGAGGTCGGCGACGACGCCGGAGCGCATCATGGCGGCGGTGAGGGCGGCGGTCTCGGCGGGGTTCATTCCGCGCAGGAAAATCGCCATGAGCAGGGCCGAGAGCTGGTAGTCGGCCCAGGAGCCGTCGGTCGCGCCGCGCACGAAGGCGGCGATCTCGGCGTCGGAGAGCGCGCCGCCGTCGCGCTTGCGGGCGATCAACGCGGTGGGCGGGAGCGGCGGGGCGGCGGACATGGGCGGGGGGCGTAATTACGGAGCGGCATTCGCAAGCGAACGCCCTACGGGGGCAGATTTAGGCGCGTTTGACGTCGCGTATCGGGTATTGGGTAACAGTCACGCCCTTGTTGCCGCGCGCGCCGACGGTGAGCTCGCTCAGGTCGAAAACGAATTCCTTCACCCGCGCGCTGCAACGTCCGCTGAGGTAGATCGTGACGGCCTTGGGCATGCTTTCGGGGTTCTTGGTCTCGTCGAGGAAGAGGAGCTTGGAGCCTTCGCTGGCGGCGAGGTTGTAAACTTTTTCCCGGGTCATGCCGCCGAGCTGGAAGCGTTTGGCGAAGGCTTTGCCGCTTTCCTGATCCTGGTAAATCAGGGTGTAGTAACGGTCGTCGCCGTCTTTGGGCACGACGTGGAGGTGGACGAGGTCTTTGCCGATGAAAACCTTTTCGGCGACCTTGACGAGTTTGGCGGTGGCGTCGGGCATGAAGCCCACGACGTCATCAAGCGGGGTGACGTCGTGGATGAATTCGAAGTCGTCCTTGTTGCGCACGTTGAGGGCGATGAAGCCTTCGGCGCGGTTGACGTAGAGCTTCTGGTTGGCGGTGACGACGCTGGCGGCGGAGATTTGCTCGATCTCGTCGGACTGGGTGCGGCGCTTGTGGCCCTTGCCGAACTTTTCCTGGAGGCGCTCGAACCAGGCGATGGTGGTGTCGGTGAGGTGGGCGAGGTCGTGTTTGACCTGCTTCATCTCGGTTTCGAGGGCCTTGATGGCCTCGTCGGCCTTGAAGCGGTTGTAAACGGAGATGCGTTTGATGCGGATCTCGGTGAGGCGCACGAGGTCGTCGTGGGTGACCTCGCGGCGGAGGTTTTTCACGTGCGGCTTCAGGCCCTCCTGAATCTCGGCGAGCACGGCCTCCCAGGTCTTGGCGGTCTCGATGCGGCGGTAGATGCGCTCCTCGATGAAAATGCGTTCGAGGGAGTCGGCGTGCCACTGGTCGGCGAGTTCATCGAGGCGGATTTCGAGTTCGCGGCCGATGAGCTGGCGGGTGCGGTCCACCGAGCGTCGCAGGATTTCGGAGACGCCCATGAAGGACGGCTTGTCGTCGATGATGACGCAGGCGGCGGGCGAGAGAGTGAGCTCGCAGTCGGTGAAAACGTAGAGCTGGTCGATGAACTTTTCCGGTTCGGCGGTGGAGCTGAGCTCGATGAGGATCTCGACCGATTCGGAGGTCATGTCCTCGATGCGCTTCACCTTGAGTTTGCCCTTGGCGATGGCGCTTTCGATGGAGATTTTTAGGGATTCGGTGGTGGCGCCGTAGGGCAGCTCGGTGATGGCGAACTGGGTGCGGGAGCGTTGCTCGATCTTGGCGCGGACCTTCACCTTGGCCCCGCGTTCGCCGTCGTGGTAGGCGGAGAAGTCGGCGATGCCGCCGGAGGGGAAGTCGGGGCGGATGCGGAAGGTTTTACCCTGGAGGTGATTGATCGAGGCGCGGCAGAGATCGTTGAAGTTGTGCGGCAGGATCTTGGTGGTGAGACCGACGGCGATGCCCTCGCAGCCCTCGAGCAGGGTGATGGGGAATTTGGCGGGCAGGGAGATGGGCTCCTGGCTGCGGCCGTCGTAGGATTTCTGCCAGTTGGTGGTCTTGGGGTTGAAGAGGACTTCGCGGGCGAAAACGGTGAGGCGGCACTCGATGTAGCGGGGGGCGGCGGCGTCGTCGCCGGTGAGCATGTTGCCGTAGTTGCCCTGGGGCTCGATCAGCCAGGCGCGCTGGCCCATGGCGACGAGGGCGGCGCCGATGGAGGCGTCGCCGTGCGGGTGGTAGGCCATGGTCGCGCCGACGATGTTGGCGACCTTGTGGAAGCGGCCGTCGTCCTTTTCCCAGAGGGTGTGGAGGATGCGGCGCTGGACGGGCTTGAGGCCGTCGTCGAGGTGGGGGACGGCGCGGTCGAGGATGACGTAGCTGGCGTATTCGAGGAACCAGTTGCGGTAGGAGTGGGCGAGGGGGGCGTTGTCGTTGTTTTGCGGGGCAACGGGTTCGGCGGGCGCGGCGGCGGGCAGGTTGACGGCGTCGGGGTCGGACGTGGCCGACGCAGGGTCGGAAGGGGCGGGGGCAGGGACGGGCGCGGCGGGTGGCGGCGGGGCGGGTTCGGGGGTGGGTTGGCCGAAAAGCGGGAGTTCGGAGTCGTCGGAAGAGGGGGATTTGCCTTTGGACATTGCGGGAAAAAGTGGGCGTGAACGGGTCTAAAGGGCGGAACATCCAACAAGGGCGGCGGAATATCCAAGACTTTATTCCAAACTGCGGAAGTTGAGTCCCGACTTCGAGCCAGGCGGCCCGGTTTCAGCGGGCGAGCTGATAGAGGGCGTAACCGGCGAAGAGATTGGGCCAGAAGGGACAGGGGGTTTTCCAGTCGCCGCGCAGGTGGGCGCGCCGGGCGATGCGGTAGCCGGCGGCGGCGGCGAAGGCCTCGAAATCCACAATGGTGGCCGGGTTGGCCGGGCGGCTCTCGTGCCAAGGGTGGGGATAGACCGGGTTGAGCGGTTTGCGGCCGAGGAGGAGCGCGTCGTAACGGTTTTTCCAATAACCGTGGTTGGCAAAACCCACCGTGGCGGTGCGGCCCACGCGCAGGGCTTCGGTGATAACGGCCTTGGGGTCGGGCACTTCCTCCAGGGTGCGGGAGCAGACCACGTGGTCGAAGTGGCCGTCGGGCAGGGCGCGCATGTAGCCGAGCATGTCGCCCTGGTAGGCGGAGAGGCCGCGGCGCACGCAGGCGGTGATTTTGGCGAAATCGAGATCGACGCCGAAGGCGCGGGCCTGGCGGGTCTGGGCGAGAAACTCCAGCAGCACGCCGCGGCCGCAGCCGAGGTCGAGCACGCGCGCGCCCGGCTCGACCCAGTCGGCTAGGATTTGCATGTCGATGGTGCGTTTGGCGGCGGGAGGCGGCATCGTTGAGCGGGCTGTTATGACGCGCGTCGTCCGGCGAATGGCAAGACCCGGCGCGCGCCAGGCTGCGCTGCTGCCCGGATACGCGCATGGGAATGGCCGCACCGTCTGGCAGATCCCAAGTAACCTAATAGCGAACACCCGCGCGTTGCGCGACCTTTCAGGAAAGTAACTAAGGGTTTATGGATGTTACCTCAGAAATTAGCCCGAAAATCGCTTTCTTAAGTCATTGTTTAACAACGATAGATTTCTAGTTACTTGAGAGGTTACTTGAGGTTGGAGCGTGTGGATGGGAAACGGGGAAGCGGGAAGCGGGAGGCGGGGTGAAGCGCAGGGTTGAGTTTTTGCAGGGGCGGGGGAGTAGTGAGGGAGTGAACGATCTTTCTGCGGCCACCACCAAGCGACTCGGTTACGTGTCGGGTTTTTTGCAGCTCGGGTTGCTGGCGCAGGCGCGCAAGGAGCTGGCCGGGGTGGCGGAGGCCGAACGCTCGGCTCCGGGGGTGCTGGCGATGCAGCTGGAGGTGGCGATGGCTTCGGAAACGTGGACGGTGGCGCGGCGTTTGGCCCGGCGATTGCGCAAGGAGGCGCCGGGGCTCGACGCGGGCTGGCTGCACGGGGCTTTTGCGGAGCGACGGGCGAAAAAAGTCGGGGGACTCGGGGCGGCGCGCGCCATTCTGGAAGCGGCCGAGCCGCGGCTGGGGGCGCGCAGCGCGGTGTTGCACTACAATCTGGCGTGTTATCTGGCCCAGCTCGGCGAACTCGACGCGGCGCGCGCTCGGCTGGCCCGGGCGGTGGCCATGGAGCCCGCCTTTGCGACCATGGCCAAGACGGACGAGGATCTGACGCCCTTGGGGTTAAGTTGAGGCGATGGCCAAAAAGGCAAAGTAACCTAATAGGTTACTTGATGCTGGGGAGGCGGCGGGCGAGATGGACGGGCGGGGGGAGACGAAGGGGGAAGTATTTTCTAGGTGCCGTAGAGGCGGTCGCCGAAGTCGCCGAGGCCGGGGAGGATGTATTTTTGGGCGTTTAGTTCGCGGTCCAACACGGCGGTGTAGATTTGCACGGTCGGGTGGGCGGCCTCCACGGCGGCTACGCCTTCGGGGGCGGCGACGATGACCACGAGGGCCAGATCGGTCGCACCCGCTTCGCGCAGGAGGTCGAGGGCCTGCACCGCGCTGCCGCCGGTGGCCAGCATCGGGTCGAGGCAGAGCACGCGTTTACCGGCGAGGGGCGGGAGTTTGCGGTAATAACTGCGGGCCACGGCGGTCTGGTGGTCGCGCTCCAGGCCGACATAGCCAACCGCCACGTCGGGGAAAAGGTCGAGGTAGGGCTGCACCAGGCCGAGGCCGGCGCGGAGGATGGGCACGGCGACGAGGCCGTGGGCGAGGACCTGGCCGGAGTGGGGCTCCAAGGGTGTATCGACCGTTTGGGCACGGGTGGGCAGGTCGCGGGTGGATTCGAGGGCGAGGAGAAGGCCGAGCTGGTGCGCCAGGGTGCGGAAGGTGGCGGGTTTGGTGGTGCGGTCGCGCAGGTGGGTGAGGGCGTGCGCGGCCAGCGGGTGGGTGAGAACGTGGAGCATACGAGCTAGGAGCAGGGAGCGGGAAGCAGGGAGTTAGGAGAATGACCAATGACTACAGCGGGGGGGGCTCGGGTTAGAGCAGGTCGTTTTCGACTTTGTGTTTGAGGAGGCGTTCGAGGGTTTTTCGGTGTTTTTTGGGGTCGCCGCGCAGGCCGGGCATGAGGGCGAGCCAGGCGTAGACTTCTTCGCGCAGGTGCTTGGGCAGGGCGGGGGGGAGCTTGGCGGCGCGGTCGAGGCCGCGCACAGTCAGGACGGCGATTTGTTCGCAGAGGGTCTGGGCGGTGGCGGAGCTGTGCTGGCCGGCGAGGCGGGTAATATCGTCGTGGGCGGCGCGGCGGGCGGCGGCGTAGGCTTTTTTATAGAGCGCCATGCTGTGAACGGGCACGGAGATGGAGCGGGGGTAAAAGCTGGCCATGAGATTCCACGGGTCCTGGCCGGGGCCTTGGTCGCCGGCGGAGCGAAAATCGCTGCGGAGGAGCACGCAGGGGATGTCGGCGAATTTGGCGAAGAGGAACTCGACGACGGTGCCGCTATCGAGCTCGGGGCCGTCGAAGTTGAAGACGGCGAGGTCGCATTCGAGCAGGCTGCGGAGGTCCTTGTCGCGGATGACCTGGGGGTGGTGGCTGCGCAGCTCGAAATCCTGGGGCAGACGGCAGAGGTAACGGCCGCGGGAGGCGGCGTGGATGGCCTCGGCGAGGTAGGCGTTGCCGATGAGGTGTTTGGCGGAGAAGAGCTCGCCGGCGAAGTACACCGTGCGGGCGGGCCCGGCGGGTTTCGCGGTTCGCTTGGCGGGTGTCGGGCGGGGGCGAAGGGCGCGGGGCATTTTTTTAAGCTAGTAAGCTGGTAGAGCTAGTAGGGCTAGTAGAGCTGGTAAGCGTGAGCTAGCCGATGAGTTTGCTGAGGCGGGTGCGGTAGCGGGCGGCGAGGGCGATGTTGGCTTCCATGCCGCCGGGGATGTTTTGACTGGTGACGAGGGGCAGTTCGTGGCCTTGGGCGCGCAGCCATTCGACGGCTTCGAGAGCGAGCAGGTTCAGCAGGAGGGAGCCGGTGAGGGTGGAGGTGGGGCCGGCGAAGCGGCCGGGCTCGACCTCCACGACGGCGTCGCCGGGCACGCCGCCGTTGTCGAGGGTGTGATCGCAGATCTCGTGGAGATTTTTGCCGCCGGGGTGCACGGTCCGGGAGGTGGTGCTCATGCTGAGCGCGGTGAGGGCGATGGTGGTGAGGCTGCGGGCTTTGGCGTGGAGGGCGACCTCGATGGGGGAGGCGTTTTTTCCGGAGTTGGAGATGATGATGAAGCACTCGCCGGTCTGGAGGCCGTAGGTGTTTTCGTAGCGCTGGGCGAGGCGGGTGCCGTAGCCGACGATGTTTTCCGAGAAGCCGTAGCCGGGGCCGAAGAGGCCGCTGACGGGCATGAGGCCGCCGGCCCGGCCGATGATCTCGCGGGCGAGCATTTCGGAGTGGCCGGAGCCAAAGAGGTGGAGCACGCCGCCGGCGGCGAGGGAGCGGCCGACGACGGGGCCGAGGGCGCGGAGGGTGGCGAGGTTGCGGGCGCGAACGGAGTCGAGCAGGGCGAGGGTGGTGGCGTGGTAGGAGTCGGCGAAGGACATGGGCGGCGGCGCGCTTGGCGCTGCGGTTAAATGACGAAGGACGGAAGGCGAAGGGCGAATGGAAAATGACGGAGGAGCAGAACGCGGGCGAAAAGGCAGTGGGAGAATTTCCAGTCTTGGCGGCGGCGAGACGGGCTTTTGAGTGCGGATATGAGAATCCAACGGGAACGGAGGGTGCCAGGTGTGGAGTTGACGGGGCCGGTGGGCTTAAGCGTCGAAGAACAGCAGGCTATTTTTTCGGTGCTGGACGCGGCGGTTTATTCGGCGGGGCGCACGTCGGTGATGATGGCGCTGCGCGGGAGCAAGGCGGAGAAAATACGGCGGCTGGGCTTGATGGATTTGCCCGGCCATGGGTTTTACGCGGGGTGGAGCGAGGCGGACGTGTTGGCGAAAATCGACACCTGTTTCCACCGGGGATGGTTGCGGTTTGAGCGCACGCGGGAGGGATTGCCCTTGATCGGCTACACGGATGAGGGGCTGGAGAAGGCGAAGGGGTTTGCGGCCGATTTGTGGTTGAAGGAGGTCTGCGGGCAGGCTGGTGCGGTGGCGGGCGGAGCCGCACTGCAGTTGTCGTTTTTGATGTCGGTGAAACCGGAGCGAAACCTGGACACGGTTTTGATTTTGGTCGAGCGGGTGGCGGCGGTGGCGGATGCCTCATGGTTGCCCTTGTTGCGGGCGTGGCGAGAGGCGGAGACGAAGCGAATACGGAGATATTTGGGCGCGGTGATCGAACGGCTGGAGGGCGGGGTTTGCTGAGGGGTCGGGTAGGGTGGGTAAGAATCCGCAAAACTTACCCGACCCTTTCAGGCTGCCCGCATCAAAATCCCCAACACTCCGGAGCTCTTCGCCGAATTCCATGTCATTTTTGGAAAGAACCTTTTCCACCACTGCGTCTTTCGTAATCTGACACCCGGCCTGCTCAATGCGTCTCTGCAGATGGAAAGTCCTGCCATGCGCACGCTCAAGAAATGTGTTGTAACGAAACAAGAACTGCTGCGAGTCCTGAGGGAGTATGACGCTATCAAGAAGCTCATGCAAACGCTGCTCCAGGAAGCCTGGCGGGTCGGGGCTCGGGGTGAGATTGACGCGCTGCGGGGCTTTGGTTGGCGTTTGCGGAAATGAGCAACGAAGACCTTGCGGGCGGTTTGGAGAAAGCGGCGAAGGCCGGCCTTATCCTGGGGTGGGACGACGTGTTCGGCCTGCATATGCAGGTGCGCGGCGGGCCCGAGGCGGCGTCGCGGGTGGCGGATGAATTGGCGGAGGCGGACTTCGACGCGACCACGCAAGCCGGAGGAGCGGAGCGACTCAAGCGGGAGGGGTGTGAGCTGATGTTCTTGGGCGCGGCCGCCCGGAACGAATCGGAGGCGAAGGAGGTGCGCTCGCTGTTGCTCGAAAAGGGACATGAGGTGCATCCGGCGAAAGGTGTGGAGCGCGTGCCGTGCCCGTATGGCGAGCGGTTGCGTCCCTTGTTGCGGCGAGGGAGCTATTTCGAGGGCACGAAGCCGCCGACTGTGGCCGAGCTCGGTCTGGCTGCGGAGGATGGCGCGGAGTTACTGCGCATGGCGGTCGATCCGGAGTTCGATGTATCGTGGAACACGGACGCGGTCTGGGCGCCGGCGTGGGCTTGGTTTTTGATCGGCGAGCTCAAGCCGCCGGGGGCGGAGACGGTGCTCGTGGGTTTGTTGGACAGGTTGGACAGGGCGGAGGGCGACGAAGCGGGGTCCGTGATCCTGCCGAAAGTATTTGGGCGGATCGGCCCGGAGGTTGCGCCCGCCTTGGTCGCGGTTTTGCGCGATGAATCGCGGCAAACCGGCTCGCGGTGGGCGGCGGCGGACGGGTTGAAGGAGATCGCGCTGGCCCGGCCGCAGACGCGGGCGGAAATGGTGGCGATCTTGACCGCGCAACTGGATGAGCAGGCGGTGCGGGACGAGACAATCAATGCAGCGATAATCTGCGATTTGATCGACCTAGAGGCGGTGGAATCGGCGGCGGTGATCGAGCGGGCTTTTCTGGCGAGGCGGGTGGACGAAACGATTCCGGGCGACTGGGACGAGGTACAGGTGGCGTTGGGGCTCAAGGAACCTTCCCGATTGGGGTCCGGGCTTGGGCCTTACGGTACCCAGCCGGTGCGGCGTGAGACGCCGAAGGTGGGGCGCAACGATCCTTGCTCTTGCGGCAGCGGGAAAAAGTTCAAGAAGTGCTGCGGCGGATGAGGCGAAGGCGAGCGGCGCGTCTTGACGGATATTCGCAGCGCAGTGCGGCACTGCCATATGCCGCGTCGCTCTAGCGGAAGAAGCTGACGCTGATGGAGCCGAAGACCTGGCGCTCGGCCTGGCCCTCGAATTCTTTGCTGCGGTAGGCCTGGGCGTAGCGGATTTGCCAGGCGGAGCCGCCGATGCCGAGGCCGGCGTAGAGGTCGGCGACGAAGGGTTTTTTGCCGATGGAGGGGCTGGACTCAAAGGTGTTGCCGTCGAGGGTGATGTCGCGGGCGACGGCGCGGGCGTCGAAGGCGCCGAAGAGGAAAACGTGGAAGCGGGGGCGGTTGGGGGAATTGGAATCGCCGGAGGGGCGGATGAGATTGCTGCCGAAGTCGGCGGGCAGGTTCCAGCCGGCGCGGAGCTCGGCCCCGGCGTTGGCGTAGGTGAAGATGTTGCCCAGGCTCAGGCCGAGGTGGGGGATGAGGTCCGCGCCCCAGCCGAGGCGGTGCGCGGCGTTGAAGGTGGAGTAGCGGTATTTGCGTTCATAGATGAGGTTGGCGCCGGGTTCGTCGTGGATCTGGTGGGCCCAGCCCTCGGCGTGGGCGACGTTGATGATATCGTGGAAGCCGTTTTGGAATTCTTCGCCGAGGGCAGAGGGGCCGACCACGCCGCCTTGGAGTTCGAAGACGTCGAGGCGCGGAGTTTTTCCGGTGAGGCTCTCGGGGTAGTGAACGTGGAAGGCGACGCTGCCGTAGAGCCAGGCGGTGTAGGGGCGGTCGGCGGGTTGGTAGGCGGTGGTTACGGTGTCCACCGGGGTGTAGATATTTTGGCCGAGGGAGAAGCCGAGTTTGTAGGGGTGGTTTTCGGGCACGAGGCGGCCGAGGGCGCGGGAGATGCCGCGGATGGGGGCGGGCACGCTGGGGTCGGTGAAGCTGGCGAGGTCGGCGGAGAGGTAGGAGAGTTTGAGGCCGTTGGTGTAGGCCTGGTCGGTGCCGGCGAAGTATTTGTCGTTTTCGGTGTAAACCGAGAAGGAGCCGAGGCGGAGGGGGTCGGCGACTTCGGGGGTGACGGCGGGTTCGGGAGCGGCCCACGCCAAGGCGGGTAGGGCGAGAGCGATGGAGGCGAAAAGGCGGAGGCGGGAGATGTGGAGAAGATTCATGGTGTGGCGGCGGTTCAGGCTTCGGATTGCCAGCGGCCGTAGATGCCGCAGGGGAGGACCTTGGCGCCGCCGCCCGCCTGGATGGGCAGGCCGACTTCGCCGGCGGTGATCTGGCTGGCGGGGCGGTCGCCGAGCAGGGCGTGGAGGAGGTTGGCCACGACGGTGGGGGAGAGGCGGGCGGTGTAGGCGTTGATCAAAAAGAAGAGGGGCTGCGGGGTGAGGATTTCGCGGCATTCGCGCAGGAGTTCCCAGAGGCTGTCTTCGAGTTTCCACATCTCGCCGCCGGCGCCGCGGCCGTAGGTGGGCGGGTCCATGATGATGGCGTCGTAGCGTTTGCCGCGCTTGAGCTCGCGGCGGACGAATTTCAGGCAGTCGTCCACGATGAAGCGGACGGGGGCGTCGGCCAGGCCGGAGAGGGCGGCGTTGTCCTTGCACCATTTGACCATGCCTTCGGAGGCGTCGATGTGGGTGACGCTGGCCCCGGCCTTGGCGGCGGCGCAGGTGGCGGCGCCGGTGTAGCCGAAGAGGTTGAGGACGTTGACCTCGCGGCCGGCGGCGCGGGCTTTTTTGATCAGGGCGGAGGACCACTCCCAGTTGACCGCTTGTTCGGGGAAGAGGCCGGTGTGTTTAAAACTGGTGGGCTGGATGCGGAAGGTGAGGCCGAGCCGTTCGTAGCCGATGGTCCAGTGCTCGGGCGGTTGTTTGCGGAATTCCCATTTGCCGCCGCCTTCGGTGCTGCGGTGATAGAAGCCGTCCCAGCCCTTCCAGTCGGGGCCGTCGGACTTCGGCCAGATGACCTGGGGGTCGGGGCGCACGAGGTTTACCCGGCCCCAGCGTTCCTGTTTCAGGCCGGAGCCGCAGTCTAGCAGTTGGTAATCACGCCAGCCGTCGGCGAGGATGAGGGGGGAGCGATGGAGGGCGGAGGCGGACACGCGGGGCAGCGAAGTCAAGGCATGGCGGGGTGTCGAGCATGCGGCGCGGCGGGGGTGGTGGGCGGGGGAGGGAAAAGTTTGGCGGGTGCGTTTGACAGGGGCGGGGGCGGGAATTTTCTCCCCGTTTTTATGCAATTATCCTTAAAGAACTTTTTTGGCGCGTTCGTGGCTTTGGCGTCGTTCACCGCGCTGGCGACGGCCGACGTTGTGGAAACCAAGACCGGCGCGCGTCTGGTTGGTTCGGTGACCAAGGTGGATGGCGGCGTGATCACGCTCGCGACCGACTACGCGGGCACCCTGAGCATCAAGCAGTCCGAGGTGGTGAAGTTTGAGACGAGCCAGCCGCTCTTTATCCGGCTGACCGGCGGCACCACGATGGAGGGCACGGTCTCGGCCACGCCGGACGGCAAGGTGGTGGTCAATGGCAAGGACGGCACGATCACCACCACGGTGGACAAAGTCGCCACCACCTGGGGCCCCGGCCAGACCGATCCGGCGGTGGCCAGCCTGTTGCGTAAATGGACGTATGAGATCGCCTTCGACGTCGCGGGCAAGACCGGCAACAGCGAGAATTTGGGCTTCGGCGGCGGGGCCAGGGCTGCGCTCGAGGGGCCCCAGGACGCCCTGAAGCTTTATGCTACCTCCGCTTACAAGAGCACCAATGGAACGAACTCCGAGGACAAATTCCTCGCGGGCGTGGATTATGCCAGTTACCTGTCCATGAAGACCACATGGTATACCCGCGACGAAGGTGGTTATGACAACGTGAAGGGGGTCGATTTCTACAATGTCGCGGCGGCCGGTTTGGGTTACGATTTCATCAAGAACATGCCGAAGCAGAAGCTCACCGGTCGAGCGGGTTTGTCCTTCCGCTTTGAGGATTACGGAGCGGCGCTGACCAGCGTGCGCAGCGCAGGTCTCGATCTGGGCGTGGATCATCACTACCGCTTCGAAAACGCGGTGATGAACACCACCATCACCTACGTGCCCTCGTTTGAGGACTTCAGCAACTACCGCTTCGTGCACGATTCCAATCTGGAGTTTCCCTTGGTGGGTAGTTGGAAGTTTCGCGTCGGGGTGAATAACGATTACACCAGCGCTCCAGCGCCCGGAGCTGAAAAACTCGATACGACCTACTACGGCAAATTCGTGCTGAAGTTCGAATAATGCTGGTTCGCGTTCAATTTAGACTGTCTCGGAAACTGGCCGGGGACGGCCAACCCTGCACAAAGAAGGCTGCGGTAGAGTTGGCCGTCCCCGGCCAATCAGGCTGAATTTTAAGGTGAATTGGAATAAGTGAGCGGCGTTTAAGTTTTCGTTATCTGCCCGCCATGGCTTCCGTGGCGGGCGTTTTTGTGTCAAGGGTGAGCGATGGAAGATTCCCCCGCAGCAGGTTTTGCCGCGCGACGCATCGCGGTGTTTTCCGATACCCACGACGGTTATCCGGCGGATCTGCCGCAACGCTTGGCGGGGGCGGACGAGCTCTGGCATCTGGGTGACGTGTGCGAACCGGCGGTGCTGGCGGAGTTTGAGGCGCTGGGGAAGCCGCTGGTGGTGGTGCGGGGCAACAACGACGACCATCCGGCGTGGCCTTTGCGCCGCACGCTGGAGCGCGGCGGGCGGCGTTTTCTTTTGCAGCATATCGCGCCGCGTCTGGCTCCGCCCGGAGCGGAGTTCGTGCTGAGCGGGCACACCCACGTGCCGTCTGATGTGACCACCCCGGACGGGGTGCGCTGGCTGAATCCCGGGTGCATCCGCTATCCCCGGGCCGGGGTGCATAGTTTCGCGTGGTTGACGGTGACGCCGGCCGGGGTGGTGGGCTGGGAGCTCGTGGTTTGGTGAGCGACCGGGCGGGTGTTGGTTAAAAAATCCCGCTGGCGCGCCCGGCGCGGGCGTGTTCAGTGGCGGCACACTGCTGCCACGCGATGCCTGGAATGATCCAAGGATTTCTGGATTTTCTCACTCCGCCGGATGTTTCGTCCGCGCCGGTGGTGGCGCGTGCACCGGCCCCGCCGCCGGGCTACGCGCGGGCGGGCGAAGACGCGCCGCGCCTGCCGGACGTGGTGTTTGAACGCAGCGCGCGCGCCGAGCGCTACCGGCTGACCCTGCGCAAAGACGGGGTGGCGGTCGCGACCATCCCGGCGCGCGGCACCGAGCGGGAGGCCATGGTTTTTGTGGAACAACACCGGGATTGGCTGGAGCGCGCGCGGGCCCGGCAACGTTTACGCCCGAGGGCGGCGGAACTGTGGGCGCTGGGCACGCAGGTACTGTGGCGCGGCGAGTTGACCGAGATTCGCCAGGCGGTGGCGGGCGAGCGTCCCTGCGTGTGTCTGGCGGCGGATGTGTTCCGGGTGGCGCGGCTCGATGGGAATCTGCGGCCGACGCTGGAGGCGCATTTCCTGCGCAAGGCCAAGGTCGAGCTGACCGCGCGCACCTGGGAGCTGGCGGCGGAGACGGCGATGGAGGTGAAGGAAGTGATGGTGCGCAACCAGCGCACGCGCTGGGGCTCCTGCACCACGGGCGGCCTGATCTCGCTCAACTGGCGCCTGATCCAGGCTCCGGATACGGTGCGCGACTACGTGATCTACCACGAACTGATGCACCTGAAGGAGATGAACCACTCGGCGCGTTTCTGGCGGCGGGTCGAGGAGGTGTGCCCGCCCTGGCGCGAGGCCGAGGTGTGGCTGAAGCGCAACGGCGCGATGCTCGGGTTGTGACTGCGGGCGTTATGTCAAAACCTTCAACAAAACGCACTTAATTTAACGCAGAGTCACTAAGCCGCGAAGTTCGCAAAGGCTCAGAAAAGAATGATTTCTTTGTGCTCTCTGCGTCTTTGCGACTCTGCGTTAAAGTCTGATGCGAGAGTCATTGGCCTTACTTAAAATCGACCAGCTCGAGTTCGAGCAGGATGGCGGCCTTGGCGGGGATGCGGCCGCGCTGGCCTTTTTCGCCGTAGGCGAGCCAGTAGGGGAGCACCACGTGGCGGCGCTCGCCCTTGCGCATGTTTTCCAAGGCGTCGCCCCAGCCGGGCAGTACGTTGGGCTGGCCGAGCACGAAGTTGTAATAACCGTCGTGGTCGGCGGAGGCGTCGAGTTTCTCGCCGTTGGCGAAGAGGCGGGCGGTGTAGTTGACGCTGACGAGCTGGCCCTTGGCCGGCGACGCCGTGCCGGTGCCGGGCAGGAGGGTGCGGTAGCGCGCGCCGTTCACGGTGTCATCGGCCCCGGGGAATTCGCGGGCGAGCCTGGCGGCGTCGGCTTCGGGCCATTGGTAGGCGCGGTCGGCCAGGGCGCGGCGCATGGCGGCGTTGATCGGTTCGCCGGGGTTGTCGCGCATGAGTTTGCCGCTGCGCACGACGATCGCGATGGTGAGCAGGATCGTGCCCAGGCCGAGGAGAACAAAGAAGGAGCGCATGGGCGGAAGGGAACGCGAAGAGATTTCCATGCGTTCGGCGGCGGCGGTGCCGAAGTGGTAGGAGCCGGGGCGGATGAGGCCGAGGGTCTTCTTCGATTTGTCGGCGAAGATGACGGAGTGGGAGACGACGTTGCCGTCGAAATACACGTTGGCCTTGGTGTGGACGGTGACGCCGTCGAATTGGGTGGCGATGGTGGACATGGGAGAAAGGCGCACGGTGGCGGGCCGGCGGCGGATAAAAAAGCCCAAAGTGAGGGCGGGTGAACACGGCCGATTCACGGCTCCGAGTCGGCCATTGCCAGCGTAAGGAACGCACGGCAGATTTCGCGGTCTTCAAATGCCCATGAAACTCTTTTCCGCCTCGACGACCCTGACTCTTGCGGCGCTGGCCCTCGTGACCACGGGCTGCACCTCCAAACGCGAAGGCAGCGTGGTAAACACCCGCCAGCCCGGCCCGGCGATCGGCACCGCCATCGGCACGGTGGGCGGCGCGGTGGTGGGCAACGCCGCCGGCGCGGTGGTGGGCGCGGGCGAGGGTTTCTCGTCCGCGTCGGCCTCGGCGTTTGATTCCCAGCGACGGGTCGTGCGCACCTGGCGCAACGAAACCACGGCCGACGGCCGCACCATCCGCGTGCCGGTGGAGATTGAGGTGGACGAGTACGGCCGGCCCTACACCAACCCGCTTTCCAGCTCGTCGAACGGTGCTCCTGCCAGCACTCAAAAGGGCCCGCGTTAACCGGTTACAGGCTCCGAATGCGTTTTTCAAAATTCTGGTGCGCCGCCGCGCTGTGGGTGTCGGCGGCGGGTTTCGTATTGGCGGAGCCGCCGGTCGCTCCGCTGGGCGGCGGCACGCCCGGGGCGGTGCAGGCCTTGCGCGAGCTGGTGACCGCGCAGAAAGCGGTGCTGGCCGAGGCGCGCAAGGTGGACGACGCCGACGTGCTCGAAGACTTTCGTCCGCGCCTGCAAAAGGTCGTGGATGGCTACGAGGAGCTTTTAAAAACACACGCGGATTTCGCCGCCGTGTGGGCCAGCTACGGGCTGTTGTTGTGCGACCCCTTGCTCGATGAACGCCGAACGGCGATGGCGGTGTTGCTCAAGGCCAACCAGCTCGACCCCGAGCTGCCGGTGGTGAAAAACCAGATCGGCGTACTGCTGGCCGAGCAGGGCCGGCCGGTGGACGCCTTCAACTATTTCCTTGCCGCCAGCGACCTCGCTCCGAACGAGCCGCTTTATCATTTTCAGATCGGGCTGATCATCGACGAAGGCCGCGACGCCTTCCTGAAAACCGGGGCGTGGAAACGCGCCGATCTCGATAAATCCATGATCGCCGGCTTTAGCCGCGCGGTGGAGCTGGCGCCCACCCGCACCGATTTTGCCTACCGCGCGGCCGAGGCTTATTACGATCTGGCCGAGCCGCGCTGGGAAGACGCCTATCGCGCCTGGACCCGTTTGGAGGAACGTCTGGAAGGCCGGATCGAAACCCAGACGGTGCGGTTGCACCGCGCCCGCGTGCTCTGGAAACAAGGCCTGGCGGGCGCGGCCCACGAGCTGATCGAGACGGTGGACGAGCCCAAACTGACCAAGCAAAAGGCCATTCTGCTCGCCGAGTTTGCCGCCGACGACGCGGCGGAGGCCCGGGCCGAGGCTGGGGCCGGGACCGGCGGCGAGATGCGGGTCGAGATGAAACCGATCCCCGCCAAGGCGGCCAAATAAGGACTGGCGGCGGACGGCGACGCTCGCACCTTACCAGCAATCATGTCCTGGCTTCATAAGCTCGAACGGCGGCTCGAACCGCTGGCCATCCCTCACGCGCTGCTCGCCATCGTGGCGGGGCAGACCTTCTTTTATCTCGCCGAGCTCATTCAGTTGGTGGACCGCTCGCGACTGGTGCTGGCGGGCGCCTTGGTCACGCAGGGCGAGTGGTGGCGCATCTTCAGTTTCGTGCTGGTGCCGCCCGACGCGCACTGGGCGCTGATCGCCTTCGCGCTCTACATGGTCTATTTCCTCGGCTCCACCTTGGAAGACGAGCTGGGCGTGTTGCGGCTGAATCTGTTTCTGCTCTGCGGCTGGGCGCTGACGCTGGGCGCGGCCTTCCTCGCCCCGACCATGGTGGTGAACAACGCCTTTATCGGCGGCTCGGTGTTTCTCGCCTTCGCCTACCTGAACCCCACCTATGTGTTCTATGTTTTCCTGATTATTCCGGTGCAGGTGCGCTGGCTGGCGCTGATCACCTGGATTTTATACGCGATCAGTTTTTTCACGGGCGGCTTGGGCGGGAAGCTGCTGGTGCTGGCCTCGGTGGGGAATTTCCTGCTCTTTTTCGGCGCACGCATCGTCAGCGATCTGCGCACGGGGCGGCGTCAGGCGGAGTCGCGCAAGAAACGGGAGGCCATCCGCCAGGAGGCCGACGCGGCCGGTCCGCAGCACCGTTGCGTGGCCTGCGGGAAGGATAGCGACGCGTTTCCCGAAGAGGATTTCCGCTACCGCGCCGACGGTAACTGCTACTGCGCCGAGCACCTGCGGGCGGTGCTGGCGCAGGAGGCTTCGCGGTCATGAAGGCGACGCGCAAAGCGGCGGCGGCTTCGCGCGCACCGGCGTTTTCCGCGCTGCCGCCTACCTCGCAACTGGCCACGCTCGCGGCGTGGTTGGAGTTTGCCGAGGAGGTTTACGGGCAGGCGCGGCTCGCGCTCGGCCAGATCAGCGACAACGCGCACGACGAGGCGCTGTATTTGTTTTTGCGCACCTTGGATTGGTCGTTGGAAAGCGGCCCCGAGGTGCTGGACCAGCCGCTCACGCCCAGCCAGCGCATCGCGTTGCGGCAGGTCTTGCAGGCCCGCGCGGTCAAACGCACCCCGGCGGCCTACCTCACCCGCGAGGCCTGGCTGGGCGGCTTGCGGTTTTATGTCGATGAACGCGTGATCATCCCGCGCAGCTATTTCGTGGAACTGATCCCGCGCCTCGCCGATTTGCTGCCCGAGGGCCTGAAGGTGAAGCGCGCGGCCGACGTCTGCACGGGCTCGGGTTGTCTGGCCATTTTGCTGGCCGGGCAGTTTCCCGGCGCGAAGGTGGACGGGCTGGATCTCTCGCCTGACGCGCTCGCGGTGGCGGCGATCAACGTGAAGACGCTCAAACCCGGGAAGCGCGTGACCCTGCACCGCAGCGATGTGTTCGATGCGCTGCCACCGCCGTCCAAACCCGCCGAGGCCTACGATTTGATTATTAGCAATCCGCCCTACGAGCCGAGCGCGCATGTGGACAATCAGGATCCGGAGTTCGCGGCCGAGCCCCGACTGGCCCACGACGGCGGACCGGACGGGCTGGTAATCGTGCGCAAACTGCTGCGGCAGGCGCGGGAACGCCTCGCGCCCCACGGCGTGGTGGCGGTGGAGATCGGCGGCCTGCGCAAGGCGGTGAATCGCGAGTTCGCCGCGCTGGCCCCGGCCTGGCTGGAAACCGAGGACGGAAGCAACTGCGTCTTCGTGGTGCGGGCCGACAAACTTCGCGCCTGGACCTCGTAAGCTCGTGATCGCGTGACCTCTTGATTTCGTTACCGTATAAACTCGTGGCGGCGTGACCGTGCGAGGCTGACCACCCTCCCATGCCGGCAAAGTAACCTATTAGGTTACTTGATGCCGGGGGCTTGGGCGGCTTGGCGCGGGTCGCGGGGCGCAGGGCTGCCGAAGGTCCAGATTCCAAAGCGCCACAGCACCAAATCCCCAAGCCCCAAACCCCCAAAGCCCCAAACCCCCAAGCCCGAGTTTTCAACCCCGGACACCCAAACCGACAAAGTAACCTAATAGGTTACTTGAGGCTGGGGGCGCGGGCGGCTTGGTGGGGCGGCGCGGGGTTGGGGGCGTGGTGGGTGGTGGCGGGGTGGGCGTGGCGGTGCGTTGCGGGGCTGAGGTCTCGGCGGGTTGGTTGCGGGGTTGCCAGCGGGGCGGGGTTCGCACCCACTCGCGTTTTCTCCCATGCCAAGCTGCCAACTGCTCCTTCCGCTCGCGTTTGCGTTTCCCTCCGGGGCCGAATGGCTGGAGGCGATTCCCATCATCATCTCCCTCATCCTGATCGAGGGCCTGCTCAGCGTGGACAACGCCCTCGCCATCGCCGCCATGGCCAACCACCTGCCCGAGCATCAGAAGCGCAAGGCGCTGCGCTGGGGCATCATCGGTGCCTATGGGTTTCGCGGTCTGGCCATGGCGGGGGCCTCTTTTATCATCAACAACCCGTGGCTCAAAATCATCGGCGCGGCCTACCTGATCTACCTCATGTGCGCGCACTTCACGGCGGAGGCGGAAGACGAGGTGAAGGCTGAGGTCGGCGCGGTGAAGCTGGCCGGCAAGGGCTTCTGGGCCACGGTCGCCGCCATCGAGTTGATGGATTTGAGTCTGAGCGTGGACAACGTGGTCGCCGCCGTGGCCATGAGCCCGAAACTGTGGGTGGTGTGTCTGGGCGTGTTTATCGGCATTCTGGCGCTGCGTTTCGTCGCCGGGGCCTGCCTGAAGCTTTTGGAAAAGTATCCGATTCTCGAACACACCGCGTTCCTGCTGATCGGCTACGTGGGCGGCATTCTGGTGGTGGAGATCGTCGCGCCGCGTTTCGGGCACCCGATCCACATCAATGCCTTTCAGAAATTCATCGGCATCCTGCTGATCACGGCGGCCACGGTCTCCTACTCCCGCCGCCCGGCTTTACAGCGGGTGCTGGGGCCGGGTTTGCGGGCGGCGCGCTGGCCGATGCTGGCGGTGTCGGCGGTGGTGGGCGGGGTGATCACCTTGGTCGCGTGGCCGTTCAAGGCCCTCTGGCGGGTCTTGCGTCCTTCGCAAGGCGCGGCCTGATCCGGCTCCCTTCCGATGCTTTTTCGTGGTCAACCGGGGTTTGAGGATATGCTGGCGGGCGAGCTTCGCGCCGCCGGGGTCGCCGTGGCCGCGCAGGGGGGCGGTTGGGTGGCGGGCGCGCCCGGCAGCGTGCTGGCCGCACCCGATTTGTGTTTCGCCTACGCGGTCCACCTGGCGCCGGTCGAGCTGAGCGGCGAGACGGTCAACGCCCTCGCCGCACGCCTGCTTGATCACTTTCTGGCCAGCGCCAAGGACGAGCGTTTCGAGGCGGCGTGGCCGTGTGTGTTTACCACGGCGGCGGGGCTCGACGGGCTGGGGCGGCGGGCCGATGCGGTGGCGACGGCTTTCGCCGAGCTTTTGAAAAAACGCCTCGGGCGGGTCGCCCGGCTGGCCGTCCCCGACTGTCCGCGCGGCCTGGGCACTTCGCGGGGGCTGTTCGTGCATTTCGTGGATTTTAAAAAAGCCCTCGTTTCCCGTGAACTGGTCTCGGGCGGGCAGCGGCGCATGGCGGACGATGATCAGGCCCCTTCGCGCAGTTATCTCAAAGTCGAGGAGGCCTACACCGTGCTCGGACGCGAACCGGCGGCGGGCGAACTCGTGGTCGATCTCGGGGCCGCGCCCGGTGGTTGGAGTTATTCCGCCGCCAAGCGCGGCGCGCGCGTGCTGGCGCTCGACAACGGTCCGCTGAAGGGCGGCGCGCTCGACCACCCGCTGATCGAGCACCGCCGGGCCGACGCCTATGGCTACCGGCCCGGCACGGGCGAGCGGGCGGACTGGCTGTTTTGCGACTTGGTGGACGATCCGCACCACGTGCTGCGCAACCTCGTCGCGCCGTGGCTGGAGCAGCGGTGGTGCCGGCGTTTTGTGGTGATTTTGAAATTCGGCCGGGTCGATCCGCTGGCCTTGCTGCGCGAGGTGCGGGCGGCGGATTCGGTATTCAGCCGTCGCGCGCCGGGCACCCGGGTGCGTCACCTTTTCCACGACCGCGAGGAGTTTACCCTGGTCGGCGAGGTCGCGGAATAATGCTAACCCCCCCCATATAAACTAAACTTTTCTAACGCAAAGTCGCCAAGGCACAAAGAGCGCAAAGACCTGTAAATGAATTTATCTCTGCGCCTCTGTGTCTTTGCGTTAAAGTCTGAAAATCGCGGGTAATTGGAATAAGTCCCGTCGCCGCCCCGCCCCCTTCCTTTTTTCATGAGCCTTTCCAACGAAATCACCCTGTGCGGCCTGCCCGCCGTGCAAGCCCGTTTCGCGCGCGACCCGGCCTCGATCAAGCGGCTTTTTTTCGACGAGCCGACCAGCCGCAAGCTCGGCGCGATGTGCAAGGCCCTCGCCGCCGCCAAGAAGGTGTATCGCTGCGTGCCGCCCGCCGAGTTGGAGAAAATCGCCGGCACGCTGCACCATGGCGGGGTGGCTTGCGTGGTGCACGCGCCTCCGCTGGCCGCGCCCTCGCCGCGCGAGATCGCGGGCTGGGCGGCCAAACGCGAGCCGCTGGTCGTGCTCGATCGCATCGGCAACGCACACAACCTCGGGGCGATTGCGCGTTCGGCGGCGTATTTCGGCGTGTCGCACCTCATCATCCCCGCGCATCCGTCGGCGGCGTTGCCCGGCGAGGCGGCCTTCCGGGTGGCGGAGGGCGGCATGGACCACATCACGGTCTGGCGCGTGCCGGCCTTGCCCGCGTTTTTGGGCGCGTTGAAGGCGGCCGGCTACGACGTGATCGGCGCGGCCACCCGGGGCGGCGCGCCCGTGCCTCGTTCCGCCTCCGCCAAACCGGTCGCGCTGGTGATGGGCAACGAGGAGCAGGGGCTCGCCCCCGAAGTGGTCAAGGCCTGCAGCTCGCTCGTGACCCTGGCCGGCACCGGCAAGGTGGAGTCGCTCAACGTCTCGGTCGCCGCCGCCGTGTTGTTGCACACGCTGCTGGCGAAGTAGGCGGAGGCAATGCATTGGTCATACAGAGCCGGGCCGGAGCGCCGTCCCGCATCGGCATAACCGGTCACCGCCCGGTTCTACACCGACCCGCGGAATTTTTAACCACGGATGGCACGGATAAAACACGGATAAATACATTTAAAACAGGGGGTTAACTACTTGGATCGGAATTCTGAATCTGTGCCCATCCATGCTATTCGCGGTCAAGTATTCTGAAGTTTTTTTGAACCGCCAACCCTCGCTAAAAAACGCTGAAATCAATCCATCGAAACCATTTGTTAAAGCCTCTGAATTGGCAGGTTTGCGCAATTTATTCCAATTCGCAGTCAAGATGAACAGGATGTCGAAAATTGACCGGGGACGGCCAACGCGACACAAACCACCTGATATGAGTAAGCTATGCGTTACATGCAGGGTTGGCCGTCCCGGCCAATTCAGAACAACTAGAAAGCGCACGAGAATCAGCGGTTCCTCCCTCTGCCGTCCGCTTTTTCATAATCTCCGCGTTTCGCATTTTCCGCTTTTGTTTACGACCCCCTTACTAGCCTGCCAGCTTATCAGCTCTGCACCTCAAGTGCCCTCTGTGTAAGCCCTTCCGAATTCGGCCTTCCGCCTTTCCGCTTTTTGTTTCCCGCTCTCCGTCGCTCCCTGCTCCTAGCTCCCCGCTCGTTCCTTCCGTCAAAAACCCATGAAAGACCGTGGGGGCCGGATTTTTTCGAGCTTTGCCAGAATTTTTGGCGTTGCCAACGGAATGCCGGGGGAACACATCCTTGGCTCCCATGAAAACAGCGTTGTCCCCCGCCGTCCGTCTCATGGCCGCCCTCGCGGCAGCTCATGGCCTGTCTGTGCCCTGCATGGCCCAGCCGATTGAAACCGCTGCGCTTGGAGCTGTGGTGATTAAATTGAAGGATAGTAATTTAGATACCAAAGTCACGATTCCGAGTTTGTTACCCGAGGCTTTTATAAGTGGCTCAATAGCCGTAATAAGCTCCAGTGCCCCAGGTGTTTATAATATTGGATTGGGTTCCGGTTTCCTGCCCCGTGATTATTACTCGGATTTTTATTATATAAAGTTTACTTCGGGTGCGAAAAAGGGGCTTTATTACACGATTACAGCCAACACGGAATCGCAATTTACTATTGATTCATCAGGGGACGACTTAACGAAACTAAAGTCAGGCGATACTTTTCGGGTTTGTAAATATTGGACATTAAACACTTTGTTTCCCTATGCTCTTGCTGGATCAGACCGCAATCCGCTCATCGCTTCGACTGGTCATCTCGGGCACCAACGCGGATCTCAGATTATCCTTCCGCCCATTAATTCGGGCGGAGTCAATTTAGCACCCGCTGAAATTTATTATTTTACCGATGCTGGCTGGGTTCAATCTATAAAGGGAACTCCAGTATCAAACGACGTCATTGTGTATCCGGATAGTTATCTAATAGCCCGTCAACCGCCCAACGTAACATCCGAAATCAAGATGTGTATAACTGGGCATGTGTTTTAATCCCTGTAGAAAAGTTTACTTTATGAGAACTAAATTAACCTCGGCGATTCAATTTACGGCCGCACTTGTTACCGGTTTTGGATTTATTAGTTTCTCCTCCGCCCAAACCGTGGCAACGCATCCAGTGGGAGCGGTGAGTAAGACTTTGCCGACAGGTTATTCAATGGTTGGCCTTACTTTACTGAATTCGTCGTTGTATTCAGGTGCTGTGACGCTTAATGATTCTAGTTCCGTCACCTTATCTGGTTCTAACAATTTTGGTCTTATATTAAGTGGAACAGGTATGTATTACTTAGAGGTGGTGAGCGGTCCCTTGGAGGGTGAGCGGTTTGATGTTAATACATCCGCAACAATAGCATCTGCTAATTCTGTCGTTACGATTAACCCCGCTTCTCAGAACAATACTGTAACACTTACCTCTAACGCTCTGGCATCGTGTAATGTAGTGCTTCGTTCTCACATTACACTTAATAGTTTGTCGTCATGGATTACACCTGCGCTGACAGGAAATAACAGTTCTTCTAGTGCTGATCAGATTTTGATTTTTAACAAAGCACTAAATGCATTTGATACTTATTTTTTAAGAGCTGACAACGTTACTTGGAGAAAAATCGGTGTGGCCGACTCTGTTGGTGCAAGTACAGTAATCCCTCCTGGGGTTGGGATTTTCATACGTAAAGTATCTACTTCTGCTACTTTAACACAAGTGGGTGCTATTCGTGTTAACGATTTTGCAATGCCGCTGAAGGCGGGTTTATCTCTTTTAGCGCCCGGTTATCCTATACCAAATTCTCCAACTTCTTTGGGTGCAAATCTTGTAAATGGATGGTTCGGTAGCAATTCATCTGGAGCAGCAGACCAAATTATAACCTTCAACCCGAGTGGAAATAGCTACATTACTTATTTCCTGAGGTCTGATGGTGCAACCTGGAGACAGGTTGGATTAGTTGATGATTTTAAGTCAGTTAACGTTATTGGCCATGATTCTGCGTTCTGGCTTAGAAAAGCTACCGCTGATTTAAATTATATTTTAGTTCGTCCATTTACTTTGTAATTAATCATACTAATTAAATTCCATGAAAAAAACATTAGCTGCTTCTTTAGCTCTACTAACTTGCAGTGCCGCTAGCGCTATAGATAGAGTTACTTTTGAGGATTTTGACTATACGATTGTTGGTAACGTAAATGTTACCGGCTCTAATCTTTTAGCCTCGTTCTGGGGTACTTATTCTAATGGATCGTTTACTGTTCTCACTGGATCCAACAATGGATATTTTGACCTAGCGGGTGATGATGCCGTTGTAAATTATTCCGCCACTGATAATCTTTCTGTTGCTGATGGAGCTTTACTAGCTCTTGGTATATTTGATATTTCCAATGGTTCACTCTACTCAGCTATTACTGGTTCGACCAAGGGAGTTATACTTACAGATTCCACATGGGTAGCTCCCGCGTTTTCCACTACTGCTGGCCCCTCTTTGGTTGGTTTCACAAATACTACCGTGGCACAAGTTGGTGGTTACTCACGCGTTGGTACTATTGAAACAATTACTTTAGTCTGGTTCTTCCGGTTTTCTAGTGGGCAAGGGAGTTGCAGCTAGGGAGAAGAAGTCATGACGGAACAAGAAGCGAAGGCGGCGGTGGCAGCGCATTACGGGATGCTGTTGGGCATCGCGTCCCCGTGGGTGGTGAAGGAGGCGA
>JAPLTN010000053.1 GCA_026398135.1 Verrucomicrobiota bacterium
GCCCTCGCGGTCAACGCCGCCACCCTCGACCTCGGCGCCACCACCCAATCCGCGGGCGCGGTCACCCTCGCGGGTGGCACCATCGCCAACGGCACGCTCAACGGCACTTCCTACGCCTCTTCCGGCGGCACCGTCTCCGCCAACCTCGGCGGCGCAGGCGTCGTATTGACCCAAAACTCCGGAACCACCACCATCACCGGCGTAAACACCTACACCGGCGGCACTTTCATCACCGGCGGCATCCTTGTCGCCAACGCCGCCGCCCTGCCCGCCGGCCAATCCGTCGCCATCGGTGGTGGCGGCGCGCTCACCCTCAACCAAGCCACCGACGCCTCCTTCGGCGGCGTGCTCTCCGGTCTCGGCACCGTCACCAAACAAGGCGCGGGCGCACTCACCCTCACCGGAGCCAACACCTTCAGCGGCGGCACCACCGTCTCCGCCGGCAACCTCATCGCCAACTCCTCCAGCCTCCCCGGCAACGTCGCCCTCGCCGCCAACACCGGCCTGATCCTAGACCAGGCCGGTACCGGCACCTACAGCGGCGCAGTCTCCGGCGCAGGTTCCCTCGAAAAACGCGGGATCGGCGCCCTCACCCTCACCGGCGTCAACACCCAGACCGGCGGCACCACCGTAAACGCCGGCACCCTTGCCCTCTCCGGCTCCGGCACCCTCGGCGCGTCCACCTCCGCCCTCGCAGTCAACTCCGCCACTCTCGACCTCGGTGCCACCACCCAATCCGCCAGAGCCGTCACCCTCGCCGGTGGCACCATCCGCAACGGCACGCTCAACGGCACTTCCTACGCCTCCTCCGGCGGCACCGTCTCCGCCAACCTAGGCGGCACGGGTGCGGTGTTTAACCAAAACTCCGGCAACACCACGCTCACCGGTGCCAACACCTACACCGGCGGCACCGTCATCACCGGCGGCATCCTTGTCGCCAACGCCGCCGCCCTGCCCGCCGATCAATCCATCGCCATCGGCGCGGACGGCACCCTCGCTCTCCTGCAAAATACCACCGCCACCTTCGGCGGCCCGATCACGGGCACCGGTCTTATCCGCAAACAGGGCACCGGCGCACTCACCCTCGCGCAGACCTCGACCGCCAGGATGAACGTCGAAGTCGGTTCGCTCTTCCTCCGCGGCGACATCGGTGCTACCACCGTTTCCTCCGGCGCGTTTCTCGGCGGCAGTGGCACCATCACCGGCAACCTCGTCAACCAGGGCACCGTAAGCCCCGGAAACTCCCCGGGAACCCTCCTCGTTGGCGGCAACTTCTCCCAGGCCAGCACCGGCACGCTCGTCATCGAAATCGCCTCCGCCACGTCCTTCGATAAACTCATCGTCGCCGGCACCGCCTCCCTGGGCGGCACCCTGCAAATCGATACCCTCGGCGGCTACGACCCCGTGGGCCAATCCTTCGTCGTGCTCACCGCCGGCGGCGGCGTCTCCGGGACCTTTAGCCCCATCACCGGGACCGCCGCCGTGGACGCCTCCGTAAGCTTCAACCCCAACAACGTCACCGTCGCCTTCACTCAGATTCCCTTTGTCGTCTTTGCCCTGACGCCAAACCAAACCGCCGTCGCCGCCGCCGCGCAAAACAGTCCGGCCCTCACCGCCGCGCTCAACGCCGTGCCGCTGGCTTCCCAGATGCCGTCCGGTCCGACATCGCCTTCGCCCGCGCCACCGCCATCGCCAACCGCTATAATCACGATCAAGGGCTCTTGCCCGAGCACGGTCGTTTCTACTTCGACGCCGGCCAGCGTCGGGGCCGCGCTCGCGGGGATCTCGATGTCGGTCGCACCACCTTCAACAGCGATTCAGGACTCGTCGGCTACAACGGCAGCATCAACCCGAATCTCGTCGTCGGCGCGCTCTTCGACTACGAAGACAGCACCGCCAGCCTCGGCTCCCCCGGCAGCAAAACCGAGGTCGAAAGCTTCCTTCTCGGCGTCCGCTCCGCCTGGCGTCAGGAAGCCTGGTTCCTGAATGGCCTCGTCGCCTACGGTTACGACGACTACGTCTCCAAACGCCCCGTCGTTTTCCCCGGCACTTCCGCCGTTGCGAAGTCCAACGCCCGCGGCAATCACTGGCTGGCCGACATCTCCGGTGGCCGCGATTTCGACGCCGGTCTGGTCACCTTCTCACCCTTCGTCGGACTGCTGGCGGGTGGCTGGGATGCCAGCCAGTTTACCGAGACCGGTGCCGGAGTTTATAACAACTCCGTCCGCGACCAAGCCGCCCGCACCCTGCAAAGCCAGGCCGGCCTCTCCATCGAGCTCAACACCCGCGTCGGCGAGATCGCCCTTCGCCCCCACGTCCGCGCCGCCTGGCTCCATGAATATTCCAACAATGCCCGTCCCATCGACGCCGCGTTCGGCACGATCGATTACACCATCACGACCCGCAGCCCGCAGCGCGACAGCGCGCTCCTGAGTGCCGGTCTGGATGTCGAGCTCAGCCCGCGCGTCCTGCTCTACACCGACATCGCCACCCAAACCGGCGACCGCACCCGCACCCTGAGCGAGTGGCGCGCCGGTGTATCCATCGGCTTCTGATAAATCCACCGGCTGATCCCCCCCACAATGTATTCAGGACCGCGCCCCGCCGGGGCGCGGTCCCTTCTTTTTCCCGCTGCCACCCCGTCAACCCACCTCCTCCCATGCTAAACTACGCCGTTATCTTCCTAATCATCGCCCTGATCGCCGGCATCCTCGGCTTCGGCGTCATCGCCGGCACCGCCGCCTCCATCGCCAAGGTGCTTTTCCTGATTTTCCTCATCCTCTTCGTCATCTCGCTGCTACGCGGAAAACGTTCCGTCTAAGGCCTTCCCTTTTTTCCTCATGAAAACTCACATCCATCCTGCGCCGTCTCACCCGACTGCTGTCTGCGCCGACAAAATTCGCGACTACGCTTTTCACCTCTACGAACAAAGCGGCTGCGTCCCAGGCCGCGACCTCGATAACTGGCTGGAAGCCTCCGCCTGCCTCCACGCCCACCCCACCAAACCTGCCACCGAGGCCTTTGCCCCGGTGGACGAACCCGCCTACGGCCCCGCCGGCAAAGGCCACGTGCCCGCCACCACCGGACACATCCACAACGTCGTCAAAGCCAACGCCCACGCCCACGGGTTACGTCACACCTAAAAACACCTGCCAGCGGCACCCTCCGCTACCTGCGACACCCGCCACATCGCCGCCTCGTCAATCGAGGCGGCTTTTTTATACCCGCGCACTCTGCGCACAGGCCGTTTGGTTCCGCGCCGTAGCCAAAATATCGCCACGCGTCAGGGCGACTTCCACCACCGCGTCCGCCTCCACGATCCTCACCAAGTCTCCCGTCCCCACCAAGATCGTCTTCCTGCGATACCAAGGACCGATATCGACCATCAACGCGGAGATTCCCCAGGTTTTATCGTCCACCTGAAACCCGGTCACTTTGCCTAGTTTTCCATCGAGAGCGCGTAAACGAAACCCCGCCGCCGCCAAGCCACTCAACAGCGGGCGCCCCACGCCCTCCTCCGCCCCGGCTGCCAGCCAATACGGTGGCCACCCATAATGCCGGCAATACGCCGCCTCTTGCGCGCGCGACACCGGACGCACGGTTCCCAGGGCAGGACTTTTCTCGATGCGTTGCCGGTTGAGCGTCACCCGCATCACCTCCGGTTCGCTGCGCGAAAAACCAAACGCCCGCGCACCGAAACTCGGCGGCGAAAACAATACTTCCCGCCCCCCGAGCCATTGTTCGGTATCCACCGCGAGGTAACGCACCACCCACGCCTCATCATCGAGGTAAAAGTCTTTCACATAGCCCACATCCCCGTCGGCCGCACCGAGCTTTTTGCCGATCAATTGAGTGACGTTTTGAACCATGTTAAAAGTGGAGACTTCCGCATTCTAGGGCCGGTGACTCGGGCCGCCCATAAGATTAATCACAGGGCAGTAGATTTACTGGCTCCAGCACCGGCAGCGGCGCGGTGAAATTCCCGCCGCGAGATCTACCAACTCCTCGCCCCATGCAGCCGGTGTCGTTTGTAAAATTCGACCCCATCCCGCTCTTTGAAAAGTAGTTCTGCTTTTATTATAACGAGAATTGGCCGCAAAAAGTCGCAGAAGTCACAAAAAAATGAAGGCTTGATTTTGCGCTTTTTGAGCCCTTTTTGCGGCCATTCTCAGGTATTTCCACCGCAATGTTCCCGAGTTAACAAAGTAGAGGCAGGGCGTATCCGGGTTTAAACCCAAACACACCCCATAGCACGGACCGTGCGCCTAGTTACCCTTCCAGCGTGAAACCCACCTTAAGCGTCACCTGCCAATGCTGCACCTTGCCCTTATCAATGCTGCCCCGGGTCTCGATCACTTGAAACCAACCCAAGTGCTTTAAGGTTTTGTGGGCCCGCTCGATAGCCGTATCCACCGCATCTTCAATCGAAGTCGTGGAGGTGCCGGTCAGCTCGATAATCTTATAAACGTGATTTTTCATAATATTGGTTATTAGGATTTTAACCGACCATAAGCGTCACCACGGCATCACCGCGCAAAGCGCGTGAATAGGCGCAAATCTGATGCGCTCTCTCCATCAGATCCCGCACCTGGTCAGCCACAAAACCCGGCGCCGAGGCATAAAGTTCCACCGTCAGACGCCCGCCACCCTCCCCATCCGCCAAGATACACGTGCGAGCCCGCACCGTGGAGTCCACCAAGGGAGTACCGAGCTTCGTCGCCAATCCAATCATAGCACTGTGAAAACACGCCGCGTAAGCCCCTGCGAACAGAAGCTCCGGATTCACCGAAGCCCCCGCCACCCCTAAAGTGAGGTCTATAGGGCGCCCGGGTGAAGAAAGCGTTCCGGTGCGCCCTCCCTTGGAAATTGCCTCGGCAAAAACCGGGGCGTTTAAAGGCGAGTCAGTCGGGGATTGATTCATAAGAATAAAGTGCGAATACGCCTGCGCACCCTACGCTTCCCCAGCTGCTAAGCCTATGGGGTTTAACCCGCCCGCAAAGTTATCCGGGCATAAAAAAACCAACCGATCTCTCGGTTGGTTTTTTACAGCCTAGGCTAACGGAAGCTTAGTTAAGACTTGTGGTGGCCACGTCCCGGTCAGGAACGGTAGGACCGACGGTGGGCTTTTCTTCCTGATTCTGGTTCTGATTCTGGTTCTCTTGAGTGGTTTCAGTTCCAGAAACTGCAGGTGGCACATTGGGAGCACCAACCGCAGTTTGCTCCTTAACGATCGCAATGATATCTTTCAAGAGCTGAGGAGTGATCGGTGCCGTGCCAGTGCTGGCGATCGCATTGATCACTGCGGCAATGATTGCGGAGGCGCTGGGTGGAGCGCCATTAACGGTAGCGGGAGCAGGAACCTCAAACGACTGGCCAGCGGATACGAGAATCTCATTTCTTGCAACAGCGGCAGCAGTGTCAGCAACAGCCCGAGGAGCGCGAAGATTGACGCCACCCTCGAGCACGGTGATACGAGCGGCACCAGTGGCGCGATCAATCTTGATCGCAAAGATGGTGCCACGCACACCGGCCGCGCCGATGGGGGAGTTCACCACGAATTGGGAACCCTTCTTGAGCTTGGCGACGTTGGGAATCACTTCACCTTCGATGAGTTTGAGCTCGGTGTTCGATACGGAAGGCTCGCCCTTCTTGGAGACGGGACCAGAGAACGCCTCTTGTTCGAACTTGGTGATTTCGACTTCGGTGTTTGGACGAATGGTGGCAACCGAGCCGGTGGCGAAAACGAGCGTGGCGGTGGAACCGGCGCCGGCCTTCACCGTGGCACCCTGAGGAAGTGCGGTGCCAGCGGGCGCAGGCAGATAAGCCGTGGTGCCAGCAATCTTGTAGGTGACGTCACCTTTGGCGATGCCGACCGTGATGGCACCGGGAGCGAGTTCAGCCGCTTGCGCGGCAACCGATAAAAGAGCGGCGATAAAGCCACCGACGATTAAACGAAGTGTATTTTTCATAGGCATGGGAAGAAGCAATGAGTTGGCGAAAGTGTGGTCAACAACTTTAATAAGCGATTTGAAAACCTGCACATCAGGCGATCCCTGGCACAGGTTTACGCAAACTCGGTACAGGGAATCCTGTAATTGTCAACGGGTAGGAAACCCAATCTTCAACATCACGCTTGCCTGGATCGCCGGGACTGTTCAAGTGAACAGTATGCTCACCGCCCGCCAAGAGGAGATCCTCGATTTCATCCGTGCCCACCAACTGGAGCACGGTCTGCCGCCCTCCACCCGCAGCATCCAAAAACAATTCGGCTTCGCCTCGCAAAACTCCGCCATGAGCCATCTGCGCGCCCTTGCCTCCAAGGGCGCGGTAAACCAATTCGGCGACGGCTCGTGGGGCGTGCGCGCCACCCAGATTCAAGGCCTGCTCGAACTCCCCATCTACGGCGCCATCCCCGCCGGCCTGCCTGACACCCGCGAGGCCGAGCCCGGTGAAACGTTCGCCTGCGACCCATCCCTCTTCGGCGTGAAATCCAGCCGCCACGCCCACCTCTGGGCCTTGCGCATCACCGGGGAATCCATGATCGGCGCGCAAATCTGCGATGGCGATATCGGCATCTTCGAGCGCCGTGAACCCCGCCCCGGCGAGATCATCGCCGCCCTCGTGGATGGCATCTCCACCACCCTCAAACGCCTCGTCCACGAAAAAGGCCGCGCGCTGCTCCGCGCCGAAAACCCCCGCTTCCCCGACATCATCCCCGAGGAACGCCTCGAATGTCAGGGCGTACTCGTCGGCCTCATCCGCCGCGTCAGCGCCAAACGGTAAGTTTTTTGAACGCCCGGCCCGTTTCCCGCTTCTCCAGCGGGCATGAAACGCCGCGCTTTCCTCTCCCTCACCGGCAAAGTCGGTGCCACCGCCGCCCTCGGCCTCGCCTCCTGGCGCGCCCTCGCCCAGACTGCCGCCACCACCGCCCCGCTCGCCGCTCCCGCCGCATCGCCCGAACTGCTCGCCCGCGCCGCCGCCTGGCACGCCCAGTGCCTGACGCTCGACACCCACGTGGACGCCCCGCTGGTCATGCTGCGCCCCGGCTTCGATCTCGGCCGCCGCTACGATCCCGCCGCCGACCTCAGCCAAGTCGATCTGCCCCGCATGCGCGAAGGCGGGGCCGACGCCGCCTTCTTCGCCGTTTACATGGCCCAGGGCGCGCGCACCGCCGCCGGCCACGCCGAATCCAAGGCCAAGGCCCGCCAACTCTTCGACGTCATCCACACCGGCGTCGGCAGCCACCCCGAGGCCGCCCTGCTCGCCACCGAGCCCGACGACCTCCTCCGCGCCGCCCAAAAGGAAACCCGCGCCATCTTCATCGGCATGGAAAACGCCTGGCCGCTCGGCACCGACCTCGGCCTGGTCGAAACCTATTACCAGCGCGGAGCCCGCTACATCACCCTCTGCCACATGCTCAACAACGAGGTCTGCGACGCCTCCACCGACACCGAGAAACCCAACGAACACGGCGGCCTCAGCCCCTTCGGCGAGCAAGTCGTCCGCGAGATGAACCGCCTCGGCATGATGGTGGACATCTCCCACACGAGCGACGCCACCTTCGACGACTGCCTGCGCCTCAGCCGCGCGCCCATCATCGCCTCCCACTCCAGCTGCCGTACCCTCTGCAACCACCCGCGCAACCTCACCGACGACCAGCTCCGCGCCCTGCGCGACTGCGGCGGCGTGGCCCACATGACGATGTTCAACGCCTACGTCGCCCCCGTGGTCGAGGCCCCCGAGCGCACCGCCGCCATGGCCGAACTGCGCACCCGCTTCGGCGGACACGAACTCAGCCCGGCCGAACAAATCGAACGCCGCGAGGCCATGAAAACCCTCAACCGCGATTTCCCGGTCAAACTCAACACCCTCGCCCAGTTCGCCGACCACATCGACCACGCGGTCAAGATCGCCGGCATCGACCACGTGGGCATCGGCACCGATTTCGACGGCGGCGGCGGCGTGGTCGGCTGCCTCGACGCCAGCCAGCTGCCCGCCATCACCGCCGAGCTCATCCAGCGCGGCTACACCCAGGCCGACCTGCAAAAAATCTGGGGCGGCAACACCCTCCGCGTCTGGCGCGACATCAAAAAAGCCGCCGCCTGAGACTCCTTCGTTTTCCCGTGCAACAACCTTGGCCGGGACGGCCAACCCTACATCTCATGCGCCTCGCACCTCCCTCCCTTGCCTGGTGTAGCGTTGGCCGTCCCCGGCCAAATTCTGCTGCGGCGTTGGCCGTCCCCGGCCAATTCCGCCGTTCGCCCAATCCTAAACGCGAACCAAACTAATCCCGCCTAAACTCGCCTCGCCTTAGCCCTTTCCACGCCATGCGCTTGCTCCGCCGCCTCCTCGCCCTGTTCACCCTCGGCCTCGCCGCGCTCTCCGCCAAGGAGGCCGAGATCCTCTGGGATGCCAAGGGCGTGCCCCACATCTACGCCGAGGACCAGCCCTCGCTCTTCGCCGGCTACGGCTTCGCCCAGATGCACAGCCACGGCAACCTCGTGCTCAAGCTCTACGGCGAATCCCGCGGCCGCGCCGCCGAGTATTGGGGCAAGGACTACCTGGAAAACGACCGCTGGGTGCGCCTCAACGAGGTGCCCGAACGCGCCGCCCGCTGGCTGGAGCAGCAAGACCCCGCCTTCCGCCGCAACCTCGAAGCCTTCGCCACCGGCATCAACACCTACGCCGAACGCCACCCCGAGGCCCTCGACCCCGAACGCCGCCGCGTCCTGCCCATCACCGCCGCCGACGTCATCGGCCACTTCCACCGCATCGTCCACTTCAGCTACTTCATCACCGCCGCCGGCGTCGAAGCCATCGGCAAAGGCCGCGCCGCCCCCGCCGTCGCCGCCCTCTCCAACGCCATGGCCCTCGCCCCCGCCCGCACCGGAGGCGGCACCCTCCTGCTCATGAACCCCCACCTGCCGTGGCGCGATTGGTATACCTACTATGAATCCCACCTCGTCGCCCCCGGCATCAACCTCTACGGCGCCAGCCAGATCGGCTTCCCCGTGCTGCGTTTCTGTTTTACCGCCACCCACGGCTTTACCCAGACAGTCAACAACCTCGACGGTGCCGACCTCTACCGCCTCAGCCCGCTCGGCACCGGTTACCTCTACGACGGCGTGGAGAAACCTTGGGAAACCCGCTCCACCGTCCTCAAAATCCGCCAGCCCGACGGCACCCTCGCCGAGGAAACCCTCGCCATACGCTCCTCCGTCCACGGCCCCGTGGTTTACGACAAGGACGGCACCACCCTCGCCCTGCGCGTCGCCGCCCTCGACCGTCCCCACCTCATCAAACAATATTGGGACATGGCCCTCGCCCCCGATTTCGCGGGCTACCAGGCCGCCGTGCGCCAGCTCCAGGTGCCGACCTTCAACATCACCTACGCCGACCGCGCCGGCAACGTGATGTATCTCTACAACGGCACCCTGCCCCGCCGCCCCGCCGGCAACTACGACTGGGCCGGCATCGTCCCGGGCGACACCTCCGCCACCCTCTGGACCGGTTACCACAGCTACGACGAGCTGCCCAAAGTCATCAACCCGCCCACCGGTTGGGTGCAAAACACCAACGACCCACCCTGGACCTCCACCTGGCCTTCCGTGCTCAACCCCGACGATTTCCCGTCCTACACCGCCGGTCGCATCCACACCTTCCGCACCACCCGCGCCCTCCGCCTGCTCACCCAGCCGGGCCCGCTCGACCGCGCCGGCTTGGAACGTCTCCAACTCGACACCCGCCTCGAAGGCGCGGACCGCCTCCTGCCCGACCTCTTCGCCGCCGCCGGGGCCGCTCCCGCCTCGCCCGAAGTCGCCGAGGCCATCGCCCTGCTCCGCGTCTGGGACCGCACCGTCGAGCCCACCAGCACGGGCGGCGTGCTCTACGCCGCCTGGATCACCAAGCTCATGGGCCCGGTTTACAACGACCGCAAAAACCTCGCCGTCGCCCAAACCGTGGCCGACCCCTTCACCACCCCGCGCGGCCTCGCCGACCCCGCCGCCGCGCTCAGCATGCTCGCCGACGCCGCCCGCGACGTTAAAAAAACCTACGGTCGCCTCGACCCGCCCTGGGGCGAGGTCCACCGCCTGCGTCGAGGCGAAGTGGACTTGCCCGCGCGCGGAGCTTCGGGCGGCTTGGGCTCATTTCACGTCGTGGACTACGGCCCGCCGGAAAAAACCGGCCAGCGCGCCGCCATCCGCGGCGACACCTTCGTGGCGGTCGTCGAATGGACCAAGGCGGGCGAACTCCAGGCCGACGTGCGCCTGAGCTACGGCAACAGCTCCCAACCCGGCTCGCCCCACGCCACCGACCAGTTGGCCGATCTCGCCGCCGGCCGTTTCCGCCCGGCCAAGATGGTACGCTCCCAGATCGAACCGGAAGTCGAACGCCGCGACCGTGTGAACTTACCATAGGTGAAAAATTTAAGAAATCCGGACAAATAAACCCGGCAAATCACGCCCCTGAAAATAAACATGTTTTTTACGCCATTGAAGGCCACCCAAGGTAAAAAACATGCTCGTGAATTTTTTGCACTAAAATCATAATATATTTTATTACAATGCTTTAAGACAAAAAATATACTCCCCTTACCAAGCATTTACCTGTTCTGCTAAACCCAGCCAGGGTTTTAACCCTAGTTTACCAATTTCGCCTCCTCTTCGTTCCCGCAGGGGCAACGACACTACTTCTAGGGTCTATTACCGGCTTCGCTTGTATTCGCTTTCGTCTTACGATTTTCGCGACGATACAAGGCGTATGACCACTACCCCAAAAAACCTCTCCAGCACCCGTCACTCCCCTTCGTTTCTTACCGCCCTACTGGCCCTCGCGTTCGCTGCAACCGGCCACGCTCAGGTTTTCCCCAAACCGGTCACGACCGCTCAACTCGCCACCCCGGCCTCCCAGTCCACCGGCCTGGTCGTTTCCAAGATCGGCAACAATTACGCTCGTGGCAGCGGTGCCATCGCCCGCCACGGTAAGCTCATCTATTCCTGCGGCCACATGATTGCGGCCAACGGCGTCTGGTCCTCAGAACTCTACTTCCTGCCCGCCTATAACTCCAGCGCCTTCCCTGACCTCAAGTTGATGAAGCCCGTGCGCGGCTACAAGAGCTACGCTGAATACAAGGGACCCGGCGGCAACCTCGAGTTTAGCCGCGATTTCATCGTCGCCTACGATGCCAACACCACCTTCGGCACCCCACTTCAGACCTACGTTGACGGCACCTCCTTGCTCCTCACCGCTGGCACCTCCAAGCTCATCGCCGGTTACCCCGCCAAGATCGATTACACCGGTGCCTCGGGGGGGACTTTTCAATACTACACCGGCAGCTTCACCAACGCGATGTATACCGTTTTACCCACCTACCTGAATATCACGGGCGTCTCCACCGGGGGCGGCAATAGCGGTGGCCCTGTCTTCGTCTCCGATAACGGCACCCAGAAAATCGCGGGCGTGCTGATCTCCGGCGCCCAAAACGCTGCCGGCGTTTACGCTCTTAGCTCCGTCGCCGAAACCATGGCCCTGAGCGCCATGACCGCCATCGGCGTCACCGACACTCCCCCAACCACCCCCACCCCTCCTACCCCTCCCGCTCCTCCTGTAACACCCACCCCTCCCACCCCTCCTGCCCCCCCAGCCCCTCCGGCCCCTCCCGCACCTCCAGCCCCCGCCGGCCCTTCGAGCGTCACCCTCAGCGTCTTCAGCAATTACAATCTGCCCGACGGAGCCACTGCCTACGCTCTGCTTGACCTTCCCGTCACCACCCTCACCGGGACCGTAAAAACCGTGACCTTCAGCCTAAACATCACCGCCAAAGCCGCCGGCGACCTCGACGTCTTCCTGCGCTCCCCTAACGGGCGGGTAAGCGTCTTGAGCGCTAAAAACGCCAAGTTAAAAAAGACCAACCTTGTAATCACCAATGCCAGCCTCCACACCACCTTCGCTGGCTCCAATTGCGTTGGTACCTGGGGCCTCTTCATGCGCGATTCCATCAAAGGCAACGCGTGCAAGTTCAACTCCGCCTCGCTCTTCATAACCCGCCTCTAAAAAATCGCGTTCCCCCGCTCCCGCCCGCAGAACTCCTCGCGCCCTGCACCCCTGAGCACGCCCCGCCGCCGCTTCGTTTACCCCGCCTGCGCCCTCCTGGCGGCGGCGGCCCACTGGCTACTCTGGGTGCAGCCCGCCGACCCCACCCCTGCACAACAGTCGTCTCTCGCCTTTGTTTCGCCCGCCTCCCCAGCCGCGCCTCCCCCGGCTTCGAGCCAGACCGCCCGCCCCGCGACGTCGCCCGACGCCCCCGTGAACCTTCCCGCCCCCGCCACCGACCCTGCTGTGCACGCCGAACTGGGTGCGCTCTTGGCCGACTTCAAAAAAGGCCTGCTCGACCGCCCCGCCGCCCTCGCTCGGCTTCAAGCACTCAAAGCCGCCATCCACGCGCTCTCGCCCGATGTCGCCGCCGCCACCCTGATCGCCTGGCTCGATGCCGCGCAAGATGCGGCCACCGGCCTCTCCTTCCAAGTCGGCCCCGAAGGCGTGATGTCCGAAACCCCCACCTTCCGCACCGCCCTGCTGGACTGGCTGGGCCAGACCGATCCGTCCGCCTCTTTGGAATACAGCCAGGACCTGCTTGCGGCCAACCCCCGCGCCGAGGAATACGCCCTGGCCCTGCGCAACATCGCCTGGCTCAACCCCGACGGCGAACAAACCTCCACCCTGCGCCAGGGTTTCCTGCAACTGCTCAATAATCCCGAGCTCACCGCCAACCCCTCTCCGGGCTATCTGGAATCCTTCGACATCGCCGTCGCCGTCGCCGACGCCGGGCTGGTGCGTGATCTGCTTGCCTACCAAGGTGCCCGCACCGGCAACGATTACCTGAGCCGTGCCACCTTCATCGCCCTTGATCGCATCATGCTGCGCAACCCCGAAGTCATCCTGGATGTCTTTGCCGCCAACCCCGCCTTTCTTTCCGACCAGCCCAACTGGCGCGCTTCTCTGCTCGCCCGCCTGGACCCTTCCGACCCGAAGCACGTGGATCAACTCACCAACTACCTGCTCAAAACTCCCCACACCGAAGCCGAGTTAAACTACTTCAGCTCCATCTACCCTCTGGCCAATTTCTTTGAGGGCAACCGCCTCGTCACCGAATGGGAAACCGTCAACCAGAAACAAACCATCCCCGAGCGCGACGCCTCCGCCAGCAAACTCGTAACCAGTCTGGTTGCCGACCCCGCGTACAAAAAAGTCGCGGATTCGCTCAACAAAATCCTCAAACGCCTCGGCCCTCCCCCGCCCCCGGCCGATGTATTCGCCCTCACTCCGGCTATGTAACGCTCCCCACCGGCCACGCCCCCGGCCCGCCGGAGGAGCCAAGCGGGATTTAACCTGGGCCTTCCTTAGCCGCCGGTCTTTGCCGCCAGACGCCGGACTGGCACATGCACTTCGTAGCGCTTCAAAAACGGGAGCGTAAACGGACTGCTCCAGTAGACGCCATAGGCCTCGCCGGTGATCGCCAAGTCGGCCTGACTCGCCACCCAAGCCACGACCGCGTCGCGAGCCTCCTCAAAATGTTCACGCGAGTAACCGCCGCGCCCGCCGTGGCTGGCGACGAGTTGTTCGGCGCGTTTTAACACGACCACGCCTTCCGGAACACGCGGTCCCGCAGAGTCGAGATCGGTCTCCGCCTTGGCGCGTTCGGTCGTGCCGATCCAGAAATACATCGCGCTGGTGTCCCCCACGTGAGACTCGACCGGCGTCGTCATGGAAATATCCTTACGTTGTATGTAACGGAATAGAGGACGAAAGAGGTCCCCGCTTTTTTCAAAGTAATCGCCCTTGGCTTCGCTTCGGACAAGCAGGCCGGCCGGCAAGGTCTTCAGCTCGGTAACGCCGGGCGCGGTGGAAGGAAAGGCAGGAGCGGCAGACATTGCAGTGAGGGTTATCAAGAATACTGAGAGAAGTTTAAGTATGTGGCGCATAATTTTGACAGTGGGTCGGCGCTCATCGGATTCAAAGATGACAGCCATGCAAACGGATGTCAGCTCCGGTGGTGACACAGGCATTCTTGCCTGTCGGCCTGTGGGCCTGTGGGTTTTTCGCGGAGCCCGGCAACCTGAGTACAGACAGAAATGTCTGTGTCACTTCGGCGGCCAGGCTGACATCACTTTGTGCTACTCCCATCGGCCGGCTGAATACGGAACTCGACTGGCTCAAAACTGACCCGGTGGATGACGACTCCTTCGTGTGGGGGCATTGTGGGGGTAAACGCGGTTTTTGCCGGTTTTTAGCGATTATTCAGGCCTCAAGTGACTGCTGTGCACGAGGGCATAAAAAATCCCTTATCTTATTAGCGATAAGGGATTAAAACTGGCGGGATGAACGGGACTCGAACCCGCGACCTTCTGCGTGACAGGCAGACGCTCTAACCAGCTGAGCTATCACCCCGGAAATGTGAAAGAGTGCGGACGCTAGAATCCACGCCCCCTCGGTCAAGTGTCTTTTCAATACTTTTTTCAGTCGCGGTTAATGCCCTGAAATACCGGGGCGATTCCTTCATCGCACAGCTCTGCAAGCCAGATACGAGGCCACGATCGGCGCATCCGCCGCCGGCAAATCGTAATCGGCCATTCGCTCGGGTTCCACCCAAGCCAGAGCACTGTGCTCGTTGGCGCACGGAGCCGGGCTGCCGTGCGCCAACTGGCAAACAAAGGGGCGCAGTAAAATGGTGCGCCCGGGATAGCAGTGCTCGACCGGCGGCAACGCCGCGCCCACCTCGATCTGGCAGCCCAGCTCCTCCGTGCATTCCCGGATCAAAGCCGCCTCGGGCGCCTCGCCGGGCTCGATTTTTCCACCCGGAAATTCCCATTTTCCGCCCAAATGTTTGTGCTCCGGCCGTCGCGCGAGCAGCACCCGCCCGTCGCACTCAATCAACGCGCACACCACCGGAATTATCGCGGACATAGGGAGAAGCGGCCAATAAACCCGTAAACGGCGCAATTCGCCGGCTTACTCTTCCATCTGGATGTCCTTGTTGCGATGCCGCGGGCAACCGGCGCGCAACCAGGCGTTAATGAAGCGGTCCAAGTCGCCATCGAGCACGCCTTGGGTGTCGGACGTGCTCACGCCGGTGCGGAGATCCTTCACCATTTGATAAGGCTGAAGCACGTAACTGCGGATTTGGGCGCCCCAGCCGATTTCGCCTTTTTCGCCGTAGAAGCGGTCCATCTCGGCGCGCTGTTCGTCCATCTTTTTCTCGTAGAGCCGGGCCTTCAGAATGCTCCAGGCGGAGGCTTTGTTTTTGAGCTGGGAACGTTCGTTTTGGCAGACCACCACGATGCCCGAGGCCAAGTGGGTGATGCGCACGGCGGAGTCGGTGGTATTCACGCCCTGGCCGCCCTTGCCGGAGGAGCGGTAAACGTCGATGCGCACGTCGTCCTCGGGGATATCCATTTTGATTTCGTCGGTCACTTCGGCGACCACATCCACCGCGCAAAACGAGGTGTGGCGGCGCGCGTTGGAATCGAAGGGCGAGATGCGCACGAGGCGGTGCACGCCGCGCTCGGCCTTGCAGTAACCATAGGCGTTTTCACCTTTGATGAGAATGGTGGCCTTGCTGATGCCGGCGGTGTCGCCGGGTTGCACGTCCATGAGCTCGGTGGTGTAGCCGCGGCGCTCGGCCCAGCGACTATACATGCGAAACATCATGTCGGCCCAATCGTTGGACTCGGTGCCGCCGGCCCCGGCCTGGATGGAGAAAATGGCGTTGTTGCGATCGAACTGGCCGGTCAGGAAGGCCCCGATTTCTAGCTGGTCCAGCTCGGTGAGCATGGCGGTCGCCTGATTGCTGAGCTCGGCCCCGAACTCGGCCTGCTCGTCGGGGGAGCCGGCCTCGATGAGCTCCTTCATCGCGTCGAGATCGTCGATCCGTTTGCGAAAGGCCGCCACGGGCAGGACGGCGCGCTTGAGCCCGTTGACCTTGCCGATGTGGCGCTGGGCGCGCTCGTTGTTGTCCCAGAAACCGTTCGCGCCCATCTGGGCTTCGAGCGCGTCGATCTCGCGCAGCTTCTGCTCGGCATCGAGAAACTTCCAGAGGTGGCTGGTGCGTTTCTTGATGTTCTCGATCTGTTCAAAGGCTTCGGGCGCGATCATGGCGAATTGGGCAATGGCAAGGTGTGCCCGCCGACGCCCCGACCGCGCAAACAAAAAGCCCCGCCGGTTTTCGGCGGGGGTGTACCACAGAGTGATGCCAGCATAGCCGCCGAAGTGACACAGACATTCCTGTCTGTACTCAGGTTGCCGGGCTCCGCGACAACCCTACAGGCAAGAATGCCTGGGTCACCACCGGAGCTGACATCAGTTTGTGTTACACCCTTGCGGCGGGGGTGTACCACAAAGAGATGTCAGCGTCGTCGTGGCCGGCCAAAGTTTTCAGGTGCGCACCCCGGTTGGCCGTCCCGAGGCGTGTCTGGGTTGTTGGAGTCCCGGCTTTAGCCGGTCTGAGCGGGGGACGGATGCTTCGGACCGCCTGAAGGCGGAACTCCAACGTTCGGGCTCGCAGAGCTGATGCGGCGGCGGGAAATCGCAAATGGGACCAGATTGAGCCTTGTTTGTTTTGAATTATCCTTGAGCGCACCGTCCGCATAAGCAGTGCGGCGGAACTGATCCATGCGGCGCCGGTTTTTCGATACAGGAGGCGGACATCGGTTCCTCGACCGGTAAAACTCCGGCCAGTTAAAGTTTGGCCTGGCGCAGTCTGGAGCGGACCCGCTGGTCCGATACGCGCTGGATAATGGAGCGCGAGGGGCGGAGTTCGGGAGCGAGCTGTGTGCCCGAAGCAGAGACCGCCGACCACGGTTAACGG
>JAPLTN010000012.1 GCA_026398135.1 Verrucomicrobiota bacterium
CGAGATCGCCGACTGGATCGCCACTTTCACCCCGCGCTCCCTGGTCTGGCACCTCGCCCCCGCCGACCGCGTCAAGGAACTCATCGTCGCCAACTACGGCGTCGGCGCCGGCTCCCTTGACGAAGAACTCGAAGCCCTCGGCCCCGACCTCACCACCACCGAAAACGAAGCCGACGAAGACGCCGCCGTCGTGCGCTTTGTCACCGACGTCATCGCCCAAGGCATCGCCGACCAAGGCACCGACATCCACTTCGAGCCTCAGGAAGAACAACTCCGCATCCGCTACCGCATCGACGGCCTGCTCGTGCCCGTGCCCGTTCCGGACAACCTCCGCCGTTTCCAGGACGCCATCCTCTCCCGCCTCAAAATCATGGCGCGGCTCAACATCTCCGAGAAACGCCTCCCCCAGGACGGACGCATCAACTTCAAGTCCGGCACCACCGCCCTCGACATCCGCGTATCCACGTTTCCCACTCTCTACGGCGAATCCATCTCCCTGCGCCTCCTCAACCAGAAGAAAGAGGCCTACACCATGGACCGCCTCGGCATGTCCCCCGCCGAGCAGCACGTGATCAATAAGGTTCTCGACTACCCCCACGGCATCATCCTCGTCACCGGCCCCACCGGCTCCGGAAAATCGACCTCGCTCAACGCCTTCCTGCGCAAGATCAACTCCCCCGATCTCCGCATCGTTACCATCGAAGACCCGGTCGAATACGAGGTCCCCGGTGCCAACCAGATGCAGACCCGCGCCGAGATCGGCCTGACCTTCGCCTCCGCCCTCCGCTCCGTCCTGCGCCAGGACCCCGATGTCATCATGGTCGGTGAAATCCGCGACCTAGAAACCGCCGAAATCTCCATCCGCGCCTCCCTCACCGGCCACTTGGTTTTTTCCACCCTCCACACCAACGACGCCCCCGGTGCCATCACCCGCCTCATCGACATGGGCGTGGAACCCTTTCTCGTCGCCAGCGCCGTCGAGCTCGTCATCGCCCAACGCCTCGTCCGCCGCCTCTGCCCCGCCTGCACCAAACCCAAGCCCGCCGACCACGCCCGCATCCAGGCCGACCTCGTCGCCCTCGGCCTGCCCGCCGCCCTCGCCGACGGCGTACTGGAACTCGCCGCCCCCGTCGGCTGCCGCCAATGCCGGGGCACCGGCTACCGCGGCCGCATCGGCATCTTCGAGATTCTCCACCCCAAGCCGCTCCACGATCTGATCGTGAAACGCGAATCCGGCCGCGCTCTTACCGAAATGGCCATCGCCAACGGCATGACCACCCTCGCCCAATCCGGCTGGGAACGCGTCCGAAATGGCCAGACCACCTTCGACGAACTCCTCCGCGCCCTCAGCACCACCGATTGAGCCGAGCTCAATCGGAATGCCCAATGTCCAATGCCGAATGCTCAGCCCACCAATCCCGCCATGGTCCTAGGTGAGATAAACCCGCATCTCGATCCGGCGGTCCGGGGAGCGCACGCGTCCCGCGTGCCGGCTTCGGCGTCCCGCCGAAGCCTCCGATCTCCGTCATTGGTCATTGGTCATTGGTCATTGGTCATTCAACGCTCCTAGCTCCCCGCTCGAATGCCCACCTTCCACTACACCGCCCGCGACGCCTCCGGCACCGTCACCACCGGAACCCTTGATTCACCCTCGCGCCGCGACGCCCTCCGCCGCCTGCAAACCCGCGGCCTGAAACCCCCCCGCCTCGACGAAGCCTCCGGCACCGACACCGCTTCCTCCCGCAGCCGCCAGCGCGCCTCCGCCGCTCCCCGCTCCCCGCTCCCTGCTCCCCGCTCCGCCCTCCCGGCTCCAACCTCCACCCGCCCCCCCGGCCCGACGGAACGTCTC
>JAPLTN010000106.1 GCA_026398135.1 Verrucomicrobiota bacterium
GGGCCATGCCGCTTCTCGCAACGCAGGCCCAGCCGTGCTCCACGCTTTCCCCACAGGGCCTAGGCGACGGGCGGAATTCAAACCCAGACACGCCCTCGTGGCAACGCAACTTCATGCTCTGCTCAAAGCGAACTCGCGTTGGCGAAGGCCGCCTCGGCGGCATCCCAGTTCAACACCGTCCAAAACGCCTTAACGTAATCCGCCCGCCGGTTCTGATAAGCCAGGTAGTAGGCGTGCTCCCAAACATCGAGCCCGATGACCGGCTGGGCACCCTGCATCAACGGAGAGTCCTGATTGGCGGTCGAAATCACTTTCAACTGCCCGTCCTGTACCACCAGCCAGGCCCATCCGCTCCCAAAACGCGATACCGCCGCTTTGGAAAACTCAGTTTGTAGCGCCGCCAGTGAACCGAACTCCTTGTCAATCGCCGCCCGCAATGCGCCCGGCTGATACTCTGCGGCGGGCGCCAATAACTTCCAAAAAAACGAATGATTGAGATGCCCGCCCAGTTGATTGCGCAACGTGGTGCGCAAGGGCTCTTCAAACGCGTCCAACCGCGAGATCAACTGCTCGCCTGACAACTCGCGCAGATCCGGCCGCGCCTCCAGCGCCTTGTTGGCGGCATTGATGTAGGCCTGATGATGCTTCGTATGATGAATCTCCATCGTGCGCGCATCGATGTGCGGCTCTAACGCGTCATAAGCGTAGGCCAACTTCGGCAAAACAAAGGGTTGGGACGTGCCACCCGCCAAGGTCAGTGAGGTCGCCGCTTGGGCAAAAACAGTTCGCCCCAAAGCCAACGCGGCTACACCGACCCCGAGCGATTTGATGACAAGGCGACGCGAATAGCCCGAAGCGAGATTGGGTTGCATGGTGCAGATCAAAGCCGATTCGCCCTGCTCGCGCAAACCCCGGCTCCGTTTACCAATATATTTTATACCGGCGCTTGGCGTTCGTCGCGCGCCGCACGGTAGCCCACGCCATGAACCGTGATTATCGAGTTCGGCGCATTCGCCTCGATTTCCACCTTCTTGCGCAACTGCGCCACATGCTGATCCAGCGTGCGCGTGGTACCTGCATACCCGACTCCCCACACCGCGTTGAGCAACTGATCGCGGGTCAGGGTTTCACCAGCATGGGCCGCTAATACCTCCGCGAGCTTCAGCTCACGCGCTGTCAGCACCACGGCGGCGCGTCCCGGCAACTGCGCCGTGAAGGTCCGTCGATCAATCTCCGCCTGGCCCAACCGAAAAATCGCCGGCACCGCAGCGCCGGCGGCGAGCGAGGCAGCCCCGCTCGAAGCGCGACCGCGCCTCAGTAATGCCTCCACGCGCGCCAAAAGCTCCCGCACTCCAAATGGCTTAACCATGTAATCATCGGCTCCGAGTTTGAGCCCCACTACTTTGTCCACTTCTTCGCCTTTGGCGGTGAGAAACAAAACCGGCGTGGTCGCACCGGCGGCGCGCAGTTCCCGGCATACGTCGTAGCCGCTCGCCTTGGGCATCATCACATCCAAAACCACCAAATCATACTTGTTCTGCGGATACAGTTTTAAGGCCTGCGCCCCATCCGAAGCGGCCGTGACTTCATAGCCTTCGCTCTCCAGCGTTGCGATCAGGCCCAGCCGGATATTCGAATCATCCTCGGCAATCAGGATACGTGCTTTCATGCGTTAAAATTTTTGTCCGAGTGCGGCAGGAACAAGACGAACGAGGCGCCTCCACCCTCGCGCTCCCGACACTCCAACTCGCCACCCAATCCGCGCGCGAGTTGCCTGGCGATGCTCAGCCCCAGCCCGGCGCCGCCCTTGGCCGCAGTCAACCGGTCGTCCACCCGGTGGAACTTTTCAAAAATCCACTCGCGCTGCCCCGCCGCCACGCCCGGACCGCGATCTCCCACGCTCACTTGCCAGCCCGCTCGCGGACCGGACGCAGGAGCCAGCGCCAACGCAACTTCGCCGCCGTCTGCCGCATATTTACAGGCATTATCGAAGAGATTCAGCACCACTTGCTCCACTGCGTCGCGATCCGTACTCACTACCGCAGTCTTCGGCAATGCCACGCCCAAGCTTAACCCGGCCTCCACCAAACGCGGGGCATGCGTATCAGCCAGACGCCCAAGCTCGGCCGCAAGATCGAAGGTCGTGCGTTCAAACTTCTTTTTGCCCTGCTCCAAGCGGCTAAAATCCAAAACATTGCCCACCAATCGCGCCAATCGCTGTGTCTCCTGGCCGATCGTCACGAGGTAATGCGACCGCTTTCCCTCGTCCACAACCCGCCCCTGCGCCAGCAGCTCTGCATAAAGCCGAATCGTGGTGAGCGGAGTCTTCAACTCATGGGAAACATTGGCGACAAACGAGGTTTTCAACGCCGCCTCCACTTCGCTCCTCCGCGCCTGACGCACCAACATGGCCCCGGCGGCGAGAATCGCCAGCACGAGCAAACCGATCAGTAACGCTCCCAAAATAAAAAAACCTCCCGCCCCCGAGCGGGACTCGGCCATGAATGAGCCCTGGCCCACCACCGTCCAGCCCGCCAACGCCGAACCGGCCAGCGGCACTTCCAGAACCACCGGCAACGTCGCCGCCCCGATCGTATGCCAAGCCTGGCCCGTGGTATCGCGTAATGCATACGCCTCGCCCATGGCCGGCTCAGCGGGAAACACCTCGCCCAACCGGGCCGTGATCGCATCGAACCGCAACTCGATCCCGATCACCGTGCGATCAGGCAATTCCCGCCAGCCAAACAGATGCAGACCCGACGCATCGCGCCACGGTGTCCAACCGGAGCGTGTTATCGAATCAGGCATCGCTTCACTCAAATTTGCCCGCGCAATCTGAGCCTTAACCTCGAACGTATCCCCCGTCGGCTCAGCCGGAGCCGCAGGCTTTGCCTCAACTGATAACGCGGATGCCGCGGGCGTGGACACCAACCCAGGTTCAGCGGCCAACTCCCGTGTGTCTTTTGCACGCGGAATCGACGCAGCGGAACTGTTATCTTTAACCACATAGACTTGGGTTCGTTTTGCCGCCAGGCCTTCGCCAACCGACTGGTTCAAAACATCAGCCGAGTTCTTCAGCTTCGCGACCTGCTGGATTTCCTGCCGTGCTCGCCGATATTGTAGGATGTTACTCGAAATATCGCGGCGCACATCGGCGTCACTCGGCAGCTGCGGTGGATTACTCTTTTCCATTTCTGCCCCGTCTTTCTTCGCCGTCGGTAAACCCGGCTTTCCCCCGGCTGATTGAACCTCCGCCCGCATGACGCCGCCTGCGATGCCATCGGCCCAAGGCGGCCCCGACGCGAGCCACGCCCGCAAAACCTCGGGGAAATCGCCCCAAACCAGCCTTCCGTCCGCTGTCGCACGAAACACCTGGCGCACAAGCGGATTGTTCGCCTGCCACTCACCAAGAAACGCCCTTGGCTCGGCCGTCGGCGCCTCCTGCAACGTGGTCATGAGTGCGAACTGCGCGTCGCCGACGAGTAATTCGATATTCTCCGCAATCAAACGCGCCCGCTCTTCCACCGCCGTTCGTTGCGCCCCCAGCGCCGCCGCCTCGAGCCCGGCCAGTCGCTCGCGTTCCCGCGCCAGCAAGCCCAGCGCGAGGCCACCGATCGTCACCGCCGGCAGCAAAAGCAATAAACCATAGAGCCAGAGACGTTGAGCGACGGAGCGGTTCATTTGTATTCCTGCGAAACCGGTAGCATATGACGTTTTGTTAAAAAGTCAGACCCACCTGTTTCGCGATCCATGGTGTTCGTATGCTGAGCAGGAAGGCCAACCTAGGCTGCTTCGCAATGCCGGACACCCCTAAACCGTGGAAATCTTTGCCCTGAATAAAGATTCTTAAGAACCCTTTTTCACGGCTTCGGCTTCCTTGGCGCGTATCTCTTCCAGCCGTTTAGTCGTGAGTAATCGGAAGTTTCCACCGTTTCGTTTGGCAACTGTACTCAAGATAGAGACCGCACTGTCCGGTTTATCGGTTGGCCCAACAAACAGAAATATATTCAGCGACGCTCGTTGCAAAGGGGACAAAGCACGCTGCAGGCGACTCATGTGAGTGTTAAGATCATTCCATGTGGCAGGATCGATTCCTGATACCGCATAAGGAGGGTGAGCGAAAAATGTGCCGTCTTTCTTGGTCCAACCAGTGCCGTCCACTTTTATAGTAATGCCCTTTTTGCGAAGCTCAGCTTGAACGTCGGCTCTAAAAAAACTAATAATATGCTCAATCACCACCGGCTCCTGGCGTTCAGCGACCAGCTTTCTATTGGCGGCATCCAACTCTATGCGTAGTTTATTAAGAGCAGCATCGCGCGCCGTGATAATCGCGGTCATCGTGGTGCCTTCTTTCTTGGCGTATTGTTCATATCCAGCCTTTTCCTTCTCAAGCTCGGCTCGGCGCTTGGTGAGCTCTTGCTCGCTTACCATACGGGATACTCTGCCTTCGCTCGCGGTAATGACAAAAATCGTATCCGGACTTTGCTCCAAAGCCGCATGGACGGCGCGCGCCCAAGACGGGGGTAAAAACAAAGGATCCACTCCAGCCTCGGGAGGAAGAGGCTTGCGTCTCCAGCCCGTTCGCCGCGTTGCTGACGCGGGACCAAAATCATCCAATTTAGCATTCACCGGGGCCATCCACTCGAAAAAATCTTTTTTGGAGTCGTTGTTAGCCGGAGAAAGTTCCCGCTTGTATAGATTAACCTCCACATCGCCAGTTTCACCATTGGTGGTGCGATACAAGATTACATTAAACTGGGCGGTAGCGGGTAAACGACTTACCTGACGCATAATCTCTTCACGTATAATTGAAAAGGCTAAAAATCCACCCTTTCTTGGTTCCATAATTTGGGTGCTGGTATCGACGACAAACACAACCTTGCTGACGTTGTGAGGAAGCCCCATAAAGATCATCGGCGGAAACGCTCGTGCACTGATACGGGTGTCCTTACTCAACGAGGTTGCGATGCGGGTCCCTGCGTCCAAGCCCATGCCCGGGCCCATGGGTCCAAATCCTGGTAAACCTCCGGATTGCATTGAGGGAAGGTCCGGCATGGCAGGTATCTGCAAAGCATTCTCCGCCGTGGAAATAATCCGGTTTACCGAGACAGGATTCGATGGGCTGCTTGATGCAGCCCGTTGACGGGCATTCTGCACCCGGTATTCGAGTTGCTTATCCGCTGCTGACTCGCGCGGATTCGGCGCCACGAAGGTTTCGTTTCGATCCATGACATTCTTCTGTACAATAATGGCGGCAGCTCCACCAATGAGCAACACATGCACGATAACGGTGATCAAGAACGGCATGCTTGAGGTCAAGCGCTGGTAAAAATCCATTTTACGCGGGGACGCTACCGTTGCAGCGGTAGTTACTACTGGGGCTTCGGTCTCGGGGTGTTCGTAATAAAATTTAGACATGGGAGGGGTAGGCGCAGCTTAGAAGCCGGCGCAGGAGTTGTTGTGCTGCACGGGTATTATCATCGAAAGAAAGCCTGGGATTATATAAATAAATTTATGACCGGTCTGCGTTTTGGTGCGTTGTGTTTAATAAAACCACCGCTTAATTCTACTTTGTTAAAAACGAGAATTGGCCGCAAAAAACCGCAGAAGTCACAAAAATGAAGGCTTGGTTTTGCGCGTTTTGAGCCTTTTTGCGGCCATTCTCAGGTATTTCCGCCGTAATGTTTTCGATTTAACAAAGTAGAATTATAATGTCGGACCTACTCCGCCCGTTGCTGGCTATAAGTTTGCTGCGCTTTGGCCCGGTAGTTCTTGCGCTCCGCGTTGCTCAGCCCCTCGTTTTCGACTTTGGCGGCCTCCGCTGCGGCGGGTGCGGCAGACGAAAGGACTGCCGTGTTATTATAATCACGCCCAAGCGCCCCGAGGGCTGTCCCTGCCTCTCGCAAACGCGCACCCGCTTCAAACCTTTGGCCCGAATCCACTAATGCCACCACTTCATCTTTTGCCTCGGCCAGGATATTTTTAGCGTAATCGGCCTGAACTTGTTGATTGGCGGCGTTAACCACCTCGCTCTTTACCGCGGAAAACAAAGCTTCAGCTCCCGCGCTCTGCTTCACCGCTTTTGCATCGACGGCGTTTTCATAGCGAACTTCCGCCCGTGCGATTTCACGACGCGTCCCCACCGTGCCGGGCTCTAATTCTGCTTCAATAAGTACAAATTTCTCCTGACCTCCATATAGCTGGTTCAACTCGATAACGGCACGGCGTTCCTCGATCCGTCCTTCGCGTCCGATCAAGCGAACCGGCCGCACTCCCTGCGGAAAACTTACCTCCACCACGACCCGGCGGGCGACGATGCTTAATATATCGCCCAACTCTTCGTTGAATATCCGAACCAGATCGCGGCTTTGTTGTACAAAGTATGTATTGCCATCACTGCGGCTCGCCAGTCTCGCCATCAAATCCTCGTTAAAATCCAGCCCAAGGCCGATCGTGGAGACCGAAATGCCCTCACGCACCAAGCGGCTGCCCAGCGAACCCAGCGCCGCCGGGGTTTGCGGGCCCACATTGGCCTGGCCGTCAGAAATCAGCAGCACACGGTGCGTATACCCTTCCTCGATGTGTTTTCTCAATTCAGCCGCACCCGCCACCACGCCGCCGTGTAGATTCGTTCCGCCCGAAGCCTGTATGTTCTCAATCGCAGCCGCCAGCACTTCACCATTCCCGACTCTACGGGCAGGCACCAGCACCTCCACGTCATTGTCATAAACCACCAGAGAAACCACATCGTCGGCCGTCAAACGGCGCACCGCCTCCAGCGCAGCCGCGCGGGCGTTTTCGATTTTGGATCCGCCCATGGACCCGGATTTGTCGATAACCAGCGCCAGGTTAACGGGAGCGCGCCGAGACACTGCCACCGGCCGCACACCATCCAACGCGACCTTAACAATAACCTTCTCCCGTGAATCAGCCGGAAACACCGGACGGTCCAGCTCCACTCGAACGTTAACCGACGCTTCGGTGGAAGCTGCTCCCTTAGCTGGCTTCAGTCCCATCCACGCCGTAGCGAGGGCGACGATTATTAAAAGTGACGCGATGTTTTTCATACCTCGCCACTTTACCCGAAATCCGCCCGCCACGTGTCACGACTTAGTCAGCCGTTTGTCAGGAATATGTCAGGCGTCCGTTCGCAGCCGCGCATAAAGCCGGTGGCTCACGAACCGATCATATAGCCACTCCGCGTCTCGGGCCACGCCCTCAAACCGAAACCCGCACCGCTCCGCCACCGCCGCGCTCGCTCGGTTTTCCTCCGCGCAAGCGATTACCTGACGCTGTAAATCCCGCTTCGCGAAACCATATGACACCAACGCGGTCACACACCGGCTCATCACCCCGCGTCCGCCCGCCTCCGCCGACAACCAGTAGCCGATTTGGCCAGACCGATTCTGCGCGTCGATCCGGTGGTAACCGCACACCCCGGCCAGAATATTCTGTTCAAAAATCCCGCAATGCAGCCCCGTCCCCGCCGCCGCCTCGCGCTGGGTAAACGTTACAAAGTCCTCCGTCGCCGCCACCACCCGGTTACGATCCAGCCAGGGCAACCAACGCCGCAAATGCGCCCGATTGGCGTCGGTTAGCGCGAAGAGTTCTTCCGCATCCTCGGGAACAAGCTGGGCCAAACGAAGACCGGCATCAACGGGCAGCGTAAACATAGTGATTATTCTTACGGGTTAAAAACCGCCAAACGAGCCTGCACCGTTCTCCGGTCGAGATCCAGCCTGCGCGCCGTAACCTCGATTTTTTTCCCCGACCGCGTAAAAAACTGCGCGTAGAGCGCCGCAGCACCTCTTCGGAGGTCAATTTTCCAGGCCCTGCCTTCGACACCCTTTCAGCAACCCGAGGCGCATGACGCCAGCCACCCGCGCGGCCCCGGGGTCGGAATTTTAGCCGCCTTCGTTGAACACAAAGGCCCCCCGATTGCGCCGAAAATCAAACTACAACGCCGTCCCGGCCAGCGGCGGCTGACCTGCGGCAACCCGCACCAGATTCTCCACCGTCACGCTGGCGATCGCGCTGAGCGCCTCGTGGGTAAGGAAGGCTTGGTGCGAAGTGATGATCACGTTGGCAAAAGACAGCAGCAAGTTGAGCTCGTCGTCCTGCAAGATCTCTCCGGAGTGATCCTCGAAAAACAGGCCTTCTTCTTCCTCGTAAACATCCAGCGCCACCCCGCCGAGATGTCCGGACTTCAGGTGCTGCAAAAGCGCGGTGGTATCGATGAGCTTACCCCGGCTGGTATTCACCAAATAGGCACCCGGTTTCATCATAGCCAAGGTCTCGGCATTGAGCAGATGATGCGATTCCGGCGTGAGCGGCAGGTGCAGCGTCACCACATCGCTGCGCGCGAGCAGATCCGGAAACGGAACGTATTCGACCTCGTTGGCCGCCGCCCACGTGGCATCGGGAAAGGGATCGTAGGCGATGAGTTTGCAGCCGTAACCGAGAAAAATCTTCGCCACCAGGCGGCCGATTTTCCCCGTTCCGGAGATGCCCACCGTCTTGCCGTAAAGATCAAAGCCCACCAGGCCCTTGAGCGAAAAGTTTTGTTCGCGCACCCGGTTGTAGGCGCGATGGATTTTGCGATTGAGCGTCTGGAGCAAGGCGACCGTGTGCTCCGCGACCGCGTGCGGCGAGTAGGCCGGGACACGGGTGACCACCAGACCAAGTTCCCGGGCCGCATCAAGGTTGACGTTGTTAAACCCCGCGCAACGCAGCGCGACGTGCTTTACTCCGGTCGCAGCCAGAGCCGCGAGAACCGCTCGGTCGAGCTTGTCGTTAACAAACACACACACGGCGCGCGCCCCATCCACCCCGGCCAGCGTGCCCGCCCCCAGGCGAAACTCATGAAAACTCCAAGCGATGCCATCGGTCCCGGCCGCCTGCGCGAAGGACTGGCGATCATAGGGCTTGGTATCGAAGAAGGCGACAGGGTGCATAAGCATTATGCAGCCTATGATGCCAGCAGCCGACGCAGCGTTTCGTCCACCGCCTTGGGGTTGGCCTTGCCCTTGGCGGCTTTCATGACCGGCCCCTTGAGGCCGTTGAGCGCGCTTTCCTTGCCTGCCTTATACTCCGCCACCGCCTTGGCATTGGCCGCGATGGCGTCCCGGCACCACGTTTCCAATTCGGCGGAATCCGTCGGCGCAGCGGCGAGCCCCTTGCGCGCCACAATCGCCGCAGGCGCATCGCCCGTCGCAACCAAGTCGGCGAAAACTTCCTTGGCCGCGTTTTGCAACAGAGTCCCCGCGTCGATCAGTTTCACCAACTCAGCCAGCGCGGCGGGTGTGATTTTCGCCTCAGTCAAAGCGACGCCCGAAGCGGCGAGTTCACGCAGCAAGTCGTTCACGATCCAGTTGCCCACCGGCTGGGCGAGCGCAGGGCCGGCCAGTTTCACCGCCGCTTCAAACCAGTCCGCCAACTCTCGATCCGTGATCAACACGCTGGCCAGCGTGTAAGGCAGCGCGTAACCGCCTTCGGACGTGGCCGCCATAAACCGGCGCTGCTTGTCAAAGGGACGCTCGGGCAGCTCGGCGGCGAGGCGCGCCTTCCAGTCGGCGTCCACCTTGACCGGCATCAAATCGGGGTCGGGAAAATAGCGGTAGTCGTGAGCCATTTCCTTGGAACGAAGCGACTGGCTGGTACCGGTTATGCCATCGTAGTCGCGCGTCTCCTGTACGATCAGCCCGCCGGCTTTGGTCACGGCGATCTGGCGGGCAATCTCATGGGAGATGCCGTCACGAACGAAAGAAATCGAGTTGAGGTTCTTCAGCTCCACCTTGGTGCCCAGCTTGGTCTCGCCCAACGGGCGGATGGAGATGTTGGCGTCGCAACGCAGCTGCCCCTTCTCCATGTCGCAATCGGATATACCCGCGTAAACGATGCTGGTGCGCAACGACTGCAAATACGCGTAGGCCTCGTCAGCGGAGTGCATCGCAGGATCGGACACGATCTCCATCAACGGTGTGCCCGCCCGGTTGTAGTCGATCAACGAGCCGCCCGCGCCGTGATTGAGTTTGCCCACGTCTTCTTCGAGGTGGATGCGGGTAAGCGGGATGGCCTTGTGCCCGCCCAGGATGTTGCGAGCCGGGCCGGGTAACTCGATCTCGACCGCGCCGCCCAGGCAAATCGGTTGGTCGTATTGGGAAATCTGATAGTTCTTCGGCGAATCGGGGTAGAAATAGTTCTTCCGGTCCCATTTGCAGACCGGGGCAATCTCGCAACCCAGCATGAGACCGGCCTTGATGATGGCATCCACCGCCGCCTTGTTCATCACCGGCAGAGCGCCGGGGAGGGCGAGCACGGTGGGGTCGGTGAGGGTGTTTTCGGATTGCCCGTAACCCGCGGCGACACGGGTAAACATCTTGGAACGGGTCTTGATCTGCACGTGGACTTCAAGACCGATGACGGCTTCGTAATTCATTTAAAAAAGTGAGTTTTAACCACGGAGAACACGGAGAGACACGAAGATCATACAATTCTGCGAATAAGTCCGTCCTTCAGCCGTGGGACATTAAAATTGATAAGCAAACCAACCCGATGCCCTGACAAGCGAAGATAAGTAATAAGCTGCGCCTCAAAAATTGGATGCATTTCTGTAACCGCTTTGAGTTCTACAATGACCTTGTTCTCGACCAAGAAATCTAGCCGATAACCGACTTCGATCAGAAATCCTTTATACCGAACCGGCATTTCCTTTTGACGCTCAAAGCATATTTGCCGCAGCGAAAATTCATGAGCGAGTGCAGCTTCATAGGCAGACTCTGATAAACCGGGTCCGAGCTCTCGATGAACCTCAATCGCAGCTCCAATAATTTTTTCGGTCAGTGCTTCGTTCTCCATCTCCGTGATCTCCGTGTTCTCCGTGGTTAAAAAACTCAGAGCACCGGCCAGCGCCTGGTCCAATCATGCGCCGCATCATAGACCTGCGCCGCCGCCAGCAAATCCGCCTCGGCGAAGGGCTGCCCGATCAACTGCAACCCGATTGGCAAACCTCCCGTCGTAAACCCGCACGGTACGCTGATTGCGGGCAGCCCGGCCAGATTAACCCCGATGGTGTAAATATCCGCCAGATACATCGCCAACGGATCCTCACTCTTTTCCCCGCGCTTAAACGCCGGGGTCGGCGCAGTGGGAGTGAGGATGACATCCACTTCCCCATAAGCCTTGATAAAATCCTCGCGAATCAGCGTCCGCACCTTCTGCGCCCGGCCATAATACGCGTCATAATAACCCGAACTCAGCACATACGTCCCCAGGATGATACGGCGCTTCACTTCAGACCCAAAACCCTCCGCCCGCGACTTGAAATACACGTCCAGCAAGGTCTCCGCCTCGGCGCTGCGGTGGCCGTAGCGCACCCCGTCAAACCGCGCCAGATTCGACGAGGCCTCGGCCGTGGCGATGATGTAATACGCCGCCAACGCATACTCGGTATGAGGCAACGACACTTCGCGGATCTCCGCCCCGCGCGACTGGTAAAACGCGATGGCCGCCTGCACCGCCGTCGCCACCTCGGGGTCCAGCCCCGCGCCAAAATACTCCTTGGGTATGCCGATGCGCCAGGGCCGCTCACGCGGCGCACTCAGTGCGGCGCGGTAGTCGGGGATCACCGCGTTAAACGAGGTCGAGTCCCGCTCGTCATGACCCGCGATGGCCTGCAACACCATCGCCGCATCCTCCACCGTTCGCCCAAACGGCCCGATCTGATCCAGCGACGACGCATAAGCGATCAACCCATAGCGAGAAATCAGTCCGTAGGTCGGCTTCAGCCCGACCACGCCGCACAAGGCCGCCGGTTGCCGGATCGACCCACCCGTATCCGACCCCAGCGTGGCCGGAGCCTGCCCCGCCGCCAGCGCCGCCGCGCTGCCACCCGACGAACCGCCCGGGATGCGCGTGAGATCGTAGGGGTTCGCCGTCGCCTTGGTCGCGGAGTTTTCCGTCGAAGACCCCATCGCAAACTCGTCCATGTTCAAGCGCCCCCAAAGCACCACCCCCGCCGCGCGCAGCTTGGTCGTCACCGTGGCATCGTAAGGGCTGATGAAGTTGGCCAGAATCTTCGACGACGCGGTCAGCGGCTGGTCACGCACCGCGATCACATCCTTCAAGCCAATCGGTATGCCATCCAGCGGCCCGAGCACCTGCCCGGCGGCGCGGCGCGCATCGGACGCCCGCGCCTGGGCCAGCGCATCGGCGGCGTCATAGGAGTTAAACGCTTGCACCCGTACCTCCACCGCCAGCGCGCGGGCGATCACCGCCTCGGTCAAGGCGACGGAAGTCAGTTGGCCGCTCGCAAGTGCGGCGGAGAGTTCGGCGACGGTCTGAAAGTGGAGAGGCGTGGTGGCGGACACGTTAATAAAAAAGTGAGTCCGTTTATGCAGAGGCCGCACCGGCGGGGACAACAACGATTACGCCCCGTGCGCAACCCACCGCGCTACGCTCAAGCGCGTTCCTGTGCCGCGAGCAACTTCGCCAGCAGCCCGCTCGCCGCCTGCGCATGGGCATACGCGCCTTCTGTGATCACGCCCGCCGCCTGCACCCAGCGCCCGCCCGCCGCGAGCTCGTCCGCGCAAGCCGCCGCGATTTCCGCCACCGCCGAGCCACCCATTTCGAGATGAAATTGCAGCGCCAGCACCCGCTCGCCCCACGCAAAAGCCTGCTGCGCGCACCCTTCACTCTCCGCCAGCCGCACCGCCCCCGGCGGCAAGGTAAACGTATCCCCGTGCCAGTGCAGCACCGTCAGTTCGGCAGGAAACGCATAACGCGACGCCCGCGCTTCAGTCGCCGCCACCGCCCGCAACGGCCACCAACCGATCTCGCGCGCGGGATTCTGCATCACCTTTCCACCCAGCACATCCGCGATCAACTGCGCGCCGAGACACACTCCTAAGACCCGCGCCCCACGATCCATCGCCGCCGCGATCGCCGCCTTCTCATCCACCAACCACGGAAAATCACGGTGTTGATAGATATTCATCGGCCCACCCATCACGATCAACCACTCCGCCGCCGCTGTATCCGGCCCCGCCGTCTCCCCGGCCCACCAGCGCGTTGCCGTCACTTCATGCCCGCGCGCCCGCAGCCAAGATTCGATCAAACCCAGCCCCTCGAATTCGACGTGTTGAAACCAGTGGACCTTCATCTTCCATAACTACTCCAAGCTGCCCGCTCAGCGCAAACCATCACGGCTGGCGCAAGTGTCCTCGTTAAAAACTCTCGCCTGCCTGCGCATTTTAACTACCAACCAATCCGTGACGTTTCTTCCTTAACCTTAACTCCCTAACACCATGGCCCATCCGACTTCCGTCAATTCCCAGATCACCGACTCCATCACCCAAGCCAACACTAAGGTCCTGGGCGACGCCCCCGCGATCGCGATGGGCAACCTCTATCAGGCGACCGGCCAAGCACTGGCCAATGCCGCACACAACGCAACCAACGCCCAACAGCAGAGCAACATCACCACGCAGGCTGCCACCACCCAAGGCGTCTCCACGCTCTACTCGATCGACACCGCAGTCACCGACTTCGCGACCAAGGGCATTCTCAATCGGTAAACACTTCTTGGCATGTCCTCGCGCACCCCGATCAGAGTGTCGAACCGGACGATTTTATTCTCTGCCGCGACTTCATCGTCGCGGCTTTTTTGTCCTTATACAGTGCGCCAGACCCCCGCGCCAATCAGCTGCCCCACTTTGCCAGCGTGCGGCATTCCGACGGGGCTGGCGGGGATAAATGACGTCTTCAGATTCGTTCCTGGCTGTTGCCTGGCACTACAAAATCGAATTCCGAAGCTATCTCAAATTACTGCGCCGCAAACCGTTGGCTAGCGTCCTTGCATCCTAGACTTGGCGCGTTCGTTAAAGAAGATCGATCACCGAAAAGAGCGTGCACCCGGCTATAGATTATCATCTTGGGATGATGCAACTTACGAACGCACACACTTAAAGGGCTAAGAAACCGCACTCGTTGCGGCCGCCCGTAACGAACGGGATTATTCGCTGCTCAGGTGCTCAATCTGGAAGCGTTTTCCACGTAACATAAGTAACATTATCATTACGAAAAAGCCGTGAACAGAATCGATATAATAAACCACGCATTCCTAACCACTAGATATACGGTTACCTATAGACCAATTCCACCACCTCTTATCGGCCGATAATATGCACAGGCAATTGTGTCGAAGGCACCATGCCTTGACGAAAAAATAATAATTCTCAATTTAGCATTAGAATTTGTGATTCGCTGATTCGTAAATCCGGCAATGCACTCAGCGCACGCACAATTCATTTACAATAACACATCACACAATAATTATGAAAAAGCAAAAATCACTACTAGCTTCCATGCTATTGCTTGGCGGCACATTGTTACCCCACCATGGGTATTCCCAAAGTCTGTATGAGTTTAAACCTGAAGATATCTCTGTAAAATGCCCACCTTCTAATAGCACTCTATTTTCATTCTGGAACGTGCTGAATGAGTTTGCCGGAGAAATACCCGGTTTAAACCAAATCCCCAAGGTATGGATTCTCACCAGTAAAGTAGCCAATAAAGAATTAGCTGATGGAGTAGGCTGTTCACTCAGCATGGCGAATATAGTTAATGCTTCGTCTGTAATTGCAAAATATGAAATAAGCCAAAAAGAACTAACAAATATAGTAAATAAAAGCAATGGATTGTTTGATCTCTTAACCGGACCGTTGTCCTCAAGTCAGGATCCTGCTTTCCTCTATAGTTTGCTGACAGCTTTACATCAACTTGAGGGTGAGGCAAGCGAAGTGGGCACGTTTGCTGTATTCCCGTCATTAATGCTGATTAGCGTAGCGAAACTCCAATGTTATCAAACACTTTTAAACATTCAGGCTAATAGTCTTGACGACGTTAATGGCACGAACAGCGAAAAGTTTTTTTTAGCCTCCACAGCTATGATTGAAGCTGTAGAACACACGAAAAAAAGAATTCAGGCAATTTCAAATAAATTTGAAGAGCATGTCAATAAAACAACGCTCTGGATTGGCACTGAATCCCAGGGAGGTCTAAACCTTTTTTATCAATCATATATTATATATCCTAATGGGGAAAAGCACAGAGACATAAACTTAGGCAGTGGCTATCAACGTTGTCCCTATGGTTTGGAAATATCAGATCTAGATAAACCAGGCGCTCATATTCTTTCTAGGGTAAAGCAAAAAATGCGAGATGATTTTAGGACTACATTTTACGACGCGACAATGGCGAAAATTAATGATTTTTCAGTGCGGGCTCAGGATAGACTCAATTTTCGGAATAAGTTGCATGGTATGGGCAATCCTATCGTATTATCAAGTTCTTATGGGAGTTTAGATGCAGCTACAGATGGATTGGGTCACACGTTCTTGCGCGTCCCTAAGAATAGAACAGACCCGATTAATTTTTATCTGGTCTCCGATTACCATGCCCCTTTAAATAGATTTCAAAGGATTGAGGGAGTCGGGTTCACAATAAATGCGTCGCAGGATACGAATCTAAAGATACGATTAGTAGGTTCTGTTCCTAATCAATCTCGAGAGATACACGTTACAGAAGGAAAAGGCCATTATTATGTAAACTTCAGGAGAGATGGTAACTCGGAGCCTGCCTATGTTGGTCGCTCATTGTCGATTACTAGCGACAGGGCGGCTGAACAGTATGATATTCATAGTTTGTATGTTTTCGAAGCTGATATTGCTTCGCAGATAAAGACTGTATTTCAAAGTAATCCAACGTTGAGTCTTGATAAATACTTTGCGATTGACCCGGATTTTGCCAAAAAAAGATATACGGACTGGACGCGCTCCGCAAGTGTATCTGTGCCCGATGCTGACGGATATGCCAAATGGATAGGTTTCTTTGATCGGGTGACCAGAGTAGGCGCAGTGCAATTAACCACAGGTGAAATCCCTCACGTCACGCCCAGACCTTTTCCGCTACGACCTAACCTAACCGACACCAGATATAAGCTTGAGCTTCTTAATCAAGACGGTGTTGTCGTAGATTCTTTGACCTCAGATAATTTAGTGGGTGGTCAAAATAACATAATCACATGGAGCGTTATGAATAGGGCTAGATTTTCACATCGGATAAGAGTAACCTGCGTTACTCCGAATCGATATTTAAGGATTGCAAACCTGCAAATTCTTGCCGTGAGAGACTCCGCATACCTAACCGAAGCGGAAGCTACTAAATTATACTGAAGCTGATGAAACATTAAAGAGTCGGACAGGGCGTTTTAATAATAAACCACCACGAGGCAGAGCTCGAAAACTCTACTGATCTATTAATGGGCACGTTGAATAATTAGCCTAAATCCGGCAGTAGGAATTAACCACGGATTGCAGTTATGCGGTCAATCAAGGGGAAAGTTGGATTGATTTGATTTGAGCTTCCACGAAGGCGTCGCGGTCGTCGAAGCCGAGGGCTTTGATACCCTCTTTGCCGATCACGGTGGCTAAGCGGAGCAGTTTTGTGCGGAGGTGCTCAGTGGCTTCGACCAAAGGGGTGAAGTGGCCCATAAGCAGATGCCAGATGGAGACGGTGAGTTTGCGGGCCACCGCTGCCACCGCTTCGTTGCGATGTTTTCTGATTACAAGCTTCCAGCCCCATTTATGGAAGGGGCTGGTGCGTTGGGACAGGGCATTCTGCGCGCTTTGGATCAAGAGTGCACGCACGTCGCCCCGGCCAAATTTCCCCATGCCCAGTTCCTGTCCTTTTTTGTCATTGCCGGATTGTTTCTTACGAGGTGCCAGGCCGAGGTAGCCGACTAGTTTCTTGGCGGTGGCGAAGCGATGCACATCGCCGAGCATCGCCATCAAAGCGAAGGCCACGCGGTGCCGGATGCCCATCAAGCGCCACAAACTCGCCCAGCGGGGATTGGCGACGAGTTCCTTCACCATGATTCGCTCCAGACTTTTACGTCGCGTCTCGACTTGGCGCAGTTGCTCGAAGGCATCTTTGATGAGGGCGGACTGGAGTGGCGTCCACACTTTGGCGGCCATGGCGGTAGCTTCGCCGCTCGCTTCGGTGAGGCGCACTCCACTTTTTAAACGCACGCAGTGTTCATTGAGGTAGGAGTGGATGCGGTTGCGGCAACGGGTGGCGTCTTTCACCGCGTTGCGGTGGGCGAAGAACACCTCGCGGTATTCGCGCGTCTTTGCGTCGGGTTGCCAGACTTCCTTGGCCATGCCGCTGCGGTAAACCTTGGCCAGTTTAACCGCACTGTGCCGGTCGTCGTTGCAGAAGTTGTCTCGAATCTTACCGGCCTGCGTACTTTCCAGCACCACGGCGGTGTAACCTATGGCGTGCAGACGCCCCGCGACCTCGAAGCTGTTGCCCGAAGCCTCCAGCACGACCACGTCTTCTTTTCCTAGCTGCTTTTTTGCCCAGTCTTCCAACTGGGTCGTCGAGAGCCGATCCTGCACCCAAAACGCGTTTTGCAGCTTGGGATCGACGCTGAGCGCCGCCGCCGCAAACACGTCCGGATGCATATCCAGCCCGATGATTCGTTTGCTTTCGTTTTGGTTCATGACTTACGGTTTTGATGTTAAGCAAGCAGCGCATGAATGCAGACGGCCACAGGACAATCAGTTATGCGGTTTTGCACCATGTGGGTGTGTTCCGTCGGCGCCCAATCACGGAAACGGAGAGTAACTCCAGTGCAATCATCGGGCGTCTTCAGCAGCCACTTGCGGGTTTCACACGAGCTCACCCACGAGTTGGTTTACATGCTACATGCGCTGCTTTGCTTAACAAGTTTTGTTCCTTTCGGATTGAACGCATACCATCACGGAGAGCACGGATAAAGGCAGTTACGAATCAGATACCTATCGATAAAAACTCACCCGCAGGGTGAGCATAGCGAGTTCTATAATGCTTTGATAATCCATGTCTATCTGTGGAATCTGTGGTTCAACTGCTTTTTCTAGGCTAAACAGACACAGATGACCGGAAGAAACAAGGTCGCGCCGATGTCGGCTGTTTCTTGGGTCGCATAGGTTTAAATTCTGGCCGGCGGGAACGTCGAGCACGGCTCGGCCAAGGCGCGAGAGGCGGAGGTGGCCCGGCGGGCCACGCCGCCCCTCGCAACGCCGGACCAGCCGTGCTCCACGGGCTCTGAAAAGGGTCGGGGTGTTACATGGATACAATTTACCAAATTCAATCATTTAAACATAATGACCAATTACTTATGCTTTTCAGCCCTACAGCCAGTTTATCAGAATGTATCTATGTAACGCCCCGACCCCTTTTCACCCCCACCGGACGGAGCGCCGCAAGGCGCGGAGGAGGAAGCAGACGGCGTGCAGGCCCAGAGGCTTCGGCGTCGGGCGGGCGCGACGTGTGCCGTTTGGTTGATTTGGGACCTTGCGAAGGCGTTACGGCGCAGGCTTTATCACCTTGGCGGGATCAAATTCCAGGTTCCGGCTGCTTACCTTGGGATTTAAAAACGATTTGATAGTTACGAAGTGGCCGCCTCCGGTGTTCATAGTAAAATTAAGCCGGGCAAAGGTGCCTTCGCGTGTTTTTATAAAATACTCCCCCTGTGTCGTGCCTTTCCATTTCTCGGCGCTCTTCGATATATTAACTTCTAAGGCCGGTTGATAGCCCGACTCCGGAGCGACGAAGTTAAATTCGCCGATACGCTCAAATAATCCGCCACCAGGAACGCTTAGGCGCATTCGCCAGTCGTAAGGTTCATGTTTATTAGGGTCGAGCCCCGCGTTATTCGTCCAGCATTCCACAATAATATCACCGCGACCTGCACCGACCGCGCGGCCAGTGCGTAAGCTGATTTCAACCGGCTGGCCGCTCTTTGGAGTTATCACATCACGATCAACAGCAAGCAATGGCTCCGTTTCGCCCATTTTTCGGAGGATAAAAACGGCTGGGGATTGGGCGATAGGATTCACGGGGTCGTCTCGGCTGCGAACGCCGCCATAAACAAAGCGTCCCTTGGATTTATCCGTTGAGTAGTAGCCTTCTTTTGATATATTCATCGATAACGCCGCGCCTCTGGCGTCGTGCAAAGAAAATAATCCTTGGTCATCGCTGGATTTGAAATAAACCGAGCTATTTCCCATAGGCTTATCATTAGCCATGAGTTTTATTGAAGCTCCTGCAATGGGCATACCGGTTTCGTCGATTACTTTTCCGTAAAAAATGATTGGTGCTAGGTAAGCTTCCATAATTTTTCTCAAACCCTGCTTATCAGGTTCGTTGCTTTCGGTTGTAGCATTTTCATTAACTGGCAGTAAACGACCTTGGTTATCTTTCGCAGCGGCTAATTGCGACTTTCCTTCTTTAATAGGTTCCGAGTGTCCAGAAATTTCTTTTTTTAAAGCGGGATTTCTTAATGCTAACCATAAGGCTACCGACAATACTGCTAGAATAAGCAAAATAAAAATAATAAGCGTTCGGCGTTGCTTCATGGCTGGACAGGGATCTGGAGTGTTCGCATGAGATTTATGTAAAAGGCTTTAGTTGCTGGATAATTACGATCCCACTGAGCACCATGTTCATCGTCGAAAGCAAAGTTAGCATCCATGTCTACTGCGCTTCCGATTGAGCCGCTCGTTTGGCCATCGGCTCCTGCTGTGCGGGTAAGTGACTGACACGCGTAAGGCATAGCTTCATGTGCATCAATTAGATAACGACCGAATGATGTGAGAAACGTAATATATAGTCTACGCGCAGGGATCGCCGATGGATCGTATGCGTAGCCAGTTGTGATCAAGTTGTAACGTTGAGGACGCCATCCGGAGTTATTCAGTTCCCATAATCCCCGAGTGGCTGTGTCACGGGCCAAAAAGAAATTTACAACATTTGTATTTAATATCCTAAATTTGCCCACGTATGCCAATGCTCGGGTGCTAGCATCGGCGTCATCATTGGGAGTTATATAATTCCAATTCTGCCTCAGGCTCGGGTTTTCGTCATAGCACATGGCAGGAACCGCCGCATTTAACATAACGTAATTCGATGCAGACATGCCATTTTTGAGCGCAGCGCCGGTTACTATATTCCCCATGCTGTGTGCTACAACATGACGAACATAATTAGATGGCAGCTGATTGACATATTGCCTTAGGCTTTCGCCGCTCTTCCAAGCTCTATACTCACTGTTGTTGTAAGTAAAAATTCCAGCAGGGGCGCTATCATCATCATCGGGGCCACCGTAAAAAGTAGGCCAACGTAGCGCGGCAAGACGCCCTTTGTATCCTAAGTGCCAAAGACGCTTAAAAACCGTCTCAGTTCGATTATTGGCTTTTTCGGGAGACCACCGCCACCCATGAACATAAATGAAGTAGGTTTTCGTCTCCGCCGGGTCTGGTTGATAGGCGTATCCAAGTGTGTTCGGCTCCCAACCCATTGTGGGGTGAGGAATATTGTTGTCACTTGGCCCAGTTAAGTCGGACGGAAGTGGGATAGTGTAATCGACGCCATTTTCCGAGCGAGGTCCGCCGGTTGTGGCTACGGCCCGTTCATACATGGATTTGATATTCTTAATATCAAGCCAAACGCCCGGACCTTCACCGATCTCTGTCCCATCTGATTTGTTTATGGTTAATACTAACTGGCCTTTACCTACCGTGCATCCCTCAAAGAGCATATGACCCTTTGGTTGGGTAGTGCTAAAGCCGTTCTGCTGCCAAAATGACAAAGGAATCAAGTATGTGGCCGTGCCTTGAACATGCCCCGGCGCACTCAACGTAAGATGCTGGTTGGCTACCGTTTCATCAAAAAGATACTCCCTCCCGCCGTTGGGCGACAGGTTGCGCCATACTTTCACGGCCGGCGCTCCGGTCTGTATGCTCTTCCACTTCAGTCCGATCTTTAATGAGCCATTTAACACGGCATCCTGCAGGCCTCCGATGTATATATTCAACCGAGCAAAATCCTCCAAGTCCCGGATACTATTAATTTCGGAGTCCGCCCAATCTTTCTTGGAAGATTCTAAATGATCTTTGTCGCTCCTATCATCATCGTCATTGGACCAAAAGCGGTAGGGGGTTTTTTCGGTATTGGTCAGGATGTCGCTGGTTGTCATCCGGCCGTCCCGGTTTTGGTCCACTCGCAGCCAAGCCGAAATCACTGATTGGCTGGCTATAATACGAGCTTCAACACCTTGCGAATTAGACAC
>JAPLTN010000032.1 GCA_026398135.1 Verrucomicrobiota bacterium
CTGGTCACGCTACGGCGGGGTTCGGCGACCCCGCCCTACATGGGCCTCATACCAATTCCCCGATGGGTTTAGACTTATGAAACGATGATTGGTGCAGCACCGGTCGCTGACCGGTGCGGTTTGGAGGGCGGAACCGGTCACCGACCGGTTGCTACATTGTGACAAAGTCTAAATTCATCGGGACTTTGGTATTAAACTCGACCTGAGTTACTAAGCGCCGCGGCTACCCACCGCGATTTGGCGTGCGCTAAGTGCGGGCCGGGGGGGCGCATGCGTCCCGCCTCAGTGTAATCCAACTTGTTTTCCTTACTTTTAAGACTTACAAAATGGCCATGCAAGCAACGCTTACCTCAAAAGGGCAAATCACCATTCCCATCCATGTTCGCAATCGTCTCCGCCTCAAGCCCGGCGACGTCCTCGAATTTGATGAAACCGCGCCTTTTCTCAAAGCCACCAAGACCATTCCACCCCAAGCTTGGGAGGCGTTTTCCCAAGGTTGGAAAGATCCCTGGCCCGGTCTCACCACGAATGAGGTGATGGACGACCTGCGCGGCCCGGTGGAGCTGCCCCACGACTCTGCGCCATGAGAACAGCCATCGATTCCTCCGTGCTACTCTGCATTCTCCGGCGTCAGGAAGGCTGGGAATCCTGGCGGACCACCCTCAGTCGCGCCGCCGAAGAAGGCAGCCTGGCGCTGTGTCCCGTAGTTTTTGCGGAGTGTTCAATCGGGTTTGCCAGCTTTGACGAGGCGCTCGCCAAGTTCGACTCCCTCTGCATCGTCTACGATCCCTTCGCCCCCGCCGCCGCTTTCCTTGCTGGCCAGACGTTCCTGCGTTATCGGCGCGAGGGCGGACCACGCCAGCATCTCATCCCCGACTTCCTCATCGCCGCCCACGCCAGCGTGCAGGCCGATCGCCTCGCGGCTATTGATCGCGGTTACCTCCGCACTTACTTCCCGGCCTTGGTGCTGCTGGATGGAAAATAAGTATCGGGTTTAACCGCCGCCCAGCTCAACTCCGCCACGAAGCGCCCTTCTCCCGCCTCCTCCGCCCGCACCTGCATGCCCGGATGCAGATGCGCCAGCGCCCGCACGATGCGCAGCCCCAGCCGCGTGCCGCTTACGCTGGCCGCCGCGCGCCGCGCACACGCGTTCTCCACCCGGCACACCACCCGCGCGCCGTCTGCGCCGCCGCCCGCGCCCTCGACCCCGACCCACACCGCCAGCGGCCCCTCGCCATGCCGCAGCGCGTTGGTCAGCAGGTTATGCAACATCTGCCGCAGGCTGCGTTCATCCGCCTGCACCCACACCTCGGCCGGAGCCCTCACCGTGAGCACCCGCTCCTCGGCTCGCGCGAGCAGCTCATAGACCTCGATCATTTCCACCACCAGCGCGCGCAAGGCCACCGGGCGTATCTCCAGCGCCAGCCGCCCCTGCTCCGCCGTGGCCAGCAACAGACACTGCTCCACATAGTCGGACAAGCGCCGCAACTCCTCCTGCATCGACTCCGCCAGCCCCGGCTCGATCCGCCCCGCCGCCTCCTCGACTTGCAGGCGCAGCAAGGTCAGCGGAGTGCGCAGCTCATGCGCCACCTGCGCGGAAAACTCCGTCAACTGACGAAACCCCGTGTCCAGCCGGACCAGCAGCGCATTCACGTTTTTCTCGATGGCGCGAAACTCCTCATCCGCCTCCGGCAAACGGATACGTTGCTCCAGACTGCGCGCCCCGATCGCCTGCAACTGCCGGTTCATCTCGCTCACCGGCGCGAAGGATCGCTTCGCCAGATAGTAACCCGCCGCCAACGCCAGCCCGGTAAAGGGCAAGGCATACCACAGCGCCAAGCGCCCGAGCTCGCCCGCGATGTCGTCCACCTCCGCCTCGGAGTAGCTCCCGTGCAAGACCCAGTCGGGGTGATCCGGATGCGCCCGATTCCACTTCTCCACCCGCAGCTCGTGTTGCAGGTGCGCGTAGGTCACGCCCACGAACACCGCCATCACGCCCAGCAAGCTCAGCGTAAACCACAGGGCTACCCTCCAGCGCAGCGATTTCACGAGGCCACCTCCCGCAAGGCAAAACCCACCCCGCGCACCGTCTGGATCAAAGGCACCATGCCGGGCCGGTCGATTTTCGCCCGCAGGTAATTCACGTAAACATTCACCACATTGGTGCCCGAGTCGAAATGCTGGTCCCACACGTGCTCGATGATGGCCGTCTTGCTTACCGGCTTGGGCGACGAGGTCATCAACAACTCCAACAGCGCAAACTCCCGGTTGGTCAGCGCAATTTCCACCCCGCCCCGCCGCGCGGTGCGCGCCAGCAGATCGAGTTCCAGGTCTCCCACCCGCACCTGATCCACCGGATCCGCCCGTTGCCGCCGCAGCAGCGCCCGCAGCCGGGCCAGCAGCTCGATCATGGAAAACGGCTTCGCCAGATAATCGTCGCCCCCGGCGTCGAGCCCCGCCACCCGGTCGCTGAGCTCATGCCGCGCGGAGAGAAAAATCACCGGCACGCGCACGCCCTTGCGCCGCAACTGCCGAACCACCGTCACACCGTCCGCACCGGGCATCATCACATCGCACACCATGGCGTCGTAAGGGTTGGTCTCGCCCAGCCAGAGCGCCTCGGTGCCGTCGGCCGCCACGTCCACGGCGTAGCCCGCCTCCTCCAGCCCGTGCCGGAGGTGCGAGGCGACTTTGGCTTCATCTTCCGCGACCAGGATACGCATGCGTCACCGTGTTCCGATCAGCCCTGAGTGGCGAGACCGCACCTCCGTGGTCCGGGGGGCGCACGCGTCCCGCGTGCCGGCTTCGGCGTC
>JAPLTN010000008.1 GCA_026398135.1 Verrucomicrobiota bacterium
GAAAGCGCCGTTCACCGTGCGCGTCATTACGTGATAGATCGAATGGCCGTCGGCGGTGGATGCTTTGATTCGGGCGCAACGCATAGGCTCAAGAGTGTTCGTGCAAATTCCGAAATGACCGGGGAATTCGTGAGATTTCAAACATATTTAACCTGTCCCTAATTTTTCCTCTAATTTTTCCTTAATTTTTCCTCGATCTCGTCGCCCAGCCCGGAGCCGGTGCTATTAGTCCCGGCCGAGCTGGCGGTGGACGCCAACCGCGACGGAACCATTACCCTGGCCAGCGATTTAAACCCCGACCCCGAGCTCTCCGACCAAACCGCCAAGAACAAACCTTTCCGCTTTGCATCCAATGACGATGATGATGATCCGGTTTTAAGCCGTGGTTATGATTATTCCGACGCTTACGTGAACGAGGCCGAGGATTTGAAAGATTTCTTTCCGGTGTTTTTAGATATTAAAGAACTTTTGAACGTTCTACCACACACTACGCCGGGCATTGTGTATAAACTAAAACACGAGGAAGAGGCGTTGAACTTTGTATATACCAGCCTAACCCGTGCGACGGCGTTTCAGTATAGAACGAACGGTGATACATCCACTGGCTACGGTGTAGGCGGCTCTTTCCATGCCACTTCCGCGCCTACGATTCGGATCACCGCTGCCGGGGTCGAATTACATTCAGACTTTCTCAATCGTATTAAAAACAACAATCAAGGAGTTATTTTGGTTGAAATGCGCAATAATAGCGATAGCTGGACTCAACAATTAAATAACATAAGTGGTCGCGTGACGAAGCCGCTCCGACTCGTAGTGGAAAAAGATGAGACCGTAATCGCAGAAATAGCCGTCAATTTGAAATCCATTGAGGTGGCTGCACGTAAAAAAGGCGAAACCGTGCCTAATAACGGCGTCCTAGTGAAGACCGGGCAAGTAGTTGAGGTGGCCTTGGACGAAGATTACTTCGCCAAACCCAACGAACAACAAAGCCGTATTACGTGGCAGTTGCGGCAGCGTAAGGGTGACGGCACGTTTGATGATTGGTCGGACTTTGGCCCTCATGGCAAAGGCACACGCTTCGAGCATACGATGCAGACTGGTGGGATTTATCAAATTCGCGCGCTCTATAACGGAACTGACGAAGTTATGTATAAACGCAAGAAGAGCGAGCGGCTAGATCTCTTTAATAGTTACGGACCAGGTTACAAATCGGCACCCGATAACATTGGCGTATGCGACACCCAAATTCAAATCGCAATCTGTCGCGAGGCTCAAAAATTTTACGCCAGTACATATTATGATGGCGGCAATGTTGTGCCACCGCAATATGGCTTTGCTGGTTTTGGAACTACGGGAAACCAAATAACCAGATGCAACATCTTTGTTGCCCATAGAGCTACCGCAGTTGGAGCGATTGTTCCGCGTATAAATGGCTATCCTCCTAGTGAATACCCGCCTCTGGCGAACGAGTGGGCCGGATTTGAGGACACCAGTATCTGGCCGGGAGATCCAACTTTTATTGAGGGTTGGCCGATCATGCCACCCGACACGCGACCGCAACCAGGATGGATAATCGCCCATCCTAAATCAGGCGATTCAGGACACTGTGCCATCACTGATTACGATGGCGAAGGTATCGGTGCGGGGACATCAGGAACTGTTAACAAAAAATACGACGATTTCTGGGATGGAACATCACGGCTACGGAGGTATGCTCCATGAATAAAAAAATATATTACACTGTCATTTTATTAACCTCCTGCCTTCTGAGTTTTGCGGGAGCTGAGAATGTCCGCATCCAAGAGCTGCTGACCTCACTTGAAAATACAATTCCCCCAAGCTATCGTGATCCAATAGCAATATTGGAAAACAACAATTGGACTCGACATCCCGATTTCAAAAGTTCCTTAAGCTGAGGAACCACTGCATCCAGCGCTTTTTGTATTTTGCGTAGACGTGAATCACGTACCATCTTTTGTGTGGCAGCAATTCGCTGAAGGAATCCTTGTCCAAAGGGGTCATTCTCAATCGTATTTCCTCCTATTAGATTTGAGAATTTGAGAAGTTGCGGAACTAAATGGAGATAAGTTGTATCACTAAAGAAGTGGGCTAACTTTCTAAATTTAATATTAGCAGTGGTTAGCTCTAAATGAGTTTGGGTTAGCCGATCTGAATCGGTTTTATCTACGTTGAGTGGTCTATTCAGGATTTCTTTTTTTCCATGACGAATGATTTCTTTCGTTATAACAATTCGGTTGTTTGCCTGTCCTTCTCCTTTGAAACCGAGGATATATGTCCAAGTGGCCGCAGAATCGTCTTCTTCTAATTCAACTTCGATCAAAACTTCATTATCCTGTCTTGCATTGAGGCAGCGAAGTTTTGATAATCCGCCTCTATTTAGCACAGCCTTTTGCAGGCCACCACCCGATGGTTTTAAGCCTGCCGGTAGCGCTACATCACGGAGGAATCTTAGCGCATCTAGAAAGTTGGACTTCCCGGATGCATTCGGCCCAATGATAAACATACGATTGTGGAGCTTGTTGGTCTCCAGTCGTGGATAATTCATCCAGTTCTTAAGGAGCAATCGTCTGATTTTCATGTAGTATATTGGGCTGGGCCCATAGCAGTTTTCCAACTCCAGATTAAAGTGTAGTATTACCGTATAATCCTGTCTGTTAATAATTTGGCGAGGTAGTTATCGAACATAACGCGTCCTGCTTTGCATATCTTCGCAAGGTGAGTGGCCGCACAGGATTGCGAGGATGTTTGTTAGGACGCTACTCGGTGGAAGCTTTGGCGTTCTTTAGTTCATAGTAGCCGCCTATGTCGGCGGGTTTGGCTTGGGCGGCTACTGCGCAGGCGAAGAGCCACCCTCAGAGTTGGGCCAAGATGGCATTAAATGTGGCGCTAGGACGCAACGCGACAGCCGCCTTGGCGTTATCCGGTTGATAGTAGCCGCCGATGTCGGCGGGTTTGCCTTGGACGGCGATCAGCTCGGCCACGATTTGTTTTTCGGCGGCGGTGAGTTTTTCGGCGTAGGGCGTGAAGATCGCCTTCAGCTCGGCGTCCTTGGTTTGGGCGGCCAGGGCCTGGGCCCAGTAGAGGGCGAGGTAGAAGTGGCTGCCGCGGTTGTCTATGCCGGCGCCGACTTTGCGGGCGGGGCTCTTGTCGTATTCCAGGAACTTGCCGTTGGCTTCGTCGAGGGTCTCGGCGAGGACTTTGGCCTTGGCGTGGTTCTGGGTGATGCCGAGATGCTCGAAGCTGGCGGCGAGGGCGAAGAACTCGCCGAGCGAATCCCAGCGGAGGAAGTTTTCCTCGGTGAACTGCTGGACGTGTTTGGGAGCGGATCCGCCGGCGCCGGTTTCGAAGAGGCCGCCGCCGTTCATCAGGGGAACGATGGAGAGCATCTTGGCCGAGGTGCCGACTTCGAGGATGGGAAAGAGGTCGGTGAGGTAGTCGCGCAGGACGTTGCCGGTGACGCTGATGGTATCGAGGCCCTGGACGATGCGTTCGAGGGAGAATTGGCAGGCGGCGGCGGGGGGCAGGATGCGGAGGTCGAGACCGGTGAGGTCGTGGTTTTTGAGGTATTTCTCAACTTTGGCGATGATCTGGGCGTCGTGGGCGCGGGCGGCGTCGAGCCAGAAGACGGCGGGGGTGTTGCTGAGGCGGGCGCGGTTGACGGCGAGTTTTACCCAATCCTGGATTGGGGCGTCCTTGGCCTGGCAGGCGCGCCAGATGTCGCCGGGGGCGACGCTGTGGCTGAGGAGGGTGTTGCCCGCTTCGTCCACCACGCGGACGGTGCCGGCGGCGGGGATTTCGAAAGTTTTGTTGTGCGAGCCGTATTCTTCGGCGGCCTGGGCCATGAGGCCGACGTTGGGCACGCTGCCCATGGTCTTGGGGTCGAGGGCTCCGTGTTTTTTGCAGAAGTCGATGACGGTCTGATAAACGCCCGCGTAGCAACGGTCGGGGATGAGGGCGAGGGTGTCTTGTGGTTTGCCGGCGGTGTTCCACATCTGGCCGGAGGTGCGGATCATGGCGGGCATGGAGGCGTCCACGATGACGTCGGAGGGGACGTGGAGATTGGTGATGCCCTTGTCGGAGTTGACCATGGCGAGGGCCGGGCCGGCGGCGTAGGCGGCGGCGAGGTCGGCCTCGATGGCGGCCTTCTCGGCGGCGGGGAGTTTCTCGATTTTGGCGAGGAGGTCGCCGAGGCCGTTGTTGAGGTCCACGCCGAGGGTGGCGAGGGTGGCGGCGTGTTTGGCGAGGGCGTCTTTGAAGAAGACCTTCACGGCGTGGCCGAAGAGGATGGGGTCGGAGACCTTCATCATGGTGGCCTTGAGGTGAAGGGAGAGGAGCACGCCCTCGGATTTGGCGCGGGCGATGGCGGACTCATAGAAGGCGACGAGGGAGGCCTTGCGCAGGACGGTGGCGTCGAGGATCTCGCCGACTTTGAGGGGGGTCTTGTCCTTGAGCACGAGGACGGAGCCGTCGGCTTTGACCAGTTCAATGCGGACGCTGGTGGCGGCGGGGACGGTGACGGACTGCTCGTTGCCGAAGAAGTCACCCTCGGTCATGGCGGCGACGTTGGTCTTGGAGGCGGGCGACCAGGCGCCCATGGAGTGCGGATGGGCGCGGGCGTAGTCCTTGACGGCCTTGGGTGCGCGGCGGTCCGAATTGCCCTCGCGGAGGACGGGGTTGACGGCGGAGCCGAGGACTTTGGCGTAGCGGGCGCGGGCGTCTTTTTCAGCTTCGGTGGAAGGGGTCTCGGGGAAGGCGGGGAGGGCGTAGCCTTTGGCCTGGAGCTCGGCGATGGCGGCCTTCAGCTGCGGGATGGAGGCGGAAATGTTGGGCAGCTTGATGATGTTGGCCTCGGGCTTGAGCGTGAGGGCGCCGAGTTCGGCGAGGGCGTCGTGGGTTTTTTGAGACGCGGGCAGGACGTCGGAGAAGGCGGCGAGGATGCGGGCGGCGACGGAGATGTCGCGGGTTGCCACGTTGATGCCGGCGTGTTTCGCGTAGGCCTGCACGATGGGCAGGAAGCTGTAAGTGGCGAGCGCGGGTGCTTCGTCAGTGATGGTGTAGATGATCGAGGGAGCGGCGGTGGCGGACATGGTGTGGAAAATAACGCGTTGGGGAAAAGAGCCGGAAGCCGTAGCGGAAGGTGCGGTACGGTCAAAGGCATTTACGGGCGGGGTGCAGGGTTTTGCGCGATTCGCGGGGAGGCTTTTGGTTTACAGGCTCGCCGTCGGGGCCGGGGTCTTCCCTGCTCGCGGGCATGAGCCAAATCAAACCGGCGGCAAAGTCCGCGCCTGAACCCGAAGAAATCAAGATCCGCGCCGAGCCGATCGAGCTTTCGCAGTTGTTGAAGTTTGCCGGGGTGTTCGACAGCGGCGGCGAGGCCAAACACGCCATCAACCAAGGCTTAGTCAAAGTGAACGGCGTGGTGGAAACGGCGGCGCGCAAAAAAATCTTGGCGGGGGCCAAAGTGTCATGTGCCGGCCGCGAGCTGGTGGTCGGGCTGTATAAGTAATCGCCTGACGCGGTCGGATGAGCGAAGGGGTCGGGCCGGAGTTAAGTGCCGCGCCGATTAAAGAGGCGTAATCAGCGCTTGCGGAGCGTGTGGTCGGACGCTTTTGCTGCGGGCTACGTCACCTTGCCCGGGTGGTGGAATGGCAGACACGAAGGTCTTAGAAGCCTTTGCCGCAAGGCGTGCAGGTTCGATCCCTGTCCCGGGCACCAACGGTGCGATTTGATAGCGGCGGATAGCCAACGCGTCGCTGAGGCGGGACCGATTCTGACGGATTAAGCAGCGTGGTGGCGGTGTGTTTGCCCTTGGACACAAAAAAGCGCCCGGTGTGGTTACCGGGCGCTTATCTAAAATGGAGCAGGCGAAGAGACTCGAACTCTCGACGTCCACCTTGGCAAGGTGGTGCTCTACCAACTGAGCTACGCCTGCGTGAGAGATGCGGAGAAAAGGGGGTGCAGCGTCACGGTCAACAGGTTTCTTTGAACAAAGCGAAAAATCTTCATAGGTTCTCCAACTCGAACACCAACTGATTCCGCGCCTGCACCGGCAAAGGGATGATCCCCGCCTTCAAGAGCACCGGGGCCGTCTCATCCGCCAGAAACTCGCGCAGCACCCCGTTGAGCCGCTTCGCGTCGCTTTTACGAAACACCAACTGCACCGGCAGACGCAGCGGGTAATCCCCGGAATGCAGGTTTTCCGGCGTCGGCCCGTAGGCCACGTCACGGTCGCCCTTGGCCACCAATAAAACCTTCAAGGGCAGGCGCTCCGAGGGTGGAGTCGAAACCAAGGCCAGCCCCCCTTCGTCCAATCCCGCCAGACGTGAGTAAAGCGTGGCGGAATCTTCCACCGTTACCACCGTCGCTTTGAATTCGGGGGTTTTCAGCGCGCTGTACCGAAAAATATCGCAGGCCAGCGCATCCCGGCGCGCGACCATCGGGGTGATCACCCTCGCCGACATGGCACCCGTCACGCCAAGATCGCCCCAACGCTTGAGCGTCAGCGCTTCACTGCTGCCAAACAGGCCACCGAGCTGGTTGAAGCTGAGCTGGTTGAGACTCACGTTCCCGGGCACCACAAACACCGCCGTCAAATAACCGACCGTCACCGCGTGCAACGCCGCGCTCGGTTTGGCATCTTCCGTCCCGACCACCACCAACGCGAGATCCGCCTGTCCCTTCTCCAACGCCTCCAGCCCCACCCGGCTGCCCTGCATGGAAACGCTCAACTCCAGGTCGCTGGTTTGGGCAAAATGCTTTAACTCGGGCTCAATCGCGGCCGCGAACAAATCAGAGCCCGTCACGCGCACCGGCGCGGCCTCAACGACACGCGCGCAGAAAACCGGGAGCAGAACGAGCGAAAGCAACAGAGGTTTAAACATGGGGATAAGTTAAAAAAGTGGGTGCCTGGTGGCTGGCCTGACGGATGCGGCGCGAATCCGGGGAAATCGATCCGGTTTACCAGAAACCTGCTAATCCACCGTGTCCAGCTCCGGCCACTGGGCCAGTTTGCGGTGCAAGGTGCGGCGGCTCAGGCCCATCAATTGGGCGGCCTTGGTGCGATTGCCCCGGGATTTGATCAGGGCTTCGCGCAACAAGCGTTTCTCGTTTTCCTCGACCGAGAGCGATGCGCCCGCCGGCCCGGGCAAGGCAAGCAGCGTTCCGCCATTCGACAGGGCCGCGCCTCCGGGCGAGCCGTGCCCGCCGCCGCCTGCCTGGCCGCCTTCACCCACCAGCCCGCCGGTGGCGCGGTAACGCGGGTCGAGGTCGTACTCGGTCAAGCGTCCGCCCCGGTGCATCACCACCGCGTTTTCACAAAAATTCCGCAGCTCGCGGATATTGCCCGGCCAGCGGTAGGCGCAGAGCGTGCGCAGCGCGCCGGCTTCGAGATTGGGCGGCGGCGTTCCGTTCTCCTTGGCGAAAAACTTCAGGTAGTGGGACAACAACAAGGGTATGTCGTCCGCGCGATCCCGCAGCGTCGGCATCAGCAAACGCACTACGTTGAGGCGGAAGAACAGGTCTTCGCGAAACTTCCCCTCCGCCACCATGCGCTCCAGATTGCGATTGGTCGCGGCCACCAGGCGCACATCGAGCTGGATCGGTTTCGATCCCCCTACCCGCTCGATCATACGCGTCTCCAAAAACCGCAACAACTTCACCTGCGTGCTGGCGGTGATCTCGCCGATCTCGTCGAGAAACAAGGTGCCGCCGTCGGCCGACTCGAAGCGTCCGGTGCGCCGTTCCACCGCGCCGGTGAACGCTCCGCGCTCATGGCCGAAGAGTTCGCTTTCCAACAGGTTTTCCGAAAGCGCCGCGCAATGCACCGCCACGAAGGGGCCGCGCGCCCGCGCGCCCGCCTGATGCAGCGCCTGCGCGATCAATTCCTTGCCCGTGCCGCTCTCCCCCTCGATCAGGATGGTCGCTCGCGAAGGCGCGACCAGGCGCACCTTCGCGATCAAATCCACCAGCGGAGCCGAGTGTCCGATAATGCCCTGGATGCTGAATTTCTCGTCCAGCCTTTCGTGAAGTTGGTTAACCTCGATTTCGAGGGTTTTGGTCTTGAGCGCGCGTTGCAGCAGCACTTCGAGCCGTTCGAGGTTCACCGGCTTGGTCAGGAAATCCACCGCTCCGCGCTTCATCGCGTCCACCGCCGTATCCACGCTGCCGTAGGCCGTCATCATGATAACTGCGGGCCGATTGGGTAAGGCCAGGGCGCGGTCGATCACCTTCAGCCCGGACTTCCCCGGCATGCGCAAATCGGTGAGCACCGCATCGAAGGTCTCCGCGTCGAGCAGGTTAAACGCCTCGTCGGCATTGGCCGCCAGTGACACATCGTATTCATCCTCCAAGGCCTGCCGAAGTCCTTCGCGGGTGTGTTTCTCATCATCGACGATCAAAACGCTGGGCAACATGCCTGCGAATCACGTCGCCCCGCCGCCTCGGGTCAAGCTGGAGTGGGACATTTAGGCACGTTCCGGCATTCCGGCGAGGTGACGCACGCCCTTAACTTTGCAGCAGACGCACCCGCCGTTGTTTGAGCGGAAACTGCAAGGTTACGGTCGTGCCCTCGCCCGGTGTGCTCTCCACCGCGATATGGCCCGCGTGGGCGCGCATGATGCGTTGCACCACCAGCATGCCCAGCCCGTGCCCGCCCGGCTTGGTGGTGTGGTAGGGCTCGAAAAGCCGGGCTAAATCCTCCGGCTTGATACCGGTGCCGCTGTCCGTAAACGCGAGCAACACATGCTCCTCGTCGGTCCGCGCCCGGATACGCAAACGTCCTCCCGGCGACATGGCCTCGGCGGCGTTTTTGATCAGGTTGAAGAAAACCTGTTTCAGCTGGTCCCGGTCGGCGCGCACCTCGGGGACTTCGGTCGTCGCCTCCACTTCGACCCGTACTCCGCGATCGGCCAGCTCCCGCTCCTGAAACGCCAGCACTTCGCGCAGGACGTCGATCAAACGGGTATCCGCCAAATCCGCCGGACGCGGCCGGATCGCCTGGAGGAAGTTCGCCACGATCCCATCCAGCCGAGCGACTTCCTCGCGGCATACGCGCAAGGAATCGACCAGGCCTTCGGCGTCTTTTTTATCCACCCCGCGCAAACGACGCAGTTTCCGCTCCACCACTTGCAGATGAATGGTGAGCGAGTTGAGCGGGTTACCCAGCTCGTGGGCGACGCCGGCCGCGAGCAGGACGATGGAAGCCACGCGCTCGCTCTCGATCCGTTGGTCGGTATCGAGTTTTTCACGGGTGATGTCGGTCAACACCACCGCGAAACGCCTCGCCTCCGCCACCGGTCCAACTGCGCCGCCGGGGGCGGCAAAAGGCACCAGATACAATCGGACGGCCCGCGGCTCCGGGTAGCTGAGCTCCAGTTCTCGGGTCAGGCCGCCGCCGCCCTCCAAGGCGGGGGCGAGCAAGGCGCGCAGACCGGGCACGAGCCGCCAAAGCGTGGGAAGAGAAGCTTCGTCGGGACGGAGCCCGAGCAGGCGATGCGCGGCGGAGTTGGCGTAGGCGATTTCGCCGTCGGCATCCACCACCAGCATGCCCTCCTGCAAAACATTAAACACCCGCTCAAACAGGCCGCGCTCCCGTCCGAGCCGTTGCGCCAGCGAGACCAGAGTGCTGGTGTCGAGCGTTTCCAAACGCTCCAGCATACGCTCGATGGAACTGGGTTTTTTCACGGCCACGGAATGTCAGGTTGAGCGGCAGGCAGGCGGTTTGGCAATGCGCAGCTCGGACGTTCTGCGGCGACGGAAGGATTTTAAACCCAGACACGCCCTGGTTCTACTTTGTTAAACCCCGAGGTGAAGTTCCAGCTCATGTGCGCTTTACCTTTTTTTGGCGGGGACGGCCAACACTGCAAAAGAAACAGGTCATTTTGCTGGCAGGAATGTGTAGCGTTGGCCGTCCTCGGCCAATTTCAGAGGGCTTTTGGCTCACTTTAACAAAGTAGAACTAGTTCTCCTTTGTTGATAACGAGAATTGGCCGCAAAAAGCCGCAGAAGTCACAAAAACGAAGGCTGGATTTTGCGCGTTTTGAGCCTTTTTGCGGCCATTCTCAGGTATTCTCACCGGTAGTTGGGTGCGAGCACATGGATTTTCACCGGCACCCGCCCGTGCCCGAGCGAAAAACCGCCCTCGATGCCGTAGAGCTCCTGAATGCGCGCCGACATCACCGGCGGGCCCTCCGCCGCGTATTCGATTTTAGCCTTCCGCCCGTTGGCCATGGTCAGTTTCTCCGGCAGATAATCGTCCAGCACCGCCAGTTGCTCCGCCGTCAGCCAGTCGCGCAGCACCGCCATGATCTCCGCCTTGTCCTTGTCCTTCACCGCCCGCGCCCCCAGCTCACCGTAGCAAAGCTGCTCGATCAGCGTGGCCCGATCCGCCTCGGTCAACACGTTGACCTCCAGTTCGGGAAACCACTCCGCCAGCCGGTTCACCCGGATGATCCACTGCTCCACCGTCTCGTCCCAGGCCTCGATCTTGATCCGCTCGGCCAGTACTTCCTTGGTCAACAAGGCCGCCGCCTCGCCCAGCGGCGCCTCGTCGCCGCTCACCCGCGCCTCCAGCACCAGATCACGGAAGCGCCGTTCCCGCCGCGTAATCACACGCTTCATCTCCGGATCGTAAACCACCCCGCGCTCCTCCCGGTAATCCGCCGGGAAAAGCTCCTTCAACCACGGCTCCTCCACCGCCGTCGCCAGCGTGAGCAAAGTGCTCACCTCGCCATCGCCGCGCCCGATTTCGCTCACTTCCGCCACCACCAAAAGCGGCGCCCGCTGAATCGCGCTTTCCCGGGCCAGAAACCCGCGCCGCGCATGCACCAGCTCGCAACGCAGCGTGCCGCCATCGAGCCGTTTGGCCAACTGGTCGGAAAAACCCGCCAGCACACATTTGCGCACCGCCACGCCGTCCACCCGTTTTTCCGCGACGTCGAGGCCCTCTTTTTCCGCGATTTCCAAGAACGACGCAAACAGCGGCCCCACCGCGCGCGCGCCTTGCGCATGGATGCCCAGCCTCCGGCAGGCATCGACGCCGTAGTTGGCCTTGTCCGCGAAACGCCAGGCCCGCATGAGCAGGAAAAAATCGCTCTCCGTCTCCTCGCCCAGCGCCTCTTCCCGCGCCTCATCCACCGCGCGCGGCAACCCGCGTTGCAAAAAACTCCGCCCTTGAGTCAGCGCCGCCATCAAGGCCACCGGCCGCACGCAGCCCCGCGCATCCGCCTCCAGTAACATGCGCGCATAACGCGGATGCACCGGAAACCGCAGCATGCGCCGCCCGACCTCCGTAATCGTGATAGGGGTAGGGACAGGAATGTAACCCGCCCCTCCCTCCGAACCGGACTGGCGGGTCTCCCGCATCCGGCTCTCCAGTTGGTGCAATTTGACTCAACGAGGAGACCGACAGGCCAAGTCATGGGCTTGCGTCAGACTG
>JAPLTN010000098.1 GCA_026398135.1 Verrucomicrobiota bacterium
GCGTGACCCGGTTTGCGAACGGCGGGGTGCGGCGACCCCGCCCTAAATGGGAAGGCGCGGCTGCCGTTTTACTTGGATTGCTCTATAAATCACCCGTGCCCGGATTCTTGGCGCAGTGCGGGCAGGAGATATCGGGCACGTAGCGCGGATCGCGTTGCTCTGCGGCGGTGAGGGGCATCTGGCAGGCGAAGCACATCACGGCGTCGGTTTCTTGAAGTTGCGGGTCCACGCCGACGCGGCGGTCGAAAACGAAGCAGTCGCCTTCGTAGTGCGCGCCGCCGCAGGTCTCGAAATATTTGAGGATGCCGCCTTCGAGTTGGAACACGTTGGAAAAGCCTTCGCGGGCGAGGAAGGGCGCGGCCTTTTCGCAACGGATGCCGCCGGTGCAAAAGGTCACGATTGGCTGGGCTTTTAGCTCGGTGGGGAGGCGGCGCACGGCGGCGGGAAAATCGCGGAAGTGGTCGATGCCGGGCACGAGGGCGTTTTTGAAGGTCCCGAGGCGGATTTCGTAGTCGTTGCGGGTGTCGAGAAGGGTGACGGGGCGGCCTTCGTCGAGCCATTGCTTGAGTGTGGCAGCCTCCAGGCGTGCGGCGGGATCGCGGGCGGGGTCGATGCCTTCCTGGCCGAAGGCGATGATCTCTTTTTTGATCTTCACGAGCATGCGGTTGAAGGGGCGTTCGTCGGACTGACTCTCCTTCGGCGTGAGGTCGGCCAGGCCGGGAAGTGTGCGCAGTTCGGCGATGAGCGCGTCGGTGGCGGGGCGCGGACCGGCGACGAAGAGGTTGATGCCTTCGGTGGCGAGCAGGATGGTGCCGCGCAGGCCGAGCTCGGCGGTGCGGGCGCGGAGCCGATCGCGCAGGGCGGGCAGTTCCGCCTCGGCGAAAGGCGTGAATTTGTAGGCGGAAAGATTGAGGACGGGCGCGGACATGGAGAGCTAGGCGATGAGCTAGTAAGCGAGTATAGCGGGTAAGCTAGTAATTTTCGCTCGGGTAGGGCGTTCGCTGGGCGAATGCCGGTCTCGTTCGGTGAGGTCCGAAGTTTAGACGATTTCGAATTGGTTGCGCAGTTCGTTGCGGTCGTCGGGCGAGGTGGTCTCGGTGAACGTGACGGCAGGAATTACGAAGATACGCAAAAATCACCGCTGCTGCTCCAAAGTCCCCATCCTTGTGGGGCGTGCATGGTGGTGGAGGGGGAAGGACTGGGCCGTTTGCGAGATCATTATTCCGGCTCGCTTCATCTTGCGAGTGCCGGATTTTGGCTGCACTTGAAATCGATGCCCATAGCCGAAGTCCTTCAATCCGTTCGTCTGGCTCTCGCCACGCGCGTGATCGCGACCAAGGCGGAGGTGCGGCAGGGCGCGGTGCTTTCGATCCTGCATGCCTTGGACTGGCCCGTTTTTGACCTCACCCGAGTAAGACCAAGCTACGAAATTGACGGTGATACGGTTGATTTCGCCCTGCTAAATGCGGCCGGTGAACTGTCGGTGGTTATCATCGTGGATGCGCCACCCAAACTCGACGTGGATTCGGTGGATCCGCGTGCTTATGCCACCTCAAGCGCGCGTCCGATGGTGGTTCATACCAACGGCATCGTTTGGCGGTTCATGCTTTCCCAGCTGCCGATGCGCGAAATGGCGCGGACCGAGTATCGCACTCGCCTGGGACACGCAGAAGAAGTACAAATTTTCCAGAACCTCCTCTCTCCGGCCTCGGTGCAAAACGGCACCGCCCGCACTCATCTGGCCGGCATGCTTTCGGGTCAAACCCCGCCGGATGAGTCCTTGGTCACCGCGTGGGATACTCTCTTTAATGGCGAGTTTCGCAGGCTGCTTTCTAGCACCGTTCAAGATGCCACCGGTCTGCCACCAACCGCCGAACAACTCGACGCGTTCTTTCGCAGTTGGTCGTTGGCCGCACCCGTAAAAGATACGCTCGAGCCGTCGCCTGCCACGCTTCACTCATTTTTGCCTCCTGTTACACGACTCGAGGAGAATGTGAGCGTGCCCGCGCCTCGACTGGTCAACCCACCGGCCCGGGCGGGGCTAGATCTATCCGCTTCGTGTTGGTGGCGGATCCACGAAGTTCGTCGGCCCGCTCGCAGCGCCAAGATGGTCGTGGTTGAAGTGCTCCGGGATATGGAGCGTCGCTCCCCCGGTCTATTGGAGCGCTGCGCTCAACATCCGGCCAACGTGGGCACCCCCCGTCGCTATCTCGGCAGGAACCCAACCGACCTGTATCCCGAGCGCCCCGACCTTGGGAACGATCCCGGCAAATCTACCGAGTTGGTGCCGGGCTGGTTTTTGATGACCAATTTCAACAATGACGTGAAACGTCGCATTCTGGCCTTCGTTGCGGAACAAGCAGGAATGCAGGTCGGCGACACTTTGGATTATAGCCTGGGGGACGAGACATGATTTATCTCGATTACAACGCCACCGCCCCTCTGCGCCCGGAGGTTTTTAGGGCTATGCAGCCCTTTCTCACCGAGCGCTGGGGAAATCCATCGAGTAGCTACACCTTTGGTTCGAAACTGAAGTCCGAGATCGAGGCGGCGCGGCGCGCTGTTGCGAAATTGGTCAATGCCAACTCCAGCGAGGTCGTCTTTACCGGTTCCGCCACCGAGGCCGACAACACCGCGCTCAACGCCGCCCTCGCTGCACAGCCATGCAAACGCCATATCATCACGTCGGCGGTGGAGCACTCCGCTGTGCTCAATCACTGCGCGTTTTTGGAAACCCAAGGAGTGCGCATTACTCGCCTGGCCGTCGATGCCGAGGGTATGCTCGATCTTGCTGCGCTTGACGCGGCTTTCGCAGAAGACACCGCCCTCGTCTCGCTCATGTGGGCCAACAACGAAACCGGCGTCATCTTCCCCATCGCAGAAATCGCCGCCCGCTGCCGCGCGCGCGGCGTGCCATTTCACTGCGACGCCGTGCAGGCCGCCGGCAAGCTGCCCATCGACCTCAAGGCCGTGCCCATCGACTACCTGGCCCTCAGCGCCCACAAACTCGGCGGGCCGAAGGAGTCGGCGCGCTCATCGTGCGCAAGAGCGCGCCCTTCGCGCCCACGTTGCACGGTGGCCACCAGGAACGCGGTCGACGCGGCGGCACGGAAAACGTAGCCGGGATCGTGGGTTTTGGCCGCGCCGCCGAGCTGGCCCTCGTCGAAGTAGCCGACTACGCCGCGCACCTCACGCCTCTGCGCGACCGCCTCGAAACCGAGCTGCTCGCCCGCATCACAAGTGCCGAGCGCAACGGCCACGCGAGCCAGCGCCTCGCCAACACCAGCAGCATCACCTTTACCGGCGTCGAGGCTGAGGCCCTGCTTCTGCTGCTGGATCAGGCGGGCGTCTGCGCCAGCGCGGGCTCGGCGTGCCTCGCAGATTCAGATGAGCCCTCGCACGTCATCCGCGCGATGAAACCACAGAGCGCGGCGGCGAGGCAGATGATCCGCTTTTCGCTGGGCACGGAAACGACGGCGGCCGAAGTGGACGCGGCGGTGGTGGCGGTCGTCAGGTCGGTGGCGCGGCTGCTCTGAAGTTTCGTGCCGATCTTCCGGCGCTTACGTTTAAGAGCGCGCTTTACGGTTTGGACGATGCCATCGGCGCGGTGAGTATCGGCGCACCATCGGACAAAACCAGCCGCCGTCGGGTTCTGCGCACGCGCATCCATGCCGACAATCATCGCTGATGCCGGTCCGCTGATCGCGTTGATAGATGCCGTCGATGAGGCAGTAGCGTCGTTTGCCCCGGGTAAAATTAGGGCGTGTCTGGGTTTAAACTCAGTCCGGCGGGAGCGTGGAGTGCGGCTCGGCCAAGGCGCGAGATGCGGAGGTGGCCCAGCGGGCCATGCCGCTTCTCGCAACGCAGGCCCAGCCGTGCTCCACGCTTTCCCCGCAGGGCCTTGGCGACGGGCGGATTTTAAACCCAGACACGCCCTAACAAACATCGGCACGCCCCCTTCGGTTAGGGGCAGGACGATAAACGGCGGCTTGTCTCGTATCCTGACACGCTGCATTTTTCACTCATGCCTACCATCGTTCTTAAGAAAAACCCCCGGCGCAGCGCGGTTGTTGCCAAGACACTTGGTCTTAAAATGAACAAGCTAATCCGCGATCCTCTCACTGGATTGATAATCACGGCGAGACGTCCCGGTCAAAAACTGATTACCTCTGAGGATGTGGCGCGCGCTATAGCCGAATAACCATGAGGCACCTGCTTGACGTAAATGTGCTGCTCGCCCTCGCGGATGAGGCCCATGCGCATCGCGGACGTGTCACCAAATGGTATGCCGGGCTGTTGCCGGGAGATGAGATCTGCACCTGTGCGACCACAGAACTGGGATTGGTGCGGACAATGATGAATGTTGGAACCCAGCCTGCTTTGGCGGGTGCGCTGACCGCGTTTTCGGAGTTTAAAAAGTCTAGCCGGCTGAAGATTGTGTTTCTCGCCGACGACCTCGGCGTCGAGGTGATGCCAGCCTACGTGAAGACGGCGCGTCAGACAACCGATGGACATTTGCTCATGCTGGCCGCAAAGCACGGTGCCCGCTTTGCCACGCTGGATACCGGCATTCCAGGTGCACTCTTGATACCCTGACCTCAGCCGTAACGATGCAGTTGATAGGGTCGTATCGAGGTAATCTGACGGCACCTTTCGGTGTTTAACTCCCAGCGAAATACCCTCCGGGTATTGTTCGCCCTACGGGCTCACCCTGCGCCTTCGGCTCCGGGCTACGCCATCTCCGCTTCGCTCCGTCCTTGGTCGTTCACCACCGAAATCTGCTCGCCATTTTGCCCCGCTACTCCGCCTTAAACTGCATCGTTACGGCTCAGATGAAATTCCCGCTCTTCAGTCGAGTTGCCCTGGCCGTCTGATGTGCCGACGGAAGGGAATCGGCGTGGTGACGTGGCGACGGTGGTAGAGACGCACCCCGCGCCCACTCCCGCCGGCGAGATGGGTTATTTAAGGAGCGTGGAGCGAAAGCCAATCAGCGGCTCCATGCGGTCATCTCCACTGGCAAGCAGGCCTTCGCTGGCTTTGTCTCGTTCGACAACCGTGCATGTCCAGCACCCAAACCGAGACGAGCCACAGCTCGGAGTGCTGGTGTCGAGGTGGACGGGGCATTCTCCGCCGCCGGCGTTATTGTAGAGTCGGTATAGCTCCTTATGGGTGCCGCCCCAAGGAGCGGGATGCTGAAGGAGATAAGCCCATACCTCTTCGGTCGTCATTTTTTCGATGGGATTGGAGACGGCGACATTGGGAAGGTTGGGGTGACGCCTTAGGCCGTTGCGCACTTCGTAGTTCGCCAGGGTTTGAGCACGAGAGGCGCTTTCTGCGCTACGGGCTCCAAGGTGAATAATCGCCTCGCCATCACGGCCGAGCCACCGCTCAACGAACACGTTAACCGGATCGATTTTTAGGCGAGGAGTGCACCAGCGAAAAAACTTGTTCGGAGGTGGATAGCCGCGACCAATGATATTTACCCAAAAACTTTGGTCTGCTGGCGGGCGCAATAGGTGCGTTTGGATGCCTAAACCCTGTGAGTTTGAGGCCTGCTGCATTTTGTTCAGCGTGCCTTCGATAGTTTCGACGACGGCGGGAATTTCGACGCGGGTATCCGTGCAGAGTAGGTGAATCTCCTTTAGCCTGTCATCCGCAGGAATCGAACGAACGGCCTCAAAAATGAGGTGCGCGACAAGTGAACTGTCTTTGCCTCCGCTGAAACCAATCATCCACGGGCGGGAGTCGGCTAGGTAGAGTTGTCTGAGAGAGGCGATGACGGCTTCGAGCATTTTGGACGGTGTGAACGGTTAGACCGTCGATCTAGCTTAAAGCGAGGTGGCGTGAAGTTCTTTTCCGTTTTGTGTGAACCTAGCTCGGTTCCCGGGGGGCAGCAGACCACTACCTAAGCTCGAATTCCGGACGCTGCACGTTGTTGTAAAAGGGTTTGCGCGGGGTTTGTGGTTCATGCTTATCAGTTAGTAAAATTGAGGCCGGTCACTTGGGAGCAGCGCAAGGGCCAAGCGTGGTTTTGAACGAATTGTTTACACTCCATTCCGGCTAGTGTCGCTGGGCACAGGGGCACTTCGCGGCTGACGCGCCGAAGTAATACTCGCGCTCCAGTATGCGGTGTAGCGCCCGGACGTGCCACTTTAGGCGCTCGCGAGCGCGTTTGCCGGCGTGGGTGGTCGTTATGAAGTGCACCATGCCGCGAACCCTACCGGTTGGGGTCGGACATCCATGGGGAGGCGGAGGAAAAGGGCGGAAGGATGACCAATGACCAATAACTGCGGCTGGCCTTACACGATTTCGACTTGATTGGGGAGTTCGTTGCGGTCGTCGGGCGAGCGGGGGAAGTGGGTGGCGAGCAAGGCGCCGGTGCGTTCGATGCCGAGGACGAGGCCGGAGGTGAAGTCGTCGCGGCGGAAGGCGGCTTCCATGGCGGCGGCGACTTCGCGCCAGAATGCGTCGCCGCAATGGGTGTGCACGCCGGTATCGCCGATCACGGCAAAGGTGCGTGAGCGCGGGGCGAGAAAGATCAACACGCCATTGCGCGCGGAGGTGGCATCCATGCCGAGTCGGTTAAATTCGTGCCGGGCGGCGGCGACGGGTTCGGGCGCGGCGCGGCGCGAGACCACGACGCGGATTTCGCCGGAGGTGAGCCGCTCGGCGGCGGCAATGGCGGCTTCGATGCGGGGGTGGTCGATATTCGGGGAGCGGGTGAAAAGGTTCATGGGTTGGGAGTGAGGCTATGTGTGTATTCAGTTACCATCTACCCCCGGCGCCACCTCCGCCAAAGCCGCCGCCTCCGCCGGAGAACCCACCGCCTCCGCCGCCTCGGTGGCCGCCGCCGGTGTTGATCCAAATACCTCGATGGCCTTCGGCGGTGTAAATCGTGGAGCGTTTCTCGAAACGGCTGATCAGGAAGGCCAGGATGATGAAGATAAGGATAACACCCTTGCTGTAGTTTTTCCCCGGTGTGGCCTCGGCCCGGGTGCGGCCGGTGCCGGTGTATTCGCCGCGGGTGGCGGCGAGGATGGCGTCCACTGCGGCACTGAAGGCGGCGTCGGGCTGGCCGGCGCGCATGCGGGGCACGATTTCGTCTTCGATGATGCGTTTGGCGAGGGCGTCGGGGATGGCCCCTTCCAGACCGTAGCCGACCTGGAGGTAGAGCTGGCGCTCTTGCATGAAGGCGAAAAGCACCGCGCCGTTGTCACGTTTTTTTTGGCCGGCGCCCCAGGCCTGGGCGACGCGCACGGTGTAGTCCTCGACCGAGGAGTCGGACGCCATGCGCGGGAAAATCGCGACCATGATCTGGCTGGAGGTGGCGCGCTCGTGCTCGGTGAGGCGGGCGTCGAGGGCGCGAGCGGTGGCGGCGGAGACGACTCCGGCGTAGTCGTTAAAATAGCCGCGCGGGGCGGGCGGGATGGTCTCGGCGGCGGGGAGCTTGGCGGCGAATGCGAGTGCCAAGCCCAGCGCCAAGAACCCCTGCCAACGGAGGAAGGTGCGGGCCAGCGAGAGGGCCGGCGGAAGCGCACTCACTGTTGGGCGGGGGCGGTTTTTGCGCCGAAGTCGAATTGGACCTTGGGCGGTTCCTCGGAGCCGGATTTGGCGGCGAAGTAGGCCTTGGGCTGGTGGCCGAACATGCCGGCGAAGATGACGGCGGGGAAGCGTTTGATGGCGGTGTTGTAGTCGCGCACGACCTCGTTGAAACGGCCGCGCTCGACGGTGATGCGGTTTTCCGTGCCTTCGAGCTGGGCCTGGAGGTCGCGGAAATTGGTGGTGGCCTTGAGTTCGGGGTAACGCTCGGCGACGACGAGCAGGCGGGAGAGTGCGGAGCCGAGGCGGCCCTGGGCCTGCTCGAACTGCGCGAGCTGGGCGGGGTCGGTGGGCGAGCCACCGGCGGGCAAGGTCACGCGTCCGACCGAGGCGCGGGCCTCGGTGACCTCGCTAATGGTGGACTTCTCGAAATTGGCGGCGCCAGAAACGGTGGCGACGAGGTTGGGCACGAGGTCGGCGCGGCGCTGATAGACGTTTTGCACCTGGGCCCATTGGGCGTCGGCGGCCTGTTCGAGGCCGACGAGGCGGTTGAAAATGCCGGCCACCCAAAGGCCGAGGACGAGGAGGAGGGCGCCAAGCGCGCCGAATACTACGAGGAGAAGTTTGCCGGTACTCATAAGGAGAGAAGCAAAGTCGGGTGCGGGCGGTTACGCAAGCGGGCGGCGTGGATGCCGGTGCCTCTTGTAGGGTCGTCGCTTGTCGACGACCGCGAATGAGGAGGGGGCGGCATTCGCAAGCGAACGCCCTACGACGGGCCAAGCATGCGGCATTCGCAAGCGAACGCCCTACGGGGCTGCGTTAAGAGGCAGGTGCGCTGCGAAAATCTTGCGACGATTGGTTGATCTCGATTCGTTTTCTTTATGCCTCCGCAATCGGCTTCGGGGCCGCTTCCTCACCGCCAGACTGCCCGCCTGTTGCTTGGCCGCATCTCCACTCCCGGCGCGACGTATTTCCTCACGCTTTGCACCGCCCTCCGAGCGCCTGTGCTTTTATATCCCGAAACCCTCACCGCGCTCCGCGCCGCCCTATCGGCAACGTTTACCGAAACCGATCCGCTTCGCGCCGCCTGTGTGATGCCAGATCATCTTCACTTGATTTTCACCCTCGGCCCGCGCTTGAGCGTGGGGCAGATTATGGGGAAATTCAAAACGCTGTCGCTGCGTCATGCCGGGGCTGTTTGGAGATGGCAGTTAAACGGTTACGAACACCGCCTGCGCGATAATGAGAGTGAGGAAGATTACGCGTTTTATGTTTATATGAATCCCTACCGTGCCGGTTTGGCCCCCATCAGTGGTGTGTGGCCCGCATGGATTTGCCCTGAGCCGAATCGTTACCGGTTTCTGGCCGCGCTGAAGCTCGACGGCACGCCGCCGTGCGAATGGTTGGATGAGCCCGACCGGGTCGCCATTCCTGCGCCTTTTGGTTCTCACCCGTAGGGTCGTCGCTTGCCGACGACCGCGAACGTGAGGAAACGCGGCATTCGCAAGCGAACGCCCTACGTCGGGCCAAACAAGCCAGGCATTCGCGAGCGAACGCCCTACGTCGAGACCACGGGGCCGACTCAGCGGCTCCAGTCCAGCATGCGCTGGATGGGGGCGAGGGCCTGGGTGCGGATGGGCTCGGGGACCTCGATGGCGGGTCTCATGAACTTGAGGGCGTCGCGCACTTTCTCGATCGTATTCATTTTCATGAAACGGCAGTCGTTGCAGGCGCAGGTGTCGGTCGGGCCGGCGATAAAGGTCTTGTCCGGCACCTCGCGGCGCAGGCGGTGGAGCATGCCGCTTTCGGTCACGACGATGATTTTGTCGGCGGGCGAGGCTTTGGCGAATTTCACCATCAGCTCGGTGGAGCAGACCTCGTCGGCGAGGTCGCGCACGGCTTGCACGCATTCGGGGTGGGCGACCACGGGCGCATCGGGAAACTGGAGCCGGATGCGCTCGATCGCCTGGGTGGTGAACATCACGTGGGCGTAACAACTGCCCGGCCAGAGCTGCATGGCGCGGCCGGTTTTTTGCGAAACCCACTGGCCGAGGTTTTGGTCGGGCACGAAGAGGATCTGGCGGTCGGCGGGCACGCGTTGCACGATTTTCTGGGCGTTGCCACTGGTCACGATGACGTCGCTGAGGGCTTTGACGGCGGCGGAACAGTTGATGTAGGCGACGACGTAAACCTCGGGGTGGGCGGCTTTGTAGGCGGCGAGGCGCTCGGCGGGACAGGAGTCGGCGAGGGAGCAACCGGCGTCGAGGTCGGGCAGGAGCACGGTGCGGCCGGGGTTAACGATTTTGGCCGTCTCGGCCATGAAGTGCACGCCACAGAAGAGGATGACGTCGGCCTGGGCGGCTTGCGCCTGGTAACTGAGCCCGAGGGAGTCGCCGACAAAATCGGCCACGCGCTGGATGTCCTCGTTTTGGTAGTTGTGGGCGAGGATGACGGCGTTGCGCTGCTTCTTGAGCGTCAGGATCTCCTCCTGGATGGCGGTGAGGGCCGGCAGGGCGGCGCGCGGCGGAAGGACGAGCGGTTCGTAGTTCAGGAGGGCGGGCATGGCGGAAAGAGCTGGGAGCAGGGAGAGAGGAGCCGGGAGCGTGGAGTTAGGGCGCGGCTTGGCGGACGAGTTGGAGCAGGGATTGAAAGTCGGGGCGGGGGTGGAGGGGGGCGAGGTCGGGGTCGTTGGCCATCCACTCGGCGTCGTCGTAGCCGAGGGCGATGGCTTGGGCGAGGCAGGTGAGGGCTTCGGAGGGGCGTTTGGAGAGGGCGAGGCTGCAGGCGAGGTTGTAGCGGGCGGTGGCGTTGTCGGGTTGGAGACGCACGAGTTTGCGGTCCATTTTCAGGCCGTCGGCGATGCGGCCGGCCTTGGTGTAGAGGCCGCCGAGGAGCTCGACGACGTCCACGTAGGCGGGGTCGCGGCGCAGCACGCTTTCGTAAAAGGCGATATCGAAGGCGAGGTCTTCTTTGCGGGCCATGGGCGGAAAGAGCGGGGAGCGGGGAGCAGGGAGCCGAGAGCGCGGGCGGGTGGGACCGCTTTAGCCGGCGCGGTGCTTGCAGATGCCGGTGGCTTTCAGGGTGTCGCAACTGGCGCTGACTTGCAGGCGTTGCGAGACGGGGGTGAGGCCGAGCTTGGTCGAAACGGTGTTGCCATACCAAGACATGAAGGGGGCGCTGATCTCGAAGATTTTGTCGCAATCTACGCAAATGACCTGGGCGACCTGGGCGGAGCTGTCGGTGTTGGGCAGGTAGTATTTGAGATTTTTGCCGATATCGACCTCGCGGAGCACGCCGCTGCCGGTGAGGTGGGGCAGGGTGCGGTAAACGGTGGCGCGGGAGACGGAATCGTCGAGGGCGCGGGCCTGGGCGAGCAGTTCCTCGGCGGTGATGTGCTCTTTTTGGGCAAAGGCCGCGTCGAAGATAGCCAGGCGCTGGTTGGTGATTCGCAGGCTGTGGGCGGCGAGGTGGGCGCGGAATTTCAGGCGGGCGTCTTCGATGGGGGCGGAACTCACGGGTGCAGTCTCATTTGCGTCTCAGGTGTGTCAATGGCGGCCAGCGCGACGCGGGCGTTTTGGTCATTTACGCTTGGTGGTTTTGGCCTTGGAGGGAGTAGCGACGGGCACAGGCGCGGCGGCAGGCAACGGCGCGGGGGCGGCGGGTTCTTTCAGGTCGTGGGACGAGTATTTGAAGTTAGGTGCGGGCTTCTGGGTTTTTAGAAAACGCAGGCTGGCTTTCTGATCTCGGACGGTTGGCAGGTATTTGGCTCCCATGGTGGACGAAGAGGGGCGGGCAAAGCGTGCGGGCGGGCAATCAGAATCCCGCGCAAGGCGGGTATCGCCATTTGTCGCCGGGCCTGAACGGATGGGGGCGTGAAACCGCATCATCTTCTGGCCGAGACCCGCACGCCCGACGGCGCCCGCCTGACCCTGCACGAGCACGACGGCAGCTACTGCATCCGGCTGGACGGGCAGGATTTGATGCACTCGGTGACGAGCACCTCAGAAATCCTGCTCGGCGAGCTGGCCGCGCCCCTGCTGAAACGTGCCGGTCCCGTGCGGGTGTTGATCGGCGGGCTCGGGCTAGGCTACACGCTCAAGGCGGTGCTGGCTGCCGCCGGGCCCAAGGCGCAGGTGGAGGTGGGTGAACTCATGCCCGAGGTCGAGCTCTGGAACCGCACCCATATGGCGGGGCTTAACGGCCGCTTGCTCGACGATACTCGGGTCAAGGTGCGCCTCGGTGACGTGGTGACCACCTTGACCAAGGCCCGCCCGGCGAGCTACGACGCCATCTTGCTCGATGTGGATAACGGTCCCATCCCCATGGTCGCGGCGGGCAACGTGCGCCTCTACGGACCGCGCGGCTTGGAGATGTTGCACGCGCGCCTCGCGCCGGGCGGGCGGCTGGCGATCTGGTCGGCCAGTCCCGACCATACCTTTGTGCGGCGCTTAAGCGCCGCCGGGTTTGCGGCTCAAGCCGTGCCCGCGCGCCTGTTCGCCACCGCCAAACGCAGCGCCTACGTGATTTACGTGGGCGACAAAGCCCCGGATGAACCGCCGCGCTGAATTTTTGACGTCGCGCGTTTTCGCCGTGCGCCCGCCGCTCATCCTTGTTCAAAAAATCCCCCATGTCCGCGCCTTCCGCCACTCCTGACGCTTCCGCGCCCAAGCTCACCCCGATGCTCCAGCAGTATTTCGAGGTGCGGCGCGGCCTGCCCAAGGACACGCTGCTGCTCTTTCGTCTGGGGGATTTCTACGAGCTGTTTTTTGACGACGCGATCGACGCCTCGCGTCTGCTTGGACTTACCCTGACCAAGCGCGGCGATCACCCGATGGCGGGCCTGCCCTTTCACGCTGCCGACGGCTACGTGAACAAACTGCTCACCGCCGGGCGCAAGGTCGCGATCTGCGATCAGGCCGAGCCCGCCGTGGCTGGCAAACTGGTGCGCCGCGCACTCACCCGTATCCTATCGCCCGGCACGACGCTCGACGCCAAACAACTCGACGCCGGGCGCAACCACTACCTGGCCGCGCTCCACGCCGACCGCACCGGGCTGCACGCGGCGTGGCTCGACCTCTCGACCGGCGATTTTCGTATCGCCTCCGAAATCCGCCCCGAGGACCTGCTGCCGGTGCTCACCGCGCTCGACCCGCGTGAGCTGGTGCTGCCCGAAGGTCAGTTGGAGAAATGGCGTTCCGCGCCGCATGAGCAGACCGCCGCGCACGCCCTCGCCGCTTTCTCCGGCGGGCGGGCGTTGACCGAGCTGCCCGCCTACCAATTCGAGCCCGCCACCGGTCTGCGCGCCGTGCTCTCGACCCTTGGCGTGCTCAACTTGGAAGGCTTCGGCATTCCGTCCGACCACGCCGCGCTCGGGCCGGCCGGTGCGCTTGTCCTTTACGTTACAGAAAACCTCTGCGCCAAACCGGAGAACCTGCACCGCCTGCAACTTCACCGCAGTGCGGCCACCTTGTTGCTCGACCCTGCCACGCTGCGGAATCTGGAGATTTTCGCCTCCACCCGGGGCGAGCGTTCGGGTTCGCTGCTGGCCGCGATCAACCGCACCCGCACCGCGCCCGGCGCGCGTTTGCTGGAGACCTGGCTGGCCGCGCCGCCGCAGGATCTGGCCGAGATCCGCCGCCGTTCCGCCGCCGTGGGCGCGCTGCTCGCCGCGCCCGGACCGCTCGCCGACTTGCGCGAGGCGCTCACCCAGGTGCGCGACCTGCCACGCATCCTCGGCCGCCTGCAAAACCGGCTGCGCAACCCGCGCGAACTGGGCGGCGTGCGCGATACGCTGGCACAGGTTCCGGCTCTGCACGGAGCCCTCGCCGCCTTCGGCGAAAAATCGCAAATCTCCGATTTCAAAGCTCAAATTCAAGAACTGCCTGCCCTGCGCGATTTGCTCGCCCGCGCCCTGGCCGACGAGCTGCCGGCGGATTTGGCCGATGGCAACTTGATCCGCGCCGGCTACGACGCCGAGCTCGACCGACTGCACACGCTCAAGACCGGCAACCGCGCCTGGCTCTCCGAGCTGGAGGCGGCCGAGCAGGCGCGCACCGGGATTCGCAGCCTGAAGGTCAAATTTACCAACAATTTCGGATACTACATCGAGATTACCAAAGCCAACCTGCATCTCGTTCCGGCCGACTACATCCGCCGCCAGACCACGGTGAACGGCGAGCGTTACGTCACCGATGCGCTGCGCCTGAAGGAAAAGGAAATCCTCTCGGCCGACGACACCGCGCTGGCCCGGGAGCACGAGCTTTTCGCCACGCTGGTCGCCGCCGTGCTGGATGAATCCATCGCGTTGACCAAAACCGCCCAGGCGCTGGCCGAGCTCGATGTGCTGGCGGGCTGGGCCGAGCTGGCGCGCGAGTGGGATTACTGCCTGCCGGAGTTTGTCGAGGAGCCGGTCTTGGAAATCACCGCCGGGCGGCATCCGGTGGTGGAGCAGATGTTGCGCGATCCGGCGCGTGCCACCGGTTCGCAGGCCTTCGTGCCCAACGACACGCGGCTCTCCGCCACCGCCGACCAGCTCGCGTTGCTCACCGGTCCGAACATGGCGGGCAAGTCCACCTACATCCGCCAGATCGCGCTGATTGCATTGCTGGCCCACGTGGGCTCGTGGGTGCCCGCCACGGCCTGCCGGATCGGGTTGGTGGACCGGATTTTCTCCCGGGTGGGCGCGAGCGACGACCTGGCGCGCGGCAACTCGACCTTCATGGTCGAGATGAACGAGACGGCCAACATCCTCAACCACGCCACCGACCGCTCGCTCATCATCCTCGATGAGATCGGGCGCGGCACCTCGACCTACGACGGCCTTTCCATCGCCTGGGCGGTGGTGGAGCATTTGCACGCCGACCCCGAGCGCGGGCCGCGCACCCTGTTTGCCACCCATTACCAGGAGTTGACCCAGTTGGAAAAACACCTGCCGCGCCTGCGCAACTACTCGGTGGCGGTGAAGGAGTGGAACGACGACATCGTCTTCCTGCGCCGCGTGGTGGCGGGGCCGGCCGAGCGCAGTTTCGGCATTCAGGTGGCGCGGCTGGCCGGTTTGCCGCCCAGTGTGATTGATCGGGCGCGCGCCATTCTGGCCAAGCTGGAAGGCGACGAGACGGCGGTGGAGCTGCCGGCCGCGCCCAGCGCCAAACCGAGGAAGAAGCTGACCGTGGCCCCGGCAGCGGATACGGCGCAGTTGGAGTTGTTGTAGGGCGGGTTCTGGAAGATTGCGGTCGGCGGGCGTTTGTGGTCCGGGGAGCGCACGCGTCCCGCGTGCTGCGTTGGGCCTCTGTGCCCGACGCTTTCGGAAGGCTTCGGCGGGACGCCGAAGCCAGCCTGCGGGACGCAGGCGCTCCCCGGACCGACAGAGCAGAAGGGCACAAAAAAACCGCTCCGGTGAGGGAGCGGTTTTGTGAAACGCGCTGGCGGCTTAGCGCTTCGAGAACTGGAAGCGTTTGCGGGCGCCGGATTGACCGGGCTTTTTACGTTCCTTCTCGCGCGGGTCGCGCTTGAGGTGGCCGGCCTTCTTGAGGGCGGGGCGCAGCTCGGGGTTCATGCGCTGGAGGGCGCGGGCGATGCCGTGGGCAACCGCGCCGGCCTGACCGGCGACGCCGCCGCCGGCGACATTCGCGGTCACGTCGATCTTGTCCTTCAGCTCGACGGTGAGCAGGGGGATGTAGGCCTGCTTGGCGAAGTTCTCGTGGGAGAAGTAGTCGTCAAAGGTGCGGCCGTTGGCGACCAGCTTGCCGGTGCCTTCGGTGATGCGGATGCGGGCGGTGGCGGACTTGCGGCGACCGGTGGCAATAAAAATGGTGGTTTCAGCGCTCATGGGATAAAGTTCTTAGCGAACGGAGATCTTGACGGGGTTTTGGGCCTCGTGGGTGTGGGTCGGGCCGGCGAAAACGCGCAGTTTGGTGAGCATCTTGGCGGCGATGCGGTTCTTGGGCAGCATGCCCTTGACCGCGTGCTCGATGATGAACTGGGGGTTGCGCTCGCGCTGTTGTTGCATGGAGCGGAAGCTTTCGCCGCCGACGAAGCCGGAGAAGAACATGTATTCGTTCTGGTCGTCCTTTTTGCCGGTGAGCACCGCCTTCTCGGCGTTGATGACGATGACGAAGTCGCCCGTGTCCACGGACGGCGTGTAGGAGGCCTTGTGGCGACCACGGATGAGATTTGCCGCTTTGACGGCGATGCGACCGAGAACCTCGCCCTCGGCATCGATGAGATGCCACTTGGGCTGCACGGTCTCCTGCTTGGCGAGGAACGTTTTCATGAGAAAAGAGGTGGAAGGCATAAGACAGGACGAGGCCTGTCAACAGTCGATTTACAGAGAAAAAAGAAAAACCCGCCACCGCCGGAAGCGGTGACGGGTCTTGAGTGAGGTGGTGTCTATTTTTTCGGACTAACTTCGCAGGGCGAAATTAGAAGCCGATGGAGAGACCGAGCTTGCCGACGAAGCCGTCGGCTTCGCCGTCGATGAACTCGCCGCCGTCATTGACGATGTAGTCAGCGCCAACGGTGAGGGTGGCGTTTTCAGCCAGCTTGTGGGGGATGGCGACGCCAACCGAACCGTAAACGCGGTCTTCGGAAGCAGACTTGTGGGTGAGGACGTTGCCGGCCTTGGCCGAGAGGTCCAAGGAAGCCTTGATGGCTTCAGCAGGAACGCTGTAACCGACGGAAGCCTCGAAGGTGCTCACTTCCAGATCGAAGTCGTAGTAGTAGTAGAGGCTGGGGCTGAGGGCGACGTCGGCCTTGATGCCAACGAAAGCTTCGCTGGTGTCGCTGGCGCTTTTGCCTTCGTAGAGGTAGCGGGTCAAGCCGACGTCAGCCGAGAAGGTGTCGTCGATCTTGATGTTGTAACCGGCATAGAGATCGGTCTCGGTGAGGTCGGTCTTGTTGCTGAGGGCGGAGGAGTGCCAAGCGCCTACATAAAGGTCGCCATAGGTGGCCTCGACCGAGGGCTGGATGGACTCTTCGCCGGCTTGAACGCCACGGAATACGTAATCGGTCACGTAGGTGGTGTCGAGGGTGACGGAGAGGTCAGCGGCTTGAGTAGAAACGCCGGACACGAGTGCGGCGAGAACAAGGGCGGTCTTCTTGATCATGATGGTTTTTGGTTTTGGTTTGGTTTGGTTATCGCAACGGATGCGATGGGGCGGAACAGAATGATGATCGAATAAAATGCAAGTCTCGATTCACTCGGCTAATCTGGCAGGGTGTGACACAAAGTGATGTCAGCTCGGTGGTGAAACAGGCATTCTTGCCTGTGGGCTTGTCGCGGAGCCTGGTAATCTGAGCACAGACAGGAATGTCTGTGTCACCTCGGCGGCTGCAGTGACATCACTTTTGTTACACCCCATCTGGCACGTGAACCGATTTACGGGTTTAACGGTCGCTTCTGCCGCCGCAGGGCCGATGCTGGGCGGGTGAACGACTGCGAGGAAGCACCCCACCCGGGGCCTTGCAGGATGCGTGCGTGTTTTCCCGGGCCGGAAAACCAGGGCCTATGCAGCTTGGTTACGGGACCCGAAACCCACCGCACCATCATGAAAACTTCCCTCACCAAAACGGTCCGTCGCGCTCCACTGCCGGTTAAATCCCCCTTGCCACCCGGCGCTGGCTGGATCGTGGGGGTCGGCGCCTCCGCCGGGGGTTTGGAGGCTTTTACCCGTTTGCTCAAAAATCTGCCGGCGCGCACGGGCATGGCCTTTGTGTTGGTGCAGCATCTGGATCCCGACCACGCCAGTGAGTTAAGCAGCATTCTCGGTCGGGTCACCGCGATGCCGGTGCTTGAAATCACGGACGGCCTGCCAGTAGCCCCCGATCACGTTTATGTGATCCCTCCGAATCGCAGTCTGAGCCTCAGTCGCGGTCTCTTGCGGCTGCATACCCGCTCAGAGCAGAGCGCCAAGCCGCACACGATCGACGGTTTTTTCCAATCGCTCGCCTTGGGTCAATGCGAGCGAGCCATCGGAGTCATCCTCTCGGGGAACGCCACCGATGGCACGGTCGGGCTCGAAGCGATCAAAGCCGAGGGGGGGATCACTTTCGCCCAGGATGCCTCGGCCGCCCATGCGTCCATGCCGCGCAGCGCGGTGGACGCCGGCTGCGTGGATTGCGTGCTCTCGCCGGAAGAGATTGCCAGGGAGCTGGTTCGGATCGCGAAGCATCCCTACGCCGCCCCGGCCCAGGTCAAGCGTCAGGCGGTTCGCGCGCCCCGGCCCGCCGACACCGCCTCCGCCGCAGACGCGGCTTCGGAGTTGGGCGAACGTTCCAGTGCCGAGGACTATGATCAGATTCTGCTGCTGCTGCGCGAGCATACGGGGGTGGATTTTTCCCATTACAAGACGACCACCATTCACCGGCGAATCTCGCGGCGCGCGCTGTTGAACAAACTCGCGACGCTGGGTGCGTATGCCGATTTCTTACGCGAAAACCCGGCCGAGCTGGATCCGCTCTACGCGGACATGCTCCTCAATGTGACGAGTTTCTTCCGCAACCCGGAGGCCTTCGATGTGTTGCGCAAAAAAGTGTTTCCCGCGCTCCTTAAAATCCCCGGCGATGAATTGGTGCGTTTTTGGGTCCTGGGTTGTTCGACCGGGCAGGAAGCGTATTCCCTCGCCATGCTGTTCAACGAGTGTGCCGAGCGGATCCCGCATCCGCGCAAGTTGCAGATTTTCGCCACCGACCTGAGCGAGCCGAATCTGGAGAAGGCCCGCCGCGGGCTCTACACCCGCAGCCAGACGGAAGACCTCGCGCCGGAACGGCTGAAACGGTTTTTCATCGAGGAGGAGGGAGGCTTTCGAGTGATCAAGGCCTTGCGCGAACAGATCGTTTTCGCCCGGCAAAACCTGATCAACGACCCGCCGTTTTCGCACATGGATATGATCAGCTGCCGCAATCTGATGATCTATCTGGAGCCCTGCCTGCAAAAAAAAGCGCTGCCCACCTTTCACTACACGCTCAAGCCGCACGGCCACCTGTTTCTCGGCGCTTCCGAATCCATCGGCGGTTTTTCCGATCTGTTCGCCCCCATCGACCGGCAGCAGAAGATCTACGTTAAAAAAGCGGTGGCGACCCCGACCTTTTACCTGCCGGTCAAGTCCCCCCGGGGCGAGCGCGTCGGCTCACCTGCTCTGCGCAGTCTGTCCGGGGCCGGCGGACCCGAACGTGCCGACGGCACGGCGAGCTTTACGCGTAAACTGAGCGCCGAGCGCGAGGCCGACCGTTTGATGGTAAACGCCTTCGCGCCCCCGAGTGTTTTGATTAATGCCGATCTGCACATTCTGCAGTTTCGCGGCGCCACCGGCGGGTTTCTCGAACCCCCAAGCGGCAAGGCCAGTCTTCATGTGCTTAAAATGGCCCGGACGGGCTTGATGCTGCCGCTGCGCGACGCGATCGCCCAGGCCAGGAAAGAAGATAAAATCGTGCGCCATGCGCCGGTGGGCTACGAGTTGGATGGGCAAGCCAGGCGGGTGCAGTTTGTCGTCATTCCGCTCAAAAACCTGAAGGAAGTGTGTTTTCTGGTTTTGTTTGAGACGGTGGAGGGGGACGCGCCCGCATTCACCGCGTTTGTGCCGGAGGTCAAAGTCCGGCGACCCGGCACCAAGCACGCCGAGGCCGATTACATCGCACGCTTGGAGCGCGATCTGGCCGATACGCGCGATTACCTGCAGTCCACCCAGGAACAGCACGAAAGCGCACACGAGGAGCTTCAGACTTCGAGCGAAGAGGCCCAGTCCTCCAACGAAGAACTGCAGAGCTTGAACGAGGAGCTGGAGACCTCGAAAGAGGAGCTGGAATCCACCAACGAGGAGTTGATCACGGTCAACGAAGAGCTCGCCACCCGGAACCAGGAGTTAAGCCAGTTGAATCATTATCTCGTCGAGTCGCAGGAACATGCCGAGGCGATCATCCGCACCGTGCCCAATCCGCTGGTCGTTCTCACCGCCGATCTCCGCCTGCAAACCGCCAACGAAGCCTTCTACCGCGCCTTTAACCTTACCCCCGCCAAAGCGCACGGCCGGTTGATTTTCAAACTCGGCAACGGCGCCTGGGATATTCCCCGGCTGCGGCACTTGTTGGAGGAGATCATTCCCAAAAACAGTTTCTTCAACGACTACGAACTCACCCATACCTTCGCGGGATTGGGGCGTCGGAATTTACTGCTGAACGCACGCATGCTCAAAGAGACGAGCGGACGACCGAAGGCGATTTTGCTCGGCTTTAAAGATGTGACCGAGGTGCTGGCTTACCAGGCGGTGCTCAGGCGCTCGGAGCTGCGTTATCGCCGGCTTTTCGAGGCCTCGCGCGACGGCATCCTGATGCTCGACCCGGAGACCCGCAAAATCACCGAGGCCAATCCGTTTATGATGAAACTCCTCGGCTACTCCCGGGAGCAGCTTCTGAAGAAAGAACTCTGGGAGATCGGTCTTTTGCAGGACGAGGCCGCCAGCCAGCAGGCCTTCCAGATTTTGAGGAAAGACGGGTTTATCCGTTACGAGAACCTGCCGCTTAAAACCCGGGGCGGGCAGCGCTGCGAGGTGGAGTTTGTCAGCAATCTGTACCGTGAGGACGACGAGCAGGTCATCCAGTGCAACATTCGCGATATCACCGAGCGCAAACAGTCGGAAGAGCTCTTGAGGGCGGCGCGCACCGAGCTGGGCGCCCGGGCTGCGCAGCTGGAGGAAGTGGTGGCCACGCGGACGGCCGAAATCACCGCCGCCAATCATCGTTTAAAGGCGACGGTGGCTTTTATTAAAAACGGCAAAGAGACTTACCGCCTGCTGCTCGCGGACTCGGAGCTGATGCAGCGCAAGCTGCGCGGCCTCACCCGCCAGTTTCTCACCGAACAGGAAAACGAGCGCAAAGCGATCAGCCGCGAGCTGCACGACGATGTGGTGCAGATGTTGGTGGGCATAAACATGGAACTGTCGAGTTTGGCCAAGGTGGCCGTGCTGGGTGGCGCCAAGGTGCGGGCCAAGATCCGCCGCACCCAGCGTCTGGTGGAAAAATCGGTGACGGCGGTGCACAGTTTCGCGCGGGAGCTGCGGCCGGCGGTCCTGGATGATTTGGGGCTGATCCCGGCGATTCATGCTTACGTGAAGGTGGTCGCCGCACGGAAAAAAATGAAGATCAGCTTCATCGCCTTCCCCGGCGTGGAAGCGCTGGACGGGGACAAGCGCACCGTGCTCTACCGCGTGGCGCAGGAGGCGTTGAACAACATCGTGCGCCATGCCCAGGCCACCGAGGTGGTGATCAGCATCACCCACAGCGCCGGGGCGATCCGGCTGGAATTACACGATAACGGAAAGTCCTTCGTGGTATCGGAGGTGTTGAACGCCAAAACCAACAAACGTCTCGGCTTGGTCGGCATGCGCGAGCGGCTCGCGATGGTGGGTGGCTCGTTGCACCTGGAATCGGCGCCCGGCCACGGGACCATCGTGCGGGCCGAGATTCCGTTCGCTCAATGTTAAGCCCAAATCCGGCAGTAGGAATTAACCACGGAGAGCACGGAGAGCACGGATAAAGGCAGTTACGGATAAGATATCTATGAATAAAAAATCACCCGCAGGGTGAGCACAGTGAGTTCTATAATGCCTTGATAATCCGTGTCTATCTGTGGAATCTGTGGTTCAAATGCTTTTTCTTGGTTAAGCCCAATTTGAGATCAAGATGGGCAGAAAGTCGGAGATTGGCCGGGGACGGCCAACGCTACACAAATCATCAGATGCCAGTAAGCTAGGCATTACATGTAGGCATTACATGTAGTGTTGGCCGTCCCGGCCAATGAACCTAAACTTGAAGTCTAACTAAAATTAGAGACCTCGTCGCGTGCTTACTTTTTCTCTTCGGGGGGCTTGCCCGGGAAGAGGCAGCCGCAGCCCTTGCCGCAGCAGTCTTTGCGGCGGATGCGCACGTAGTCGCGCATCGGCCACCAGACCGCGAAAAGGACCACGGCTACGCCTGCTGCGATGTATATCCAAGACGACATGGGTGCCACCGTGGCGGTGCGGGCGCGTTTGGCAAATCGCCACGCATAAATCTCGCACGGATACACCCTGCGCTCGCGAAGCGCGGGTTTACTGTTATTGTGAAAATTCAAATGCCTCTTTTCACCACGATCCTCACCCATCCCGGCAGCGCGCACAAAGACGAGTTTCTCGCCTGTTGCGTGCTGCTCGCCGTGGCGCCGGTGCCGATTTTGCGGCGCGAACCCGCCGAGGGCGATCTCGCCGATCCGGCCACGCTGGTGGTGGATGTGGGGCATCGTCACGAACCGGAGCTTAACAACTTCGATCATCACCAGCTCCCGCGCGACCACCCGCCGACCTGCTCGATTTCACTGATTTTTCAGCATCTCGGACTCTATGCCGACGCCCGGGCGTTTTGCGACTGGTTGGAGCCGGCCGAGTGGTTCGACTGCCGGGGTCCGAACGAAACCGCGCGCTGGCTCGGGGTGGAGCGCGAGGTGGTGGTGCGGTTAAATTCGCCGATCGATGGCACGCTGTTGCGCCGTTTCGCGCAGGTGCCCCGGCATCAACCGGGCGAGCCCCTGTGGGAGATCATGCGCATGATCGGCGACGATTTGCTGGGTTATTTGCGAAACGGCCGCAACCGGCTCGACTACATCGCCACGCATGCCCAGCGCTGGCCGCTTACCCAGCCGGGTTTCGTCGGGTGTGAAGTGCTTTATCTGCCGCGCACCGATCCCCTGCCGGACGATCCGTCTTCCGGGCTGGATCGTTATTTGGTCGCCCAAGGGCTGACGGAGACGGTGATCGGCACGATTTGTCCGGACCGGCGGAGTGCGGGTTTCGGGTTGTCGCGGTTTCGGGATAATGCGCGGCTGGATTTCACCCGCATCCTTGGGGAGCCGGACGTGCATTTCGCGCATGCGGGGGGCTTCGTGGCCAAGACCACCGCCACCCGGCCGGAGCGGCTGCGGGCCCTGGTCGAGCTGGCCCTGGTCGGCTAGGGACGCGGGCGGCGAACAGGTATACAGCCTATTTAACCCGAAGCGAGCGGGCGCACCGGGTTGAGGCGCGCCCGGCAGCCTGCCGGGCGCAGCGGGGTTGCACTCCACCGGACGGAGCGCCGCAAGGCGCGGAGGAGGAAGCAGACGGCGTGACAGCTCGGAGTCTGCGCAGGGCGGGCGCGACGTGTGCCGTTTGGTTGATTGGGGGACCTTGCGAAGGCGTTAGGGCGCGGGCTTTATCACTTTGGCGGGATCAAATTCCAAGTTCCGGCTGCCGGGCTTGGGATTTAAAAACGATTTGATAGTTACGAAGTGGCCGCCTCCGGTGTTCATAGTAAAATTAAGCCGGGCAAAGGCATTAGTGTTCGGCAGCGCACCTGCTAATTGATAGTCGGCGGGTTCGTGAGGTAAATTGATGCGCCCAAAAGCATAAATCCAAGAGAGGGAAGCCGCCCGTCGTCGGAAAATGGGCAGGCTGCGCCCATACGGCCGGGCAGGCCGTTTTACTCCAGCAAGGGATTATGCCGTCTTTTTTTCGCCGAAGATGCGCTCCAGGTCGCCGACCTCGGCCCAGCCGACCCAATAAAGCTGA
>JAPLTN010000114.1 GCA_026398135.1 Verrucomicrobiota bacterium
GCAGGCCGGCGTGCGCGATGTGGTTATCCGCAACAACACCTTCGATAATTGCAACTTCGGTCTATGGGGCCGAGGTGTTATTATGGTGGGCTCCGGTATCGCAAAGGAGGCTCAAGCAACTACCCGCTATAACAAGAACATTCTGATCGAAGATAATCTCTTCAGGGTTTTCTCCAGCCAGCCCTTGCTGAATCTGTACTCGGTTGACGGTCTTACCTTCCGCAATAATCGCCTTGAAAGAACCACGGACTACCCTTCCACTACCCCGATGGGTCCCTTGTTTGAAGTTCGAGATTCCGACCGGGTTAACCTCGAGGAGCCCGTCCTGGTCTCCAAAGAGTCCGCTGCTTTGACGGGTACGGGCCTCAAAAAACCTTAGTTCCACTTTGTCCAACCACCTTGACTGACCGGAAATAGGGCTACTATAGGCACAGAAAGCACTAGAGATCGGCCTGTTTTTTGGCTTCTGTGCCTCTTATGGCCCATTTCTGCGAAAGTTCGTTTTTTGGTTCCGGATAACAAAGCAGTGCAAGCAGTCGAAGGCTGGCGGCAAGTCGAGTTTTCGAGCGCATTTCAGGCGTTGAATCTTCTGCCATCTGAAGCAGTCAATCTAATCTGGAACAGTATTTACATCATCCCCCGCTCCTTGATCGGTCTGTGTCTTTTATTAAACCACCTGCAATAAATATAACCGTCAATTATGTCCTTAAGAATTCTATTTTTTCACGCTTTTGCTTTATTAATGTTGTGGAGTCCGGCATCTGCCGCCGAAAACAAACTCTGGCACCAAAAACCTGCGGTTAATTGGGCGAAGGAAGCGATGCCTATCGGGAATGGACGCCTGGGCGCGATGATTTTCGGCGGAGTCGAGCAGGAACGCATCCAGTTCAACGAAGACACGCTTTGGATCGGCGACGAATCGGACACCGGAGCGTACCAAGCCTTTGGCGATCTTTATATTGATTTTGAATCCAAGGTGTCCACCGGCTACAGGCGCGAGCTGGACATTAATCGGGCCGTGCACACGATCACCTACCTGAGCGAAGGGGTAAATTATAAACGTGAGTATTTTGCGAGCAAGCCCGCCGGGGTTATGGTTTTTCGTTATACGGCCGACAAGCCCGGGGCGATCAGTGGTTCCATAAGTCTGAAAGATGCACACAAAGGCGCGACAACCGTGGACAGCAATGGATTATCCATCAAGGGTAATTTGGATGGTTATGTGCATTCGCTATCCAAGGGTCGCAAGGATTATGACATTCAATTGGACTACGCGGCTCGCGTTTTAGTTCGGCACTCCGGTGGTTCATTGCAGGTGATCGACGGCAAAATCACCTTCAAGAACGTGGATGATCTTACCCTTTATCTGGATGCCGGCACCGATTATATCAATCAACGGGCCAGGAATTGGCGCGGGGATAATCCACAAAACGCCATTAACAAACGCCTCGCCAAGGCTTCGGCGACTGATTACGATGAATTGCTCAACGCGCACGTCAGCGATTATGCGACGCTTTTCCAGCGTGTTTCAGTCACCGTCGGCACCACCGCACCCGGGGTGGCGAATCTGCCCACCGACAAACGCCTGATTTCGTACCGCGGGGGCGAACAATCCGAGAGAAAAGGTTCTGTATACGACGGCCACGCGGATGATGCCTCGCTGCAAGGCGTACCGGATCCCGAGCTTGAGGTGCTGCTGTTTCAATACGCCCGCTACCTGATGATTTCCTGTTCACGTCCGGGTGATTTGCCGGCCAATCTTCAGGGCATTTGGAATGACAGCAATGACCCGATGTGGCGTTCGGATTACCATGCCAACGTAAATGTGCAGATGAATTACTGGTTTGTCGATGCCGCCAACATCGGCGAAACCTTCCAGCCCTTTTCCGAGTGGCTGCATTCGGTGATACCCGTCCGGCGTGAAGAAACCAAACGGGAGTTCGGCGTCCGCGGCTGGGCCACCCGCTGGGAGAATGGTATTTTTGGCGGCGCTACCTGCCCGTGGAGCATGGGCGACGCCGCGTGGCTGGCCCAGAATATCTGGGATCACTATGCTTTTAGTAACGATAAAAAATACTTAAAGACGCGCGCCTATCCCATATTAAAGGAGCTGTGCGAGTTTTGGGAGGATTCATTAAAGGAGGGTCCCGATGGCAAACTCGTCGGGCCGCCAAGCAAATCTCCGGAACATGGTCCGGTGGTCTCCGGCAATTCCTATGACCAGCAATTAATCTATGATTTGTTCACCAATTACATCGAAGCTTCCAAGGTGCTTGGCGTGGACAAGGCTTATCGTGCGAAAATTGAAGATTTGCGCTCGCGTTTACTCGGGCCAAAAATCGGCAAATGGGGGCAGCTTCAGGAATGGGCGGAGGATATCGACGATCCGAAGAATACGCACCGCCATTTTTCCCACATGATCGCGGTGTATCCCGGGCGCCAGATATCGCCCATCACCACGCCTGCATTGGCGGAGGCGGCTAAAGTTTCGATGAATGCGCGAGGAGATGAATCCACGGGTTGGAGCCGGGCCTGGAAAGTCTGTGTATGGGCGCGTTTACATGATGGCGACCGCGCTTTTAAAATTTTGCGGGGTATGCTGAGAACGTCCTTCACGCCCAATCTTCTGGCCACCCATCCACCCTTTCAGATTGACGCAAACTTCGGCTACGCCGCCGGCGTCTGCGAGATGTTATTGCAGAGCCACGCCGGTGTGGTTCATTTGCTGCCCGCTTTGCCTCAAGCTTGGGCGTCCGGCTCCGTGAAGGGTTTGCGGGCGCGGGGTAATATCACGGTCGATATGGAGTGGAACGAGGGTAAAGTGACCCGCTACCGCATAACTTCGCCTGCACCCCGCCCGGTATCGATTATTATAAACGGCGAAACCAAGACAATCCTCCCTGAGTTATTGCGATAATGAAGTCGGGGCGGGGCGGGGATATAATCCCAAAGCCCTCAGGAAACCGGACTATTCTTAACGCAAAGTCGCCAAGGTGCTAAGTGCGCAAAAATAAGGAAAAGAAGGACTTTTGCCTTTCTCTGCGCCTTGGAGCCTCTGCGTTAAAGTCTGAAAGCAAGCGGTTGTTGGTATTAAGACCGGGAAAGAACCGCTAATGCGGCGCGCCAAAGTCCGCCGCCGAGATTTCACCTGCCGACCAAGTTCGGCCGATGCATTCGATTTCTCGGCCAATGGCCTCACTGGGAAAAGGGACAATCACGGATTCATGCGGTTTTTTACTTTTTGCCGAGGCCATTGGCCGTAACCTCGATCACGGCCGTTTCGCAACGCGAAACCACTCGATTCCCCGCTGCGCTCATTGAGCCGCAGCATTAGCGGTTAACCTAGAAAAAACATTTGAACCACAGATTCCACAGATAGACACCGATTATCAAGGCGTTATAGAACTCACTGTGTCACCCTGCGGGTGATTTTTTATTCATAGGTATCTGATCCGTAACTGCCTTTATCCGTGCTCTCCGTGCAATCCGTGGTTAATTCCTACTGCCGGATTTAGGTTGAGGCTAATTGTATTAGTGCCAATGCCGTTTGCTTGGATTTACGGGCCCAGATTATCTACTCGGAAATATTTCGGGCTGCGGCCCACCTTCCGTTTAAATGCGGATGAAAAGGCAAAGGCGCTCGAATACCCGGTCTCCTCGGCAATATCCGCCAGGGTCATGTCAGTGTTTAATAACCGGCTTATCGCATGGTTGATTCTCAGCCGAGTAATCAAGTCGGCGGGTTTGATACCATAATGACGCAGCATCGTTTTGTGTAAATTACTCGTGCTCATATGGAGCTCACGGGCCAGTCTGGCCACGGTCCAATCGGCCTGGAGGGTCGCTTGGATCCGGGCTTCCAGGGTGCTGACTTTGGTCTTAAAATCGCTGCTTTTAGCTTCCGTGATATCATCCAGTGCCTGATCGATGCTAAGGAGAATGAGTTCCATGGCATGTAAACAACCGCCTATTCCGTTTTTACTTAAATCATTTTCCTTTAGTATATAAGAATAGACCAAGCCCTGCAAGTGCCCGAGGGGCAGGCCGGGATAAACCCCTGGTTTTACGGGCAAAAATCGTTTCCACTGCTGCGTATGGTGGAAGTGGATCCATAGCCCGGTGGCCGAGGCTGAGGCCAGACGCAGCCGGTGCGGGTGGCGTGCGGGACAAACCGCCAGGTCGCCCGAATTCAAGGGCTGATAACCCATACCCACGTCACACTCCATCCGGCCGGTAAAGGGCAGCCAAATGAGATGCGTTTCAGAGCAAGACGTGCCCGCTTCAAATTGCAGGTGCAAGTCGTCCACCCCCGCCCAACGAATCCCGCGTTTTTCCATATATTCATTTAAGGCGGGATTTTGGTTAAAGGAATATTGCCGGCAGCGAGGACTGTAATCAAACCAGCGGACAGGGGCATATTCGGGTGCGGACGGCGCTTTCGGCTCCTTGCCTTGGGTACTTATTTTAATTGCGGCGGTCATGCGTGGTCTGCGGGGGTGTTTCTAAAGTCGGGTATCAATTCATTTTCAAACTCCTATAACCTGCTACTTTAACCACGGATGTCACGGACGGGCACGGATAGATAGGGTTATATCCGTGTTAATTTGTGATATCCGTGGTCAAAACTCCGATTGCTTCAGTCTTTTTTAGATCATTTTAAGTAAAATCGAAGTCCCGCCCTGCATTTTTCCGGCTGTTCCCGGGTATTTCCGCCGTAATGTTTTCGAGTTATAAAGTAGAATCAGGGGGAGCTTGAAATTATTCGTGGGTGGTAATAATTCCCGGGTTGTAAATGCAGGTTTGAGCGCTTAATCAAGGCGATAGTTTGGCGTATGTTTTGGGCAGGAACGAATATGGTGCAGTTAGGCGAATTATGATACATTGTGCTAGATTTATTTCAAATCCTCCCACCCCGATACCCCACCCCCATGATCACCCCGTCCCCGACTCCCCCTCCGGCGAGTTTTAACCTTATTAGTCAACGCTTTGGATTAATGCTTTTACTTGCCGCAAGTCTGGGCGGTCCGGCCGGGCTGGCGGCTGCCGTCACGGTTACGGCCCCCGGCCCGGTGTCGGCGGTGTCGCCTGCCAAATTCGCAGAGCTTTCCGCACCGGGCTCTCCCCGGGTTTATACCGCTGATCAGCTCGCCACCATTGCCATGCCGGTCGGCGGCATTTACGCCGGTCAACTTTACTTCAAGGGCGATGGCAGCCTGTCCCATTGGGATATTATGAATGGACGGGGCTTTGGTTCCTCCCCGCTGGTGCGGCGTTGGGCGCAGGTGGCGCAGGGGTTTTCGGTTCGGGTGCGCGACGCTGCCGGCGCACTCGCCAGTTTCCCGCTTAATCTTAAAACGTTTCCCGCCACGACGTTCACCGCTGATTATCCGGCGGGAGTGGTTAACTATCTGGGGGCAAACAAGCTGCCGCTCAGTATGACGCTGGAGGGCATAGCCCCCTTTGTGCCGCTGGACACCCTTTCGTCCGGCATCCCGGCCACCTTTCTGCGCCTCACCTTGAAAAACTCGAGTGCTGAGGCCGTGGAAGGCGATGTGCTCGGCTGGCTGGAAAATGGGGTTCTGAATCACTCCGGTTTCCGCGCCGAAGAAGGCCATCGCGTATCCGCAGCCCGAAAGCTCAAGGGCGCCCTCGCCATCGAGTTCTCCGCCGACCCTTCCGCCGCCGCTCTCGCCAATACTGCGAAACCTTTGTCATCGTTGCTTTTGGCCAACTTTGAAACCACCGATTTCATGGGTTGGAAATCCGCCGGGTCGGCCTTCGGCATTTCACCTTTGGCTTACAAGGATTTACCGGGGCAAAAGCCCGGCAATATGCAAGGTTCGGCTTGCGCCAGTTCTCTCGCCACCGCCGCCGGTCCGGCGGCTCTAGGCACGCTTGAATCCCCTGAATTCACCTTGGATCGCAACAGCCTGGCCTTCCGGCTGGCCGGGGATCGCGACGATAAAAACCTGCGCGTGGAATTGCGCAGCGGCAATGAAGTGCTTTTCACCGCGTATCCTTGGCGGAGTACGGAACTTCAATTGATTCAATGGGATTTGCGCCCGCATGTGGGTAAAAAAGCGCGCCTGGTGGTCACGGACGCCTCGGAGAAGAGCGGCCTGACCCTGGACCAGGTCGAGCTCATGGACAACGTGCTCCCGCCCATCACCGAGCGCCCGGACTTTGGCACCCTGGCATTAACCCTGCTCGCTCCCGATGCCAGCGCCCAGGCGCTGCCCTCCGTGACCGGCAACCTGGCCGGCGGCGCAGCCCCGGCACCGGCGGCCCTGAGGGTGCCTTTTGACCAGACCCAACTCGGCGCGCTTACCGCGCCCTTCCGTTTGCAAGCGGGCGAGTCGCGCACTTTCACCTTCGCGATTGCCTGGCACTTCCCGAATTTCGAGTTGAGCGACTGGGGCAAGGTTCAAGGCACGGGCCGTTGGTATTCCAACCAGTATGCCTCCGCATCGGCGGTGGTGGATAAGCTCGCCGCCGACGGTCCCGGTCTGGTGTCGGCCATCGATTTGTGGCGCAAAACTTATTACGACTCCACTCTCCCTCGCTGGCTGCTGGATCGCTCCATCGCCAACTTATCCACCCTCGCCACCGGCACCAGCCACCGTTTTGCCGACGGGCGTTTTTATGGTTTTGAGGGGGTTTACTCCTTCCCCGGCACGTGCAACCACGTCTGGCATTACGAAGAAGGCGCCGGCCGCCTATTCCCCGAATTGGAAAAATCCCTGCGCGTAATGGCCGATTACCTGCCCGGCGTCGGCATAAAGACGGATGGCAGCCTGCCCATGCGCATCGATGGACAGCCCGGCTCCCTCGATCCCCTGCCCAGTCAGCCCACGCTTTTTGGCAACGGTTACCAACACTGGGCCTCGATCGATGGACAATGCGGCATCCTGCTCCGCACCTACCGCACCCACCTGCTGGGCACGGACGACTCGTTTGTTAAATCCTATTGGCCGCAAATTCGTTTGGCCGCGCAATGGCTGATCGCGCAGGACAGCGATGGCGACGGCTTGCCCGATCTCGTAACCCACCACACCCTGGACGAAGACATCGCCGGCCCCGGGGCGTGGATTTCGAGCATGAACCTCGCCGCGCTCACGGCGGTGGAAAAAATGGCCCGCATCGCCGGTGACCAAGCCTTTGCCGGTTTGTGTCAGGAGCGCATCGCCACCGGCCAAAAAAACTTCCTCGCCAAACTCTGGAACGGCGATCGTTTCATCCATATCTCGCCCGTCGGGGAGAAATGGCGTCCGGGCTCTTATGACGGCAGCCACATCGACCAGGTGCTTGGCCAGCAATGGGCCTGGCGCACCGGGCTGGGCCGCATATTACCTGAAAAAGAGACCCGGGCCGCCCTCGCCTCGATCTACCGTAATAACTTCATGGAGGATGTAGGCCCTTACTACTCCCTGCCGGAAAACAAGCCCGCCCGGCCCTTTTCCAAGCCCGGCAACGCCGGCACCCTCATGGCCACCTGGCCCGAAGGTTCGTATCGCCCTGACGGTAAAAATCCTGACCATCTCTGGAACGGCGGGAATTACTTTCACCAAGGTTTCTATAACGAGACCATGTCCGGCTTTGAGCATGCCTATGCTTCGCACCTGATCTATGAAGGCATGGTCGCGGAGGGGCTCACGGTGGCCCGGGCCATCCACGACCGCCACCAGCCCGAAAGTCCCACCAAGGGGAATCCCTTTAATGAGCCCGAGGCCGGCAACCACTACGCACGGGCGATGGCCAGCTATGCGACCTTCCTGGCCTGCGCCGGCTTTGAGTACGATGGACCCGCCGGGGTGATCGGCTTTGCCCCGCGTTTGGGGGCGGAGAATTTCAAGGCCGCGTTCACCGCCGCCGAAGGGTGGGGCGCTTATCGCCAGCAATACCTCTCGGATAATAATAAACTCGAAGCGGGGCTTATTATAAAGCGCGGCGAAGTAAACCTAAGCCAAATCAAACTGGCCTTGCCCAAACCAACCCAAGCAGTGCGTAAACTCTCTGTTAGCTACGCGGGGAAAAAACTCTCCGCCCGACCCACGGTCGAAGCCGGCGCCATCCGTATCACACTCGCTCGACCCCTCGTCCTCACCCCCGGCAACGAACTCACCCTGGTTGTTACCCAATAATTATATGAACCCCTCCCGTTTATTCCGTCTATCGATTGTACTCCTCGCTCCGCTTTGCGGTGCTTTCACCGGCGTGGCGGGCGTAAATCCCGCCTGGCGCGAACAGGTGGAGCAACGCCTGCCCGCTTACGGCCACCGCAACTGGATCTGCATCGTCGATGCCGCCTACCCGGCGCAAGTCAGCCCGGGGGTGGAGACGATCGTCACCGGCGCCGACCAACTCACGGTGGTTCGGGAGGTTTTGGCCGCGATTAAAAAAGTGCCGCACGTCACCCCGGTGGCTCTGTTGGACGCGGAGCTGACCGCCGTGCCCGAGGTCCATGCGCCGGGCATAAATGATTACCGCCAGAAGCTGGACCGCTTGCTCGAGGGCTTCTTGATCGAACGCACGCCGCACGAGACGATTATCCGCGACTTGGACCGCGCCGGATCCCTGGTGCACGTGCTCATTCTCAAGACCAACCTCTTGCTGCCGTACACATCGGTGTTTCTGCGTTTGGAGTGCGGTTATTGGACGGCGGAAAAAGAAGCCGCCCTGCGCGCCGCCCTGGCCAGGAAATAGTCTATAATTAGTTTATAATAAGTTTATCCCCTGCACTTTTATAAACCCCGTTTATCATGAACCCCACCGCGTCTATGATCCGCTGCCTGGTCCTCGTTGCCTGCGCTTTAGCTAATACCAATTCCCCCATGGTTTTAGACTTTGAAACGATAATTGGTGTGGCACCGGTCGCTGACCGGTGCGGTTTGGAGGGCGGAACCGGTCACCGACCGGTGCTACATTGTGACAAAGTATAAATTCATCGGGACTTTGGCATAAAATGCAGCGAACGCCGGTTTCGATTGCAGGGACATCGCTCTCCGTCGTCCGCGCCCGCCGAGACGGACACGAACGAACGACCAACCCGGCATTCGCAAGCGAACGCCCTGCATGGCGTGACTTGGTTGAGCCTTCCCCTGCTTACTTGGCAGGAAGCTTCTTATAGCGGAAATTCCGAAAGATGGCTTCACCCTCTCCTGCCGTATAGATAGCGGGGCGAAGCGAGAGATACCCTCCGAAGGTGGTGTGGTTGTAGCCTTCGAGGTCTTCGGATTTATCGAGTTTAGTCAGGGTTTTCTCGTCCGGCCCGGCAAAGAACTCGACCTCGTTGTGGTCAAACAAAAGCCGGAGCGTCATTTTATTACCCGGTGCCGCGATCCGACTGCGGCGCAGGGTTGCCATCGCGCCCTGCCAGATCGCGCCGTCGCCGACGCCCAGCCCGGCATAAGCGGACGGATTGTAGAACAGTATAAGCCCGGCCTGGGCCTTGCCTTTGACTTCGACATCCACCGTCACCTCGTACGCCAAGTCTTCCGCCATGATGGTCATGGGACTGCAATCGGCAGGTGATTTACCCTTTCCTTTCATGGCCAGCCCTCCGTCTCTGAACTCGAAACGCGAGGGATCATATTCGTCCCAAAACTGCCATTGGATGCCGAGTTTCGGTCCTTTGAACTCATCCGAGGTAGGCATGGGAGCAAGGGGGGCGGTGGGTAGCTTTGGCGCAGCAAGCAGGCCTGCGGGATCCTGGCCGGCTTTGGATTTCAACCATCCGTCGGCCGTCCATTCCACCGCTTCCATAAGCGTCTGGCGGCCAAGGGTGCGCGCATTGTTGCGGTAGGCATGGTAAACAATCCACCAATCGCCCGGCGAGGCCTCGAAAACCGTGCCGTGCCCGCGCGACCACCAAGTCTCGTCGCGGCTCTCGGTACGAATGACCGGGTTGTGCGGTGAGTTTTCCCACGGGCCGAGCGGCGAGCGGGAGCGGGCCTGTACCACCATGTGGCTTGTCGATGCGCCCGCCGTGCCGCCCTGCGCGGAGATGAGGTGGTAGTAGCCATCCTTAAAAAAAAGCTTGGGGCCTTCGAGACATAGATAGCCCTCTGCACGCCATTCCATCGGGAACGGCCACCCCTCATAAACTTTCTTGAGCTTTCCCTTGACCGAGAGTCCGTCATCCGCGAGTTCCACCGCGTTTCCTTGGGAGTAGTGTAGGTAGCGTTTCCCGTCGGGGCCGACCACATGACCGGGGTCGATCTCGCCGACATCCAGCAGGATCGGCTTGCTCCACGGGCCCTCGATGGACGGGGCCCAGACCACGAAGTTGCCCTTGGTGCTCTTGCTGTAGATGTAGAATTTCCCGTTGTGGTGAACGATGTCCGGCGCCCAGATGTCGCCGAAAAACTCCGGCAGGGCCCGTGTAACCGGAGTCCAATGTACCAGATCGCGCGATTTCCAGATCAATAAGCCGGGGGCGTAGCGGAACGAGCTGTGGGTCAGGTAAAAATCATCACCCACCTTTACAATCGAAGGATCCGCGTAGTCGCCGGCCAGGATCGGGTTGGTGAACGTTGCCGGGGTTTTCGGATGCTTCTTGTCGGCGGCGCAGAGCACTGGAATCGGCATGAGCAGGAGGCTGATCAGAAGGTAGGATTTCATGGAAGAGAAAATTTTTCAGGGCGATTATATCCGGCCCCGGCGCGGAAGGTTTCTAGAGTTTATCCACCGCAGGCACATCCGAACCCGAGATGTTTTTGCAGTTTGTTAATTTTATGGCGCCGGTTAAATCGTCAACTCCGCTTTCCTTGGGGAATTTATTGTTGTCGATGTTTAATAAATTGGTGGAGGTGACTTCAATATAAGGTAATTTTGCGCTCAGGATCTGGTTCCCTCGAATCGAGATATTGCTGTGCGCCCCCGCAGGCCCCGGGGCGCCGTTTTTTCCCGCCTGGGCTATGATCCGGATCGCGGGCTGGCCGCATTCGCTGATTATATTATTATTAATCAGCACATGGCTCGCACTCCCGGACTCCAGCCACCACCATTCGGGGGCGAGCAGGATCGCCGCCTCTACGTTTCCGGTCAGGGTATTCCCGGTGACGCTGCCGTGACTCGCTTTGATCAGTATGCCCCGTGAGCGGTTGGGGCCAAATTTGCAGTTTTGCACCAGAAAACCGTTACCCATGTGTTCCGTGGAGGCGATGGCCGAGCCTCGTGGCAGATCCACGTTTCGATCTAGCGTCACCACCCAGGTTTTTGCCTTGCCGCTTGATAAAAAGACCTTGTTGTTGGCATTCATTCGCTGCTCTTTGATAAATGCCGCTTCTTCTTCTTTGACCGGCACGCTCGATTGCACCGAAGTTGCGATCGCGTTGGGCAAACGCTGCCCGGTGTAGGTGAAGAGCTCCAGCTCATGCCCGGGCTTTATGTTGATTTCTCCGCGCGAGCCGATGCGTATTTTATCATCCTTGGCATCGAGTACAAAATAGTACTCGCCGCAAATATTCACCGCATCGTCACCCATGTACTCCGCCACACATTCGATCAGCTTCGGCCCGCGCAACGCATGTTTGCTGTGGAACGCGTCGGCGTTGCCGGAGCGCAGCCGGCGATGTTCGCGAGGTTGCAAGTCGAATTCGGGCGGACACCGCTCCACTTTGCATCGCAGGTAGGTGGTATTATCGCAGTAGTATTCCAGGAAGCTGAAGCAGTTGCTACCGTAGCTCGTAATATCTTGCAGCACCAGGTCGGTGCAGCGCTCGATCACCACGGTGTGGGCGGCGGATCCTCCCGGAGCGTCCGCATTATTGGTAACTAAAAAGTCACCCACTTCCTCCCGGTCAAACTTTTCGTTGTATCGGTAATTTTCACCTTTGCTTACGCGGTAGTGTCCGGGGCCCTTTTTTTCAAAGGGCAGCCACTCGTAATACATGCTCCGCTTTAAACGCTCCGTTTTGCCGTCCAAAATCTCTATGCGCTCCTCAAGATTTTCGGGATACCCTTTTTGAATTTTAAACTCAATCCAGCGTTTGTCCTCGGCCATCGCGGTGATTTTCGCCTGGGTAAACGTCAGCGGATCGTAATCAATGGTCAGCCCGATTACTTTCAGATTTTTACAGTTTTTAATCGCCACGGCTTGCGTTGTCTCGGTGCAGATCATCTGCACGCCCTTCGCGATTATCGTCACGTCGGTCAGGTTTTCCAAGACCAGGTGCACCGCGCGTTGTTTGACGCCCGGATTTACGCGATATCTCCCCGGCGGCACCGTGATGGTTTTGGCTCCGGAGGCCAGTTGACCGTTAATAAACGTTTGCAGGTCAAAATTGACAATCGCCGCCTGCGGATTGAAGGGGTAGTGCGCTTTTTCCACCGCCGGGCTTGTTTCTGGCGCGTGTGCGTTTGCCTCCCCCGCGGCCCGGCTTGCATCGGCTTTGAGCTCGGCGGGTGCCGCCGCCGGGAGGGCTGGGGCACCGGGTTTTTCCGCATCGGGTGTTTTAGCGGGCGCGGTCTTTTCGACCGCAGTTTCTTTCGTTTCTGAGTAAGCGCACCCGTTCAGTAGTAAAAGGCCAAGCGCTAGCAGGCATTTCGTTCTATTCATGGTGGGGTAGGGGGGAGGGGAAAGCGTTTGTTTACTTTGTATTTAACAGCATCACGGGTTGAACGGGCTTTTCCACCCACCCGGTTTTATCCCAATTATTGAGGTTCTGGGTCAGGTCGGGTTTGTTTTGTACTTTGTTATTGGTGTTGACCAACCCTTGCACCGAGGTGACCACGATGCCGGGGTCGGCTCCCCCGCTGATCGTGTTGTCACGTATCGTGAGGTTTCGGAAAGTCCCCGCCGGCGGCAGATTTCCGTTCACATCCACGGCCACGATGGATATGCCCATGCTCCGGCCGTTGGAGATTGTATTTCCCGTGATTTTCAGTCCGTCCGCCAGTCCGCCTGCCAGCCACTCATAGTAGGGCCGCACCGAAATGCCCGAAAGCATCGTTCCCGTGATACGATTGCCGAGGATTTGTCCACCAGCCACATTGACAACGATGCCAAAGCGCTGGGTTAAACCGATATTGCTCTCTTTGATAACAAAACCTTTATCCACCGTCGCGGCGTGGCTGACCAGGGTGCCGACGGATACATTCGCAGCGGCATCCAGCTTCAGGGTATAGGCTTTGATTCCCGCCGCATTTGCTATTTGCGGGACGAGGTGCTTCTCCGCAGCGAAGAGCGCACGTTCGGTGTCTGAAGGCTCCGATACAGGTCCGACTTCAAGAATTTTTCGGTTTTCCGCGCGGGTACCATCCTGGCTCATAAACTGCACGTTATCCCCTTTGTCGAGCAGGTCGGTGCGGAAGGCGATCACACGAAGGGTGGCTCCATTGGTGGCGACCACGTAATACGAATCCAGGGTTAACATCACACTATCGTAACCGGTATAGGCTATGGTGCAGCGTTCCAGCAGGGGGCCGCTTCGGGCATTGGTGGAAAAAATTCCCCTTTGGTTTACAGATCTGAGCCGTGGGTAGCCCCTGCTCACAATATCCTCACCCGGCGGGCGACGGTCGATTCGGCAGCCTAAATACTTGATCTCGGTCGACTTGGATTCGATGAAGCCCGCTTGATACCCTGCGTAGAGCGTGACATTGCGAAAGGTGATCCGGTCGCTGCTGCTGGTGCTGACCGCATGGGGCGCGGGCAACTGGTTGTTCCGGGCGGTGATGACGACGACATCCCCCGCCTGCGCGAAAGGCACCGAGCGTACCGTGCTTTCTCTTTGCAAGGTGGCTTTGTTGGGGGATTCCAAAGTGGAATTAAAGTGCAGGTTCGTATTCCGGGTGCGCAGTTGATTGGTTGCGGGATCGTAAACCTCAATCGCAGTCGGCCCGCTGGGCAGGGCGGGGTAACCGGGGATGGCCACGACGTCGATTTCGTTGTTATCTTCCGTTACCGCCGCGATGCGCGCCTGGGTATAGGGCAGGGGGTCGTAGTCGATGCTTAGCCCCTGCAAGGTCAGGTTCTCGCAGTTCATTATATCAATGGCCGGAACAGTCTGGGTGCAGATCATTTCCACGCCGTCGGCTATTATCGTAATATCCCGTAAATCATTTAACCTAAGGTAAACTCCGCTTTTCGTACTCACTCGGTAACGACCCGGCGGAATCGTTATTTGACCCATACCAGAGCTTATCCCTCGATTGATTAATTCGATTAGATCCGCTTTTTGTTCTGTAATTTTTCTGGCGGAATTATTCGGCGCAGACTGACTGGAGGCGGGAGCGACTGCGGCGAGACAAAGCACAGCCAATCCGATTAAAGGAATCAGTTTATTCATGGATGGTGGTGGGGAGGGGTGAAGTTGAACCAAAATTCGTAAAAGTAAATATGTCGATGCGGAATTTTGACTAAAAAGTATTAAACGTATAAATCACACTTGGTTAAGTTTTTGGACTAGTTTCCGCCGCATGGGAGTTTGGATTTTTGCCACGGGCCTGGCTAACGCGACAAAAGAAACCGGTCGTTGAAAGGGTGGAGTTGCCCGTCCGCGGCCAATTTTCGACTTTAACTAAGTAAACTTAATGCCAAGCTAGGCCTTGATCATCGTTCTCCACTGAAACAGAGACGAATCCTTGCTCGGTTCTTCGCTGTTTTGAGTGGGTGCAAAGACCGGGAAAGAACCGCTAATGCGGCGAGCCAAAGTCCGCCGCCGAGATTTCACCTGCCGACCAAGTCGGCCGACGCGGTCGATTCCTTGGCCAATGGCCTCGCTGGGAAAATGGATAATCGCTTATTCAAGAAGTTTTTAATATATTTCGAGGCCATTGGCCGTAACGTCGAACACAGCCGTTTCGCAACGCGAAGCCACTCGCTCTCTGCCGCGCTCATTGAGCCGCGGCATTAGCGGTCAAACCAAAGCTACCCACTGAAAACAGCGAGGAACCCTTGCTCCTTAGA